>JAUIDP010000002.1 GCA_030429005.1 Gammaproteobacteria bacterium | reverse complement strand
GCTCTCGGGCATGCGGCTGCGATGCAGGATCGTCGCTTCCTTTTGCATACGTTCGACATGCGCGACCAACAACGCCCGCGCTTCCTCGTCGATGGCCGGCCCGACGTCGACGCCGATGTCGACCGGATCACCAATGGCGAGTTCGTTCATCTGCCCGATCAGCAACTCTATGACGCGCGGCGCAATATCCCGTTGCAGGCACAGCAGCCGCAGCGCCGAGCAACGCTGTCCGGCACTGTTAAATGATGAATAGACGCTGTCTTGCACAACCTGTTCCGGCAGCGCAGAGCTGTCGACGAACATCGCGTTCTGCCCACCGGTCTCGGCAATCATCGTCGCGATCGGCCCGGATTTCGCGGCCAGCGACTGGTTGATGCGGCGCGCCGTCTCGGTCGAACCGGTAAATGCCACGCCGGCAACGCGCGGATCCGCCACGGCATGCCCGCCGACGCTGGCGCCGTCTCCTGGCAGGAAGTGCAGCACGGCAGGTGGAACACCGGCCTGCAGAAGCAATTCCACCGCGCGGTATGCAACCAATGGCGTTTGCTCGGCAGGTTTTGCGAGCACAGCGTTGCCGGCGGCCAGGGCGGCAGCAACCTGCCCTGTAAAAATGGCCAGCGGAAAATTCCACGGACTGATGCAGACAAAGACACCCCGCCCGCGAAGACCGTGTGTATTGCGCTCGCCGGTGGGTCCGGGCAACACAGTCGGATCGCCAAACAGCGTCCTGGCCTGGGCGGCGTAGTAGCGCAGGAAATCCACGGCCTCGCGAAGTTCAGCAATTGCATCGGGTATCGTCTTGCCCGCTTCTTTGACACACAGTGCCAGCAGTTCTGCCGTGTGCTGTTCATAGAGGTCCGCGGCCGCTTCGAGGATGCCTGCACGTTCGGCAGCCGGCGTGCGATCCCAGTCCGCCTGCGCAGCGGCAGCCATGTCCAGCGCAGCGTCAACGTGCTCGGACGTCGCCTGCTGGCAGGTGCCGATGACTTCGGCCGTGTCCGACGGATTCACAGACGGCATAGCTTCGCCGCGCAGTGTCTTGCCACCGACCAGCGGAGCGGCGGCAAACTCACGGGATGCGGCTGCCTGCATGTCCGCGAGCAGCGTTCTCGTTACATTGCGGTCCGGCAGGTTGATACCGCGAGAATTGCGTCTTTCGTCGCCGAACATCGCAGCCGGTGGCTGGATGTACGGATGCGGCGCATAGTCGTGTGCCCGCGCGGCAAGTATCGGGTCTGCAACGATATCGCCGACATCGATCGACTCGTCGACAATGCGATTGACAAAGGACGTATTCGCCCCGTTCTCCAGCAAGCGCCTGACGAGGTACGGCAACAGGTCTTCGTGGCTGCCTACCGGTGCGTAGACACGGCAGGGCCGCGCGAATTTTTCGGGGTCAATGACTTCGGCGTACAGCTCCTCGCCCATGCCGTGCAGGCGCTGGAACTCATAATCCCGCCGGGATCCGGCATAGCGCAGCACGCTCGCCAGCGTATGCGCATTGTGGGTGGCGAACTGCGGGTACAGGGCATCACCGGCGGCGAGCGCCTGCCGAGCACAGGCAAGATACGAAACGTCAGTGTGTGCCTTGCGCGTGAAGACCGGATAGCTGTCGAGCCCCTCGACTTGCGCGTTCTTTATTTCCGTGTCCCAGTAGGCTCCCTTGACCAGCCGTACCGGGATGCGCCGCGACTGTGCCGACGCGAGCTCGTGCAGGAACGTCAACACATTCCTGGCGCGCCGTTGATAGGTCTGTACAGCGAGCCCCAGCCCTTCGTAGCCGGCCATCGAGGCATCGGCATACACACGCTTGAAGATGTCCAGCGATATCTCCAGCCGCTCTGACTCCTCGGCGTCGATCGTCAGCCCGATACCGGATGCCTTTGCGTGTTGTGCAAGTTCCAGGATCTTCGGCACCAGTTCATCGATGACGCGCTGATACTCGAGAAAGCTGTACTTCGGATGCAGTGCCGACAGCTTGACGGAAATACTGGCCGCCGAAAAAATCTCGTCGGCCGGCCCCTGTGGTCCCGCTCCAATGCTGCCGATCGCGCTGTAGTAGGACGAGAAATAGCGCTCCGCATCGGCGGCCGTCAGCGCAGCCTCGCCGAGCATGTCGAATGAGTGCCGGTACGCGCGATTGCCCTTCCTGACCGACCGCGCCAGCGCCTCGTCGATGGTGCGGCCCATAACGAACTGGTGGCCCATGATCCGCATCGCCTGGCGCATGGCTGTCCGCACGACCGGCTCCCCCGCCCGTCCGGCGAGCTTGCCGAGCAACTGCACGGGGTTCTTGCCGCGCACCTCGTCGAAACGCAACAACTGTCCGGTGAGCATCAGACCCCACGTCGATGCGTTGACGAACAACGAGTCACTTTCACCCAGGTGCTCTTTCCAGTTAGCCGACGTAAGCTTGTCGGCGATCAACGCGTCGGCTGTATCGGCATCCGGGATGCGGAGCAATGCCTCGGCGATGCACATCAGCAACACACCCTCCTCGGAGGACAGGTCGTACTGTTGCAGGAAGGCATCGATCCCGCCTTCGTCGACGGAATTCTCGCGGACAGCGTTGACCAACTGCGTTGCCGTTGCGAGGATCTTGTCGCGCTGCACATCGCCCGGGTCCGCGGCGTCTGCCAGCTCCTTGACGAGCCGGGCTTCATCCGCCAGGTAAAGGTCATTCAGACCGGCGATTGCACTGTCTTTCGCAGCAGGCTGATCGTCAAAATCCATCGGTCAATTCCGTGCCTCGGAAAATCCGCATCTTGCTATACTTTGCCTCCTTTTAATATAGGGAAAAGAGCCGTGACCAGCAGTTTCCTGGCGTCCCTGGCCGAACAAACCGAAGCCCTGAAAGCCGAAGGGCTGTACAAATCCGAACGCCGCATAGCCGGTCCGCAACAAGCGGCTATCGAGGTAGCCAGCAACGGCGCAACCGAGCAGGTACTCAATCTCTGTGCGAACAATTACCTCGGCCTGGCCAACCATCCGCGTGTCATCGAAGCCGCTCACATGGCTCTCGATGAATTCGGCTATGGCATGGCGTCAGTACGTTTTATCTGTGGCACGCAGACACTGCATACCGACCTGGAACAGCGAATCAGCGAGTTTCTCGGCACCGAGGATACCATCCTGTACCCGTCCTGTTTCGATGCCAACGGCGGCCTGTTTGAGACGATTCTCGGGGCCGAAGACGCCGTCATAAGCGATGCGCTGAACCATGCCAGCATTATCGACGGCATTCGGCTCTCCAAGGCAGCCCGTTTTCGCTACCAGAATGATGACATGGACGACCTCGAGCAACAGCTGGAAGCGGCGCGGGATGCCAGGGCCCGGCTGATCGTCACCGACGGGGTTTTCTCGATGGACGGCACCATCGCCAACCTCGGCACAATATGCAACCTGGCCGACAGGCACGATGCTTTGACGATGATCGACGACTGCCATGCCACCGGCTTTCTCGGCGCGAACGGCCGGGGCACACACGAGTACCGGGATGTAATGGGACGTATCGATATCATCACTGGCACACTCGGCAAGGCCCTCGGCGGCGCATCCGGCGGCTATACGTCGGGCCGCAAGGAAATCATTGGCTGGCTGCGGCAGCGATCGCGACCCTACCTGTTTTCGAATTCGGTGGCACCTGCGATTGCCGCGGCGTCTATTGCCGTGCTCGACCTGTTACAGGAAGACAGTTCCCTGCGTGAGCAGCTGCACGAGAATGCCGCGTATTTCCGCCAGCAGATGGAATCCCGCGGCTTCGACCTGAAGCCGGGAGAGCATCCGATCGTCCCGGTGATGCTGGGTGACGCGAAACTGGCTTCGAGAATGGCGGACCTGCTGCTCGATCACGGTGTCTACGTGATCGGCTTCTCGTTTCCGGTCGTACCCAGGGGACAGGCAAGGATCCGTACACAAATGTCTGCCGGATTGACGCGCGAGCAACTCGATTTTGCGATCGATGCGTTCACGAAGGTCGGCCGGGAACTCAAGGTGATCGACTGATGAAAGCGCTCGTCAAAGCACGGCCAGAACGCGGCATCTGGATGCAGGACGTCGAGCGACCATCAGTCGGGCACAACGATGTTCTGATTCGCGTCAAGCGAAGTGCCGTCTGCGGTACAGACATTCACATTTTCCAATGGGACGACTGGGCTCGCAACACGATCCGTGTACCAACGACAATCGGCCACGAATTCTGCGGTGAGATCGTGGAGTGTGGCAGCGAGGTCAAGGGGTTTGCAATTGGCGACAGGGTTTCCGCCGAGGGCCATATCACCTGCGGTGTTTGCCGCAACTGTCGGGCAGGCCGTCGGCATCTGTGCATGAACACCCAGGGCGTCGGAGTCAACCGCGACGGCGCTTTTGCCGAGTACGTCGCCGTTCCCGCATTCAATGTATTCAAGTTGCCCGACTCAATCTCGGACGATATGGCGGCAATCCTGGACCCGCTGGGTAACGCGACCCATACCGCCCTGTCGTTCGACCTGGTTGGCGAAGACGTACTGATTACCGGGGCCGGTCCTATCGGCGTAATGGCCGTTGCAATTGCCCGCTATGCCGGCGCCCGCCATGTCGTCATCACCGATATCAACGACTACCGGCTCGACCTGGCACGCAAGATGGGCGCCACTCGTGCGCTCAACGTCAGCACCGAGTCCATCGATGCAACCATGGCTGAGCTCGGCATGGAGGAAGGCTTTGACGTCGGCATGGAGATGTCCGGCAATCCCGGCGCGTTTCGCGACATGCTGCGCACGATGCACCACGGTGGCAAAGTCGCAATCCTCGGCATACCGCCGGATGACATGAGCATCGACTGGACCGACGTCATCTTCAAGGGCCTGGTACTCAAGGGGATCTACGGCCGGGAAATGTTCGAAACCTGGTACAAGATGGCCAGCATGCTGCAAAGCGGGCTGCAGATCGAGCCCGTGATCACGCATCACTTCGCGGTCGACAGCTTCCAGGACGCGTTCGACCTGATGGCCTCGGGACAGTCCGGCAAGGTCATCCTGAACTGGGACTAGAACGGCCGCCTAGTTCAAATCGCACAGGCAGTGCTGGTACATGCCTTTCGGGTCATTGAAGCGCAACATGCTGTCGAGCCGCTGGTCCAGCCCGCGAGCGAGACGGCTGAGAATGTCCGGCGTATCCACCCAGCGGGACAGGTCGACGCCGGTTCTCGCAGCAACGGTCAGGAAGTCCACGATCATCTGCTCTGTCGGCGACAACTCCTGCTCGATCACGAAGGTACCGAAGTTGCCCGGCTCCAGTTCGGCCAGTTCGGCGGCCAGTTCGACGGCAGACCGCAATCCACCGATGCCATCCACCAGCCCGTTTTGCATGGCTTCGACGCCCGTCCAGATCTGACCCTGTCCGATCGCATCAACGGCATCCTTGTCCAGCCCCCGGCTGATGGCCACATCGGTGATGAAATCATCGTAAGTGTCCTCGACGAAAAGCTGCAGTAATTGCCGCGTTTCCTCCGTCATCTCGCGATTCGGCTGAAACTGGCCAGTCCACGGCGTTGTGCCGACACCATCGGTCGTAATGCCGATGGCCGCCAATGTTCGCTGGTATGTCGGAAACATGCCAAACACGCCGATGGAACCCGTGATCGTCGCGGAATTGGCCAGGATCTTGTCCGCATGCATCGAAATCGAGTATCCGCCTGATGCTGCGACACTGCTCATCGAAGCCACGACCGGCTTGCCCGCGGCCCGCAAGGCCTTGACCTCGTCTGCGATGACTTCGGCGGCGAAAGCGCTGCCACCCGGGCTGTCGACCCGCAGTACGACGGCGTGCACAGACTCGTCAAGCCGCGCTCGCCGCAGCAATGCCGCCGTAGAATCGGCCCCGATGTTGCCCGGCGACTGCTCGCCGAACATGATGTCTCCGGAGGCGATGACGACAGCCACATTCCCCGCCCCAGCGGGTCCGCCGGCGAAAAGATCCATTTGCGCCAGGTAGTCGTGCATGCCGATCGCATTGAATGAATCCTGCGGCCAGTCGGATTCGCCGACCTGCGCGACCATGTAGTCGCGCATCTCGTTGCGTGTCAGTAGCCCGTCGATCAGACCGAACTCCAGCGCTGCTTCGGCAACATCGCCGCCGGTGGCTGTAACATGCTCAACGAGGTTGGTCGCAAAGTCATCAAGCGCCCCTTCTTCCAGGCCACGCGCAGTGACCACGGCATCCCGGTACATCGACCAGAGCTGGTCGACGATCCGGGTCGTGTCGGCACGATATTCATCGGACATGTCCATGCGCGTGTACGGCTCGACATAGGACTTGTGTGTCCCGACGCGGAACACGTTCCAGTCGATCCGCAGCAATTCGATGGCGTCCTTGTAGAAGGTCTGGTACCGGCCATAGCCGCGCAACAGGATCGAGCCGTCCGGGTGAAGATAGATCTCGTCAGCGTGTGCGGCCAGGTAATAGCCGGACTGGCCCATGAAATCCGCGTTTGCAATGACCGGCTTGCCCGATGTCCGGAAGTCCTCGATGGCCGCGGCGATCGTTTGCAACTTGCTCAGGCCAGCGCCACCCGTCGTCGAAAGATCCAGGTAAACCATCTCGATGCGTTCGTCGTCACGCGCATACGCCAGCGCACTGACAACGTCGCTGACCCGGGTTTGCGGCAGTCCGTCACCCAGCACCTCGGCAATGGCCCTGTCGTACGGGTCGCCGGACAATTCTTCGACGAGCGCACCATAGGGCTGGATATACAACGCACTACCTGACGGATACGACAGTGGCGACTCGGCATTCAAGCCGAAGAACAACAGGAAAATCAGCAGCAACAGGATCAGGTGCAGGATTTTTCGCAGGCCATCGACACCGGTCCACAGCCATGAAAAAACGCGAAAAAACGGGTTCGGTTTGTCCATTTCAGTCCAATCCCTTGTAGAAAACTCTGTACAACACATCCGCATGATCGTCGCTGATCAGCAACGAACCATCATCGAGTACCAACAGGTCCACGGGCCGGCCCAGGACGGTATTGCCTTGCAGCCACCCGTCGGCAAATACTTCGTAGGACACCGCGCGATTCTCATCGATGCGGACGAGGCTGACCCGGTAGCCGATCCGCTCCGAGCGATTCCACGAACCGTGTTCTGCTATGAATATCTGACCGTGGTAGTCGGTCGGAAATTCCGTTCCCGTGTAAAATCGCAGCCCGATTGCCGCAACATGCGGGCCGAGCTTTTGAGCTGGCGGTGTGAATTCATCGCAGTCGCGCAACTCGCCGAACTCGGGATCGGCGATGTCCCCACCATGGCAAAACGGAAAACCGAAGTGCAGCCCTGCTGCCGGGGCACGATTGAGCTCGTCCGGCGGCAGATTATCGCCGAGCATGTCCCGCCCGTTGTCGGTAAACCACAGCTCACCGGTCTCGGGATGCCAGGCAAGACCGACCGAGTTACGCACGCCGTATGCAACGACCTCGCGCTCAGTGCCATCGGCATTCATGCGTTCGATCGTGGCAAATCCATCCTCTTCGCAGACATTGCAAGGCCCACCGATGCTGATGTGCAATTTTCCGGATGGGCTGAATGCGATATACCGCCAGCCGTGATGCCGCTTCGCTGGCAGGTCGTCGACGATCACGTCAGCGTCCGGCATGCTGCGCAGGTTTGCTTCGATATCCGGATAGCGTGTGATGCGTGTATTTTCGGCGACATACAGGTCACCTGCGTACCAGGCGATACCGTTGGGCATATCCAGCCCGGTCAGAATCTCGAGCACTTCAGTCGACCCGTCCTCATTCGGTACGACCGCGTACACCGAACTGCCCCGCCGGTTCGCAACGAAAACCGTGCCATCGGAGCCGAGTGCCAGCGATCGCGCATTCGGCACATCGGCATAGACCTCGATGCCGAATCCGGGCGGCAGTGTGACGTGCTTCAATGCGTCGTTGTCCGCAGCACAGGACTGCAGGACAGGCCAGGTCGCGAGCACAATTGTCAGGAGCGTAAAACGGGTTAAGCTGGAACCAACCATAGGGAGAGACTCGGCCAGAATGCGATCAGAATAACAGACATTAGCAGAATCATTAGGAACGGAAAGGTTGCCGAGTAGACATGCAGAATCGGCTTTTCGAAGCGATAACTCGATATGAACAGGTTCAATCCAACCGGGGGCGTCAGGTAACCGAGCTCCATCGCGGCCAGGAATACGATACCGAGATGCACAGGATGCACGTCGAAACCTGCTGCAATCGGCAGGATCAGGGGTACGACCAGGACGATGGCGGAGAATATGTCCAGTATTGCGCCGAGTACCAGCAGGAACACGAGGAGCAACAGCAGGAAACTCGTCTGGCTGGAAACCAGCGACGAAACCCACTCGAGCAACATTTGCGGTATGCCGGCGCCGATCATGTAATCGGTCGAGACGATGGACACACCGAGAATCACCAGGATGCCACCCACGAGCACCATTGACGAGCGCACCACCTGTGTAAGCTCCCGCAACGCGACTTCCCTGTGAATCAGGCACTCAACGACGAACACATACACAGCGGTAATTGCCGCGGCCTCGGACACCATCAGCTTGCCGGAGTAGATACCGCCGAGCACGACGAACGGCAACGGAATCTCCCATGCCGACTCCCGGAATGCCGCCAGGATCTCGCGCCCGGAAAACGCCGATAACGGTTTGCGAATGCCGCGATTCACCCACATGCTGTAACCGGCCAACATCAACAGCATCAACATTCCTGGCAAAATGCCGGCCAGGAAGAGCTGGTCGATCGGCACTTCCGAAACCACGCCGTAGAGAATGATCGGCAAAGATGGAGCGAAAAGCAGCCCGAGACTGCCCGACGAAGTAACCAGCCCGAGATTGAAACGGTCCGCATAGCCGTCGTGCTGCAGTGCGGGATACAGGATTGCGCCCAGCGCAATGATTGTGACGCCGGAGCCCCCGGTAAATGCGGTGAAGAACGCGCACGCCGCCAGGGCTACCACCGCCAGCCCGCCAGGCATCCATCCGAGCAGGGAACCGGTCATGCGTACGAGCCGTCTTGGCGCGTCGCTTTCGCTCAACAGGTAGCCGGCGAATGTAAACAACGGTATCGCCACCAGGAAATCCAGCGTCGCGATCTCCAGGAAGTTCAACGCGAAACTCATCAGGTCCGAGCCTTCGCTGTGCAGGCCGACCATGGCACTGGTCGCAATGATCGTGAACAGCGGCGCTCCCAGAATCGCCAGCACCAGTAATGCCGCTGCAACGATCATTCGATTTGCCCCTCCGCGCTACCCCGCAGTTCACTGGCTGTCTGCCCCGCGCCGACCAGGAATCGGTAGCTCATCAGTGCGAAAGCCACCGGGACAACGATGTGCGCGACCCAGGCCGGCGTATCGTCGAGCACCGTATCGCCGTACTCGATCGCATCCTGTATGTAGCGCCACGAATGCCAGGCGATGACCGCGCAGACAACAGCAGCGAAAGCGTCGACAACCATGCGTGTAATCTGCACTGTCTGCGCCGACAGCCAGTGAGAAATTGCGTCGATCCGGATATGCCGGTTCTCACGGCACGCCGCCACGGCACCCACCATCGCCAGCCACAGGACCAGGATGCGAATGACCTCACCTGCCCAGAAGAAACCCGTATTGAAGAGTTCCCTGGCGATGATCTGGCCAACCGACAACAGCATCATCGCTGCAAGCAGCCCGACGAGAAACAGGTTCTCTACAAACCGGCCGGCCGCATCGAGACGTTGCAGGACTGATCGCTTGCCGTCCGCCATACGCGTCTATTGCTGGCCGGCCCGGTACTCGTCAACGAGTCGCAGTAAGTCCTCGTACAGGTCCCTGGACACCATACCAGAGGCTGCCAGCGCATCGTTTGACTTGCGGACAGCCGCCTGCAATTCGGCCAGCGGTCCGGGCTCCGGCACCACTTTTTGCATGCCCGCCTTTAACAAAGCTGCTTTCGCAGCCGACTCGTCCTCGATATTCAGCTTGTCATAGCGCGCATACAATTCGCTCATCACGGTCCGGACGACCTCCTGGTCCGCCGCGGACAGTCGCGAAAACGCCTTTTTGTCGATCGCCATAAAACCGATCGTGTAGATCAATGGCAGGTCCGTTACGTACTTGAGCTTGGTGTGGTACTGCAACAGGACGGCACCGACAGACGACATTGTCACGATGTCCAGCGCACCGGTCTGGATCGCCGTGTAGACGTCGGTCAGCGGCAGCGGAATCGAGTTGACGTCGAGTGCATCCATTGTAGCCTTGCTGACGTCATCCCCCTCCGGTACCCAGACGCGCTTGCCGCTCAGGTCTTCGAGTGTCGCAACGGGTTCGAGCGACATCATCATGGCAAAGCCGGTTGCAGCGAATCCGAAGGTTACATAGCCCGCATCATCCAGCCCGGCAATGATCTTGCTGTCCATGACCGAGCGCACGTAATCGGCCTCTTCGATGGACTTGAACACCATCGGCATGCCGTACATCCCGATGTCACTGTATTGCTCCATCAGTGCCGACGGCGTGAAGACACCTCCCTGGAGCCGGCCAAGCCGCATTTCCCGCAGCACCTTGGCATCCGTACCCCGGCTGCCGCCTCCGTAATACTTGATCGTCACCCGGCCGTCGGTCCGCTTGTTGATCTCCGCAGCACTTGCCCGCATGTCCTGCATCCACTCGGATCCTTCCGGTGTCAACGTCGCGATTTTCAGCGTTTGTGCGTTGCCCGTTGCAGCGAGCAGGCAGGCGAAAATCAACAATCCGGCTTTCCTCATCATCGGTTCCTCAAAAATAGTCGTCGGTTTCGGCGCAAAGAGTCGTCGCTTCCTCTATGGCCAGAACATTTGTCAGCGTAAATCCGTCGGCATAAGGATCGGCGTCGAGGATCTCCCTGCAAAGCCGATCGTTCATCTCGCGATCGTACAGCATGCGTGCGACACCTTTTAGCATCTCCACTTTCGGGCTGAGATCCTTGCCCTGAGACCGGTTGAATGCGGTCTCGAAATCGACGATCGCTTCATCCTGCTTGCCGCCAAGTGCCGGTGGACGCACCGTCTTCAGAATGCCCAGGAAATTGAATGCCGAAGATTCCGCGGAGCTTCCGCTGATACTGACATAGCGATTCATCACTGCTTCCGCCTGGGGCAATTCTGCGAGTGCGTTCCAGTCGTCCGCATGCGCGCGAATATACGCAAGTTGAGCGAATCCATAGGTGTACAGCGTGTCGGCCTGCCGGGACCCGACACCCGCCAGGCTGTCGGTGAATGCCTCGTACGGCAGGTCCCGCCAGTTGCACGAGCCGGAATAGGTCTTGCACATGGCCTGCTCTGCATAGTCGCGGGCACGGCGGGTAAGCCGCCTCGCCTGGGCGGGTTCGTTGGCAAATACACTGCCGTAGGATGCATACATTGTGGCCGCCGATGACAGGATCGCCGGATTGTCTTCTTCGCCCTGCAGGAAACTGTCGAGCAACAGGATGTAGGACGGCATGCCCGCCCGTACCAGCTCCGGGTCGTCCTGGTTCAGGATAGCGCCGGTCAGGCCCTCACCGAAAGAAGTGGCAGCGTTCGAAACCACGTAGGTACAGCCGGACAGCCACTGGCCCCCAAGGGCGAGTAGCGCGACAACAATCGACTTTTGAATACGCATCTTCCGCTCGCTTTTTTCCCGCTCGATGGTCAGGAATCCTAACCGCTATTCGGGCGTTCGATCGTGATGTATTACTGATTGTTGCCTGATGATCGTGCTCAGCCGAGCAACGACCGGGCCGGCTGGCAGCGCCACGCCGGCCGGAAAAAACTAGATTTTTTCCTTAATTCTCGCGGCCTTACCAGTTCTTCCTCGAAGATAGTAGAGCTTCGCGCGACGTACATCGCCACGACGCTTGACCGTCACCGAGTCGACCACCGGGCTGTAGGTCTGGAAAACGCGTTCGACCCCCTCTCCGTGCGAGATCTTGCGAACGGTGAATGACGAATTCAGGCCGCGATTGCGCTTCGCAATGACAACACCCTCGAACGCCTGCAAACGTTCGCGTGTGCCCTCTTTTACCTTGACCTGGACAACGACGGTATCCCCGGGCGCAAATGCCGGGATCTCCTTGCCCATCTGTTCGTTTTCAATCGCTTCAATAATTTTACTCATGGCTCTCTTCTCGCCGACATCTCGTCGGTTAATCCTTGGCGCGGCCGGGCATTCTACACCGGGCCTTGCTCTTTCAAAAATTCTTCGAGCAATTTCCTGTCGTCATTGCTCAAACTCAACTTCCTGACCAGGTCAGGACGGCGCAGATAGCTGCGGCCCAGCGCCTGTTTCCTGCGCCAGCGCGCTATCCGCGCATGGTCGCCGGATAACAGCACTGCCGGAACCCGGTCACCATCAATACTCTCCGGACGCGTGTAATGCGGATGGTCCAGCAGACCATGCATGAACGAGTCCTGTTGCGCCGACTCGTCATCGCCCAGTACACCAGGCAACAACCTCGCCACCGCATCAATCACGGCCATCGCCGCAATTTCACCACCGGACAATACAAAATCGCCCAGCGACAACTCTTCGTCGACCTCGCGGCTGATCAAGCGCTCGTCGATCCCTTCGTACCGACCCGCGAGCAATACCATGCCCGGCAGCCCGGCCAGTCGCCTTGCCACCGCCTGGTCGAATACCTCGCCCTGCGGTGTCAGGCAGATCACCGGGCAACCCGCCGGCAGTTCCGCCCTGGCCGCCGCAATCGCCGCGGCGGCCGGTTCGTACTTCATCACCATTCCCGGCCCGCCGCCGTATGGCCGGTCGTCCACGGTACGGTGCACGTCGTTCGCATAGTCCCGCGGGTTCTCCAGGTGCATCGCGAGCAATTTCCGCTCGCGCGCCCTGCCAACCACACCGAATTCCGCAACCTGGCCAACCATTTCCGGAAACAAACTGACTACGGCAATTTGCATACTGTCAGTCCGGTTCCCAGTCCACTGTAATCACGCCTGCGGCGATATCCACGTCGAGGACCACCTGGCCCCAAACAAACGGAATCAACCGCTCCGGCTTGCCTGTCGTCACCAGCACGTCGTTGGCACCGGTTTCGAGCAGGTAGGCGACGCGACCCAGGTCCGTGCCGTCGCGACCCACGATATTCAACCCTTCGAGGTCAGCCCAGTAAAAACTGCCCTCCTCGGTCTCCGGCAACTCGCCTCGTTCTACCGCGATATCGCAGTCGATGAGCTTTGCTGCCTCGTCCCGGTCATCCAGGCCGGCCAGGCGCACAATAATGCCCTTGCCGTGCCGTTGTCCTTCTGCAATCTCGACTTCGTGCCAGGTCCCTTCCTGCCGCAGATACCAGCGGCGGTAATCGAGTATCGCTTCGCGCGGCTGAGTGTGCGAAAAAACCCTGACCCAGCCCCTGACTCCAAACAGGCCGCTGATACGGCCCAAAACAATGGGTTGCTGCAGCGTTCCGTTCAGCTGGCAGCCTGGGCCTTGCGATGCGCTTTCAACAGCGACGCAACACGTTCTGACGGCTTGGCGCCCTGGCCAATCCAGTGATCCACACGCTCGATGTCGATCCGCAGGTTCTCTTCGTGCTCCTTGCCCACCGGGTTGAAGTAGCCCACACGCTCGATGTACCGGCCGTCCCGACGATTGCGGCTGTCGGTGACCACCAGGTGATAAAAAGGACGTTTTTTCGCGCCAGCGCGCGAAAGTCTGATACTAACCATTACTCTTCCGTTGTTTGATTCCGTGACAGGCGGACACGCCTGATCTCGGGCTAGCCCCGAGTAGCGCGCATTGTACCGACTTGGATTCAAATGTGAAGCGTTTTCCGCGACGAAAAACCTAAGTTTATCGGTGGCTTATCGGTATCCAAACGCCGCCTAGCGCAGACCCGGCGGCATCCCGCCGCCCGGCATGCCGCGCAGCATTTTTTTCATGCCGCCACGGGCCATTTTCTTCATCATTTTTTCCATCTGGGTAAATTGCTTCAGCAGCCGATTGACGTCCTGTACCTGCAGCCCCGAGCCCGCCGCTATGCGCTTGCGCCGGGAGCCGTTGATGGTTTTCGGGAAGCGGCGCTCTGCCGGTGTCATCGAATTGATGATGGCAATCTGGCGTTTCAACTGGTTTTCATCGGCGCCCTGCTTCAGCGCCGCCGGGTCGATCCTGCCGGGCAAAGGCATCTTGTCGAGCAGTGCGCCCATGCCGCCCATGTTGATCATCTGCTCGAGCTGGTCACGGAGGTCGGTCATATCGAATCCGCGCCCTTTCTTGACCTTTCTCGCAAGCTTTTCGGCTTTATCCTTGCTGACCTTGCTTTCGATCTCCTCGACCAGCGACAACACGTCGCCCATGCCGAGAATGCGCGACGCCATGCGTTCCGGGTGAAACGCCTCCAGGGCGTCGACTTTCTCGCCGACACCAACATAGCGAATCGGCTTGCCCGTGACTTCCCGCACCGACAACGCAACACCACCCTTCGCGTCGCCGTCAGCCTTGGTCAATATCACGCCGGTCAGCGGCAGGTGCCGGTCGAATGCCGTGGCCGCATTCACTGCGTCCTGGCCCGCCATGCTGTCAACGACAAACAGGGTTTCACTGGCTCCGGAGTGTGCGTGTACCGCAGCGACCTCGGTCATCATCGCATCGTCGACATGCAACCTGCCGGCCGTATCGATGATCAGGACGTCCGCGTGCGAGCGTTTCGCCTCACCGATCGCACGATCGACGATCTCCACCGGCTTGTCATCGACGCTGCTCGCGCAATGCAGTGCCCCCACCTCACCTGCCAGCGTCTCGAGCTGCAGGATTGCAGCCGGACGGTAGACGTCCGTACTGACCAGCATCACCCGCTTTTTGTCCTTGTCGATCAGTCGCCGGGCCAGCTTGGCCGCCGTCGTCGTTTTGCCGGCGCCCTGCAAGCCGGCCAGCAGCACCACAACCGGTGGCTGCGCACGCAGGTCGAGCGGCGCATGCTCGTTGCCGAACAGCGCCACCAGCTCCGCATGGAATATCTTCACGAGTTGCTGGCCGGGTGTCAGGCTCTTGCCGACTTCCTCGCCGAGCGCACGCTCGCGCACACGCTCGATGAACGCCTTGACGACGGGCAAGGCAACATCCGCCTCGAGCAATGCGAGACGCACTTGCCGCAGCGTGTCCTTGATATTGTTTTCGGTAAGCCGGCCCTGGCCGGACAGGTTTCGTGCGGCTTCCGAGAGCCGGCTGCTCAGGTTGTCAAACATGCGGTTATTCTAAACCGTAAGTACCGTTCCCCGCGACAGCATCCTGATCCGGCGTTGCGGAGCTGCCCTGACGACCTGTTCGAGTATTTCGTTTTCCTTGCCGGGCTTCATCCCCGTCAGCCAGATCTCCGGATCGTGATCCAGTCGCTGCAGGTCGCGCGTCAGTGTCTTCGGACAGTAGTGGCCGGCCTCGTTAGCGAGCTGCTCCATCTCGTCCGGGAATGAAACTTCGATGACCAGCACGCGCAGGTCATCGCAGGCATTCAACACCGGCCACAGCGTTTCGTTGGTCTTCGTGTCGCCACTAACGGCAAACGCGCCGCCGGAATTCTGCACCGTGTAGCCGAGCGTCGGCACTGTGTGCAAAACATCCACGGCGTAGAAATCGCGATGCCGAATCGTAATCGTGTCGCCCGGACTGCAAACGTGATAGCGCAGCATCGGTCGCTCCGCAGAGGGCAAGCGGGAAAAATCCGGCCAGATCGTATCGTTGAACAGATGTTCCCGGATCGCGCGCAAGGTCTCTTCGCGGGCATAGACGGTCAGCGGTGTCGTAAAGTCTTCGTCGAACACGCGGTCCACGAGCATCGGCAGACCTGCAATGTGATCGAGATGCGCGTGCGTCAGGAAAACATGGCGAATGGAGTCGAGATCGTTCAACTCGAGATCGCCAATCCCTGTCCCGGCATCAATCAGAACATCATCGTCGACGAGCATGGCTGAGGTGCGGGACCCGGCGCCGATGCCCCCGCTGCAACCAAGAATTCGTATACGCATAGCGTTGGGGTAGTATTGAATCTCGCGTTTTCGAAGGTAGGGCCTGCAGGTCAGACGTTAAGACAAGCAACGACGGGTTTCTGTGTTTCAAATCACAATTCTTTTGCTGTACCTGTTGTCAGCCGTGGCTTTCACGATGCATCGGCTGCCGGCCAACGCCGCAAGAAGCGGCCTGTTACTCGGTGCAGCCGGTCTCTTCGGCGTCGCCGGACTGCTGCTACACGGCCATTTGCTGGTCGGCGAGATCTACACCACGGACGGGCTGCAGTTCACGATCGCGGTGACCGTCTCGCTGATCGGGTTTCAACTGGCGCTGATCGCTCTACTCGGAGCGCTGGAAGCCACGCTGCGTGGCATGTCGGCGGGCCTGCTGGCACTGGCCGCCATTACCTCGACAGCAACGGCGCTGGCCCCTGCCCACGGCAGCGGCGCGCAACTGACCTGGCAAATCCAGGCCCATATCCTGGTATCGATGTTCGCTTACGGGCTGCTGACTGTCGGTGCGATCGTCGCACTGTACGCACTGGTTCAGGACCGGCGGCTGCGGGCTGGCAAGCTGTCCGCTGCGAATCACCTGTTTGCACCGCTCGAGACCACGGAGAAGATGCTGTTCGGCATCACAGCCGGCGGCTTCGCCGTGCTGCTGCTCGCTGTCGTCTCCGGGTTCGCGTTCGTCGACAACCTGTTTGCACAGCACCTGGTGCACAAGACTGCGCTGTCGCTGCTCGCGCTGGTCCTGTTCGGCGTACTGCTCACCGGTCGGCGGTTTTTCGGCTGGCGCGGCCGGCGGGCCGTGTTCCTGTATCTCTGGGGTTTCTTCATACTGTGCCTGGCCTATTTCGGCAGCCGATTCGTACTGGAAGAAATCCTGGGTCGTAGCTGGGGTTAGCAAACGTGATAGAGGAAATGTCGCCCACGACGTTGGCCGGCCTGCTGATTGGTTTATTGCTGCTTTCCGCTTTCTTCTCCGGCTCAGAAACGGCGTTGATGAGCCTCAATCGCTACCAGCTGCGGCACAAAGCGCGGCAGGGTCACCGCGGCGCGATGCTCGCCGAGCGCCTGTTGCAACGACCGGATCGCATCATCGGCCTGATTCTTCTGGGCAACAACCTGGTCAACGTACTCACTGCCTCACTGGTAGGTGCTGTGACGATGAATCTCGGCGGGCCGGCAGCGTTCGCAATCGGTACGTTCGGCGTGACCTTTATGATTTTGATTTTCGCCGAGGCCGCTCCGAAGACCCTGGCTGCACTTCATCCGGAGCAAGTCGCTTTTCCGGCATCAATGGTCTACTACCCGTTGCTGAAGATTGTGTATCCCTTCGTCTGGCTGACCAACATGGCAGCCAATGGGGTCCTGTTCCTGTTCGGGGTGCGCGCGGGCGAGACCAAGCTCCAGGCCCTGACCCGCGAGGAGCTGCGCACGCTGGTGCACGAAGCCGGCGGTCGCATCTCCGGGCGCTACCAGCAAATGCTGCTCAGCATCCTCGACCTCGGGCAGGTTGCCGTCAACGACGTCATGGTGCCGCACAATGAAATAGTCGGCATCGACCTCGACGATGATGAAGATGAAATCAATCGCATCATCCGCACCAGCGAACACACGCGACTACCCGTCTACCGTGACACGATCGACAACGTCATCGGCGTACTGCATCTACGCCGGCTGGCAAATCTTGCGCAACGCGAAGTCGACAAGGCCAGGATCGAGTCGCTGGTCGATGAGCCCTACTTCGTCCCCGAAAGCACGCCGCTGAGCACGCAACTCGTGCAGTTCCAGCGCCGCCGATTGCGAATCGCACTGGTGGTGGATGAGTACGGCGACATCCAGGGCGTCGTGACGCTTGAAGATATCCTCGAGGAAATCGTCGGTGAATTCACAACCGACCCGGCCGATGCCGACGAAGACATTATCAGCGAAGGCAACGGCTCCTACCTGGTCGACGGAACCACCAATATCCGCGACCTGAATCGCCTGCAAAAATGGGAAATGCCGACCGATGGTCCGAAAACGATCAACGGACTGATCCTGGAACTGCTGGAGACCATCCCGGAACCCGGCACCTGCCTCGAAATCGAGGGTTACCCGGTCGAAATCGTGACGACCGACGGCACCCGGATACGATCGGTGCGCATCGGCCCACGCAACCTGCCAGCCTGATCGGCGCTATTCGAACGCGGCATCGAGCGCTTCGCTGACGCGTCGTACCGTCGTAACCTGCATGCCGTCCGGGACACGCTTTGGCCGATTGGATTCCGCCACGATCGCGTGCGTGAAGCCTTGTTTCGCGGCTGCCGCGATGCGTTCGGTGCCGAATTTCACGGGCCGGATCTCACCGGCGAGCCCGACTTCACCGAAGCTGATCAGGCGTTCATTGCAAGCGCGGTTGCAAAAGCTGGAAACGATCGCCAGCAACGCCGGCAGGTCGGCGGCGGTTTCGGCAATGCGCAGGCCGCCAACAACGTTCACGAAGACGTCCTCCGGCCCCAGCGCAACATCGCCATGACGCTGCAGGACGGCGAGCAGCAGTGACAGGCGATTCTGGTCGATGCCTGTTGCGAGGCGCTTCGGATAGGAACTGTTGCCATCCGCGACCAGCGCCTGGATCTCGACGAGCAACGGGCGGCTGCCTTCCCAGGCCGCTGTCACAATGCTGCCTGGTTCAGCGATACTCTCTCTCGACAGGAAGATCGCGGACGGATTACTGACCTGGCGAAAGCCGGTCTCGGTCATCGCAAAGACACCCATTTCGCCACTGGCACCGAAACGGTTTTTCACCGAGCGAATCATCGTAAATCGACTGGCCGGATCATTCTCGAAATACAACACCGTATCCACCATGTGCTCGACGACACGTGGACCGGCGATTGCACCTTCCTTGGTGACGTGGCCGATAATGAAGACGGCCACTTCATGCTGTTTGGCAAACTGTACGACACGACCGACACACTGGCGCAATTGTGCGACCGAGCCCGGCGCTGACGGTGAGTCTTCGCTACTCATTGTCTGGATCGAATCGATGACCAGTACATTGGCATTGTCGCCGGCAGCCGTTTCCAGGATGTTCTCAATCGATGTTGCGGCGAGAAGCTGCATGCGCGACCCGGCCAGCCCCAGGCGATGCGCACGCTGGCCGACCTGGCGCAGTGATTCCTCACCCGTCGCATAACAAACGGACAGGTTGGCTGCCAGGCTGGACGAAACCTGCTGCAGCAATGTTGACTTGCCGACACCCGGATCGCCGCCGAGCAATATGACTGCTCCGGGTACGAGGCCGCCGCCCAGCACACGGTCGAATTCGTCAAAACCGGTCGTATCACGGCGGGTCAGGTCGTCCGGCAACGATGCCAGCGTCGCGGGCGTCAGCGCGGCGCCGGTGCCGGCCGCGGCCACCGTTGTCTGCACCAGGGTATTCCAGGCCGCACAATCGGGGCACTGACCGGCCCATTTGACGCTGTGCGCACCGCATTCGCTGCAGACGTATGCCGTTTTCGGCTTTGCCATTCGTAACACTCTGAGTTATTTAGTTTTTTCTGGGTTATCGGGTTGCCGGACGCGGTGGCCGGCAAGCCCCGGAATTCGACGCCTGCGTGCTTTGCAGCCCAATGATAGCACCGCCTCCAGCGCATCTTGTTACATAAAAATGCCAACCCTATCTCATTAAGAAATCGCGCCTTTTTCTATAATTCCGCCGTTATTGACGGAAAGTGACCGCATTGACCCCGGATAAGAAGCAAAAGCTAAACAGGCTGATTGCGCTGATTTTCGCCAGCGTACTGCTGTTGCTTGTCTACGGCCCGATGGCGCCGTGGTTCGTCGCAGCGGACCGCGTGCTGTACGACAACCTCGCAGCGCACGTGCCTTCGAAGCCGCTGGGCAACGCCGTCATTATCAGCATCGATCCGGCTGGCCAGGACAATGACGCACTACTCGATACCTACGGCCAGGTCCTGTCTGCACTGGCGGCCAGTAACGCGGACCGAATCGTATTGACTGAGCCCCCGGAGATCGCCGAAGACGCGCGGCTGCCGGGCTGGTCTGTTGCGATGAGCACCGAAAAACGGGTCTACGTGCCAACGCGCCATCGCTTCGCGGACGTCGCTACACGCGACGGCTTCCTCGGGTTTCAGAGCGATGACGACGGCGTGTTGCGCCGGGCTTCCCTCTGGTTGTTGCACGACGGTGTCATGTCGCCGTCGCTGCCACTGGCAATTGCCTTCGATAACCGGGACGCGGCGCACAGTCACCGCATGTCCAGCGAGGAGGATGCGATTTACACGTCTGGCTACGCGCCATTGCCACGACTCAGTTACAAAGACCTGCTTGCCGGCCGGGCTGACGAATCGTTGCTCGATGGTGCCACGGTTTTCGTCGATTCGTCGCCGGAACTGGTTGCAGCGGAAGCCCTGCTGCCATCCGGTCAGTTTGTCACGATCTCCGAAATTACTGCCAGCCTGCTCGCCGATGTCGAGCAGGATCGCACAATCATTGCACCATCCTGGGTGTCGGCGCTCGAATGGCTGGCTCCGGTCCTGCTGGCGATCGTTGCCGTGTTGTTCATGCCAGACCGTTCCCGCAAGGACATCGCCGTGCTGGCTGGCGTCGCCGTCGTCGTGCTGTTACTGGTCGAAACCCTGTCGCTGTACGTACTGCATGTACGCATCGACCTGGGACGCCCTGTGGTGATATTTCTCGGTGTGTCGATGTTGACGATGTGGCTCGTCGGCGATGAAAAGAAAGAACTGCAGGATGCGTTCAAGCGCGGCTCGGACTTTCTTGCGGCCGGACGCCTGGAGCCCGCATTCGCCGAGTTTCGCCGTTGCCGGCCCTCGGACACCATCGCAACGTCAATGTACAAACTGTCCCTGGCATTTGAGCAGCAGGCCAAGCCGGAGCGTGCCGAAGCAGTGCTCGAATGGATGAAACGAACACACGGTACACCGGAGCAGTCCGGCAACCAGCAGAACGTCAATGGTGCACCGACCCGGCTCGGTCGCTATGTCATCGAAAAGCGCATCGGGCGTGGTGCCATGGGCGCTGTTTACCTCGCCCGGGATCCGCGCATCAACCGGCCGGTCGCCCTGAAAGCGATTCCAATCGAAAAAGAATTCGAGGACGAGGAACTTAAGGAAGCGCGCATGCGATTCTACCGGGAGGCAGAATCGGCCGGACGCCTGGCCCACCCGAACATCATCACGGTATTCGATGCCGGCGAAGACAAAGGGCTCGCATACATTGCAATGGAATACGTGCCGGGGATACCGTTGAAGCAGTTTACCGACCCGAAGCGCCTGCTGGCCCCGAAACGTGCGCTGGAACTTTGCGCCTGTACGGCGGAGGCGCTCGACTACGCCCACAACCAGGGCGTTATTCACCGGGATATAAAACCGGCCAACCTGATCTACAACCCGAAGGAAGGCTCTCTCAAGATTACGGACTTCGGGGTCGCACGCATGACTGACAACAACAACACAAAAACCGGCATCGTTCTCGGCACACCGATGTACATGTCACCCGAGCAACTCTCGGCCGAGGACCTGACTGGTCATTCGGACTTGTTTTCACTTGGTGTTACCCTGTACGAATTGCTCGCCGGCGAAGTACCGTTCAAGGCAACCAACATTGCCGTATTGATGACCAAGATTACTACCGAGGAAGCAGCGCCTATATCCCACATGAGGGCTGGTATCCCGCCGAGCGTGGATGCAGTATTGGCAAAAGCTCTCGCCAAGAAGCCACAGGACCGGTTTACTTGCGGGGCCGAAATGGCCATAGCCCTTAGAAACTGCGCCAGAGTATCGTAGAGCGATATAAGAAGATTAATGCGATGTCGAAGAGCCTGCGTGGAAAAATAGAATTCGCCGAACTTACGGATACCGGTCGCGTGCGCGAGCACAACGAGGACGCGATCGGTTCGAACCCGGACATCGGTCTGATGGTGCTTGCCGACGGCATGGGCGGATACAATGCCGGCGAAGTCGCAAGCGGAATCGCGGTGCAGATTGTTACGGAACTTGCCGAGGAAGGTGCCACCCGCGAGAACCGCGACGAGATCGACCCGCAAAGCGGGCTGATGCGACAATCGATCGTATTGCGCGACGCTGTCTACCGGGCGAACAAGATCATTTACCAGACAGCGCAAAGCCAGACTCACTGCGAAGGCATGGGCACGACGATCGTTGCCGCCATGTTCTACGACAACAAGATCTCGATCGCACACGTCGGCGATTCGAGAGCCTATCGGCTGCGCGACGGCAAGTTCGAACAGGTGACGCTGGACCACTCGCTGTTGCAGGAACTTGTGGACCGCGGCTTCTACTCAGCCGAAGAAGCGCAGCGGTCAACCAACCGCAATTACGTCACCCGGGCGCTTGGCGTGGAGGCATCGGTCGAGGTGGAAGTTCATGAATACGATGTACTCCCCGAGGACGTCTATTTGCTGTGCTCGGACGGCCTGCCGGACATGGTCGAAGATGAGGATATTCACTTAACAATAACCACTTTTAATGCTAGTCTCGATGTCGTCGGTAAGCAATTGATTGAATTGGCAAATGACCATGGTGGGCGGGACAATGTTTCCGTCATGCTGGCCCAGGTCAACCAGCCTTTTGCCGCCAGGAAGGGGCTCTTGGTCAAGCTTGCCAACTGGTTCCGCTCATAAGAGATCAAATTCATGGCACGCTTAATTCTTAGTCTGGACAACCAGGTTCTGGCTGAATACAACATGACGAAAGAGCGTTACACGATCGGGCGTTTGCCAGATAACGACGTTCGCATAGACAACCCCGCCGTCAGCGGCCACCACTCGCTGATCATCAACATCCTGAACGACTCGTTTCTCGAAGACCTGAACAGCACGAACGGGACCTATGTCAACGGCAAGCTGATCAAGAAACACGCCTTGCAGCATGGCGATGTCATCACGATCGGTCATCACCAGCTAAGGTTCTCCGACCAGCAGGTCAATGAACCGGAGCAGGATGAGTTCGAGAAAACCATGGTGATCCCTGCCGGACAACAGAACACCGCACAACTGGCCAAAGCGGAAGCAGCGGCCGACGCCGCGGCGGCCGAGGCGGCAGCATCCGCTGAAGCCGGCGAAGCCGACACAGCCGACGCCAGCCCGAGTGCCAACGTCAAACTCGATCCTGAGGACGCAGCCGCGCTGGATGACGCGCCACCGGCACGGCCACAGTACGAACAGGTTGCCCCGGTCGCTGAACCTGCCGCCCATACCGAAACCACCGCCGGCGTCGATCCGAAGAACATCCCGAATGCATTGCCGATGGCCAAGTTGCAGGTCCTGAGCGGCGCTTTTGCCGGCCGTGAGCTCGAATTGACGAAGGCCCTGACAACGCTGGGCCGGCCCGGCGTGCAGGTTGCCGCGGTCACCCGCCGCGCTGAAGGCTACTACATTGTGCATGTCGAATCGGGCAAGCCCGACGACTTCCCATTGGTCAATGGCCAGCCGATCGGTGCCCAGGCGCGCAAGCTGACCGACAACGATGTCGTGCAGCTGGCTGGCGTCAAGATGGGCTTTTTCGTTTCCTGAACGCGGCGAACGTCCGCTACTGAACGATTTCTGACGCCTCGCGGTTCATGACGCCGCAGACCAGATCGTAGGGCAATGCATCGGCCCACGGCGCAACTTCTTCGACCGGCAAGCCGTCGCCCCACAGTGTTGCGACGTCGCCAACGCAATCACCTGCGTCGGCACCCAGGTCGACGGCAATCATGTCCATGGATACATTACCAATCAGCGGCACCTTGCGGCCGTTGATCAGCACCGGCGTGCCGCTCCTGAAATGTCGCGTATAGCCGTCGCCGTAGCCGGCCGAGATGATACCGAGCACACTGTCTGCAGGCGCCTCGTAGCGGCCGCCATAACCCACCAGTGCGCCTTTTGCCAGCGGCTTTTTGGCGATCAGCCGTGCTTCGAATTGCATGACCGGCCGCAAGCCCAGTTCTGCGGCTGTACGATCGGCAAATGGTGACAGGCCGAACAGCAGGATGCCGGTGCGGACCCAGACGTCGCCGGCCAGGCCGGGCCAGGCGAGCGCACCCGCCGAATTCGCCACGCTGACTGCGCCTGGAAAATCCTCGGCCATGGCGGTGAAGATTTCGAGTTGCCGGACCGTGGCTGCATTGTCGCGCTCATCGGCGCTGGCAAGGTGGCTCATCAGTCGTAGCTCGGCAACGCTTCTGCAGTTTTTCAGCCGTTCGACGAGCTCGCGAAAGTCAGCAGGGTCGAACCCCAGGCGATTCATGCCGGTATCAAACTTCAGCCAGACGACGGCTTCGCCGCCACGATGCTGTGCGAGCAGTTCGAGCTGCTCCCGGCAATGGACCACGAGCTGAAAACCCTGGGTGATTGCTTCGTCCAGCTCTGCTTCGCTGAATACGCCAGCCAGCAGCACGACCGGTGTCTCGATGCCGGCCGCTCGCAGTTCCTGTGCTTCTGCGAGCCGTGCGACGGCGAAGGCATCCACATCGCGGATACTCTGCGCAACCGGCACCATGCCGTGTCCGTAGGCATTGGCCTTGATCACGGCCATGATCCGGTTGCCGGGGCAGGCGTTACGGATGACTCGCAGGTTGTGTTGTAGCGCATCGAGCCGGATGAGTGCCCGTGCTCCAAAGGTCACGGATAACCCTCTTCCGCGTATGTGTCGGGCACCCAGTTCTCGAATTTCGTGTAGCGCCCCACGAACGTCAGCGGGAAATCACCGATCGGGCCATTGCGCTGTTTCGCCACGGCGATGTCGGCTATGCCCTTGCGAGGTGTGTCCTGGTTGTACACCTCCTCGCGGTAGATGAAGACAATCATGTCGGCGTCCTGCTCGATGGCGCCCGACTCGCGCAAATCGGACATTACGGGCCGCTTGTCGGTCCGCTGCTCGACGCTGCGATTGAGCTGCGACAGCGCGATGACCGGCACTGACAACTCCTTGGCCAGCGCCTTGAGCGAGCGCGAAATCTCGGAGATCTCGGTCGCACGGTTTTCAGTGTTGCCGGGCACCGTCATCAACTGCAGGTAATCGATGACGATCAACCCGAGCCCGTGCTCGCGCTGCAATCGACGCGCACGCGCCCGAATCTCGGTGGGTGACAGTCCCGCCGTATCGTCAATGAATATCGGTGCCTCAGACATCAGCTGAACGGCCGTGTTGATGCGCGACCAGTCCTCGTCGGGGAAGCGGCCGGTCCGAAGGTGGGTCTGGTCCACCCTGCCGAGCGAAGAAATCATGCGAAACGCCAGCTGCTGGGCCGGCATTTCCATCGAATAGATTGCTGTCGGTATTTTTGAACCGATTGCCGCGTTCTCGGCAATATTCACAGCAAAGGTGGTTTTGCCCATCGACGGTCTGCCGGCGATGATGACCAGGTCCCCGGGCTGCAGTCCGGCAGTCAGTTTGTCGAACTCGGTGTAGCCGGTTGAAATTCCGGTGATGTCGCCGTCCGACTGGTGAAGCATGTCGATCCGGTCCACCGCATCCGGCAGGATGTCCTTGAGCGGCTTGAAGCCGGATTTACCGCGCGCCCCGGATTCCGCAATTTCGAACACGAGGCGTTCTGCCTCGTCGACGATCTCGGCGGCACTCCGGCCTTCGGTTGCAAATGCCGCACCGCTGATTTCATTGCCGGCGGTGATCAGCGAGCGCAACATTGAGCGCTCGCGCAGAATCTGCGCATAGGAACGGGCGTTGGCCGCGCCCGGTGTCTCATTGGCCAGAGTCGCGAGGTACTCCAGGCCGCCCGCTTCTTCCAACTGGCCGTTGTTATCCAGCCATTCGGAAACCGTCACGACATCGCTTGGGTTCGCTGCCTCGGCCAGGGCCGCGATGGCCGAGAAAATCAGCCGGTGGTCCTTGCGATAGAAGTCGGCGGCGGCGACGACGTCAGCGACCTTGTCCCAGGATTTGTGATCCAGCATGAGCCCACCGAGCAGTGACTGCTCGGCTTCGATGGAATTCGGCGGTACCTTGAGGCGCTTCTCGGCGCCTCCGCCAGGTACTCCATCATCCAGTGCTCGCACCATTCAGGCTTTCTCCGGCCGGATCAACAGGCCCCTATTTATAGCACGTTTCGAAAACGTCGAACGACAGGCGACTATTCCGCTGCAACTACCCGCAGTTTGATGACCGCGTCGACGTCAGTGTGCAGGTGCACACCGATGTCGTACTCGCCGAGTTCGTGAATTGGCCCGTCCGGCATGCGTACTTCGCTGCGCTCGACCTCGATCTGGATCTCCTTGAGGCCTTCAACGATGTCGATCGGGCCAACCGAACCAAACAGCTTGTCTTCGCTGCCCGCGTTCGCTGCGACCACGAGTTCGACGCCGTCGATTGCCTTGGCGCGGGATTTTGCCGCCGCCAGCTCCTCGGCAGCCGCCTTTTCCAGTTCGGCGCGGCGTGTTTCGATCTCCTTGATGTTCTCCGGAGTCGCCAGGGCAGCCTTGCCCTGAGGAATCAGGAAGTTCCTGCCATAGCCGGGTTTCACTTTGACGAGGTCGCCAATCGTGCCGAGATTCTCAACGTTGTCCAAAAGAATGACGTTCATTTCAAGTCCTTCATTTACTGTTGTCTGGCCACACGATCCCTGAAATTGAACCATGCGTCCGTATAACCGACCACTGCCACTGCCGAAAATACGTACTGGGGCAACACCACCGTCAGTGCGTACATGGCAACAACACCAAACACCGGCAACTTGCCTATGCTTCGCAGCCAGTGTGCGATCGCCGCGCCCTGCAGCCAGAACACGGCGAACAGGATGAATGCAACAATCTGTATCCAAACCGCGTTGCTGACAAAACCGGCGACCGACGCGACAGCCAGCAGCAACGCAATTACACGACCAAAATTCAAGTCGCGAAAACGCCCGAAATCAGGCGAATTGCCCGGTACCTGCATATACAGCCAGTAACCCAGCAATGTAACGATCACCAGGCCGAACCAGAAGCCGATCGCGTACATGGTTGTCATGACGCCGGCGAACTGCACATCCGTTGCGCCGATTGCCGATTTCCATGCCTGCAACTGCGGCTCCAGGCCCCGCAGCAGCGGATCCGTCGCGACGACCTGTTGCCAGTAGCTGACCGGGTCGTTCATCAGGACGGTGAACAGGCATGCCCCGACGACAACGAAAATAACCGTCAGCTGCAATGTCAGTGTCAGCGAACGTGTTGACCGCATGACGACAGACAGGAGCAGCACCGGCACCCACATCGACACGACCTGCGCCAGCACCTGCAACGACGCCGAGCTGATGATCGCCGCCGCGACAACCAGCACCACCGCGGCCAGTACCGCCACCAGCGCGCCACGTTGCCAGCCCTGCTGCAGCACCACCATCAGCAAAATTGCCCCGCTGAACAAAGCCAGCCCCGGCACCAGCATAGCGAAAGCCAGTGCGAAGACGGCGTTTTGCGGCCGGGCTAGCAGCCATGCAGCTACTGACTGCATCGCTCGATCCGGATGCGACTCAGTGCCGGTCTGTGTATGGCAGCAGAGCCAGGTACCGTGCCCGTTTGACTGCGGTCGACAATTGCCGCTGATAGTGTGCCTTGGTACCGGTAATCCGGCTCGGCACAATCTTGCCGGTCTCCGTGACATAGGCCTTCAGCAGATTGAGATCCTTGTAGTCGATTTCTTCAATCTTCTCTGCAGTAAAACGGCAATATTTACGCCTGCGTGAATAACGACTCATGTTGTGCTCCTCAGGCGGTTTTTTCGATCGGCTCTGCAGCCGCATCGTCAGTTGTTGTTGGCGACTCAGCCGCTGGCTCCGCCGCAGCGTCCCCGGCTTCCGCGTCTTGTGCCGCTTCGTCCTTCTCAGACTCGACCTTCGCCGATTCTTCCTTTTCCGGTTCGTCCGCGCGCATAGCGGATTCTGCAGCGGCCTTCGCGTCGCGGCGCTCCTGCGCTTCGCGTTCTTTCGCCTTTTCTTCGGCTACGGCAACGGCCATGGGCGACGCCTCGGTGACGGCTTTGTCGCGGGAAATAATCAGGTTCCTGAGGACAGCGTCGTTAAAGCGGAAGGCGCCCTTGATCTCTTCGAGCGCATCCCGGCCACACTCGACGTTGAGCAGCACATAGTGCGCTTTGTGAACCTTGCTGATCGGATGGGCCAGCTGGCGGCGGCCCCAGTCTTCGCTGCGATGCACGGCACCGCCTGAACCGGTCACGATGCCATGGTATTTCTCAACCATGGCAGGCACCTGCTCGCTCTGGTCAGGGTGGACCAGAAACACGATTTCGTAGTGTCTCATTTTTACCCTTGTGGATTAAAACCCGGCGGCCGCGTTGTCACCATGACAAGGCGCCTCTCCGGATCAGAGCCACCCGGCTGCCCGGTGTGGCAAGAGTTCCAGCCATGCGGCTGTCCTGCATTTTGGCAGGGACGCGCATCCTACCCCCTGCCATGCCGCGGCGCAAGCCGTCAGGGGCTCTCGACGCGCCGCTGGCGAAGGATCTCGTACAGGCAGACGCCGGTCGCGACGGAGACATTCAGGCTCGATACGGTGCCGTGCATGGGCAGTCGCACCAGTTCCGCACAACGACCCGCGATGCCCTTGCTCAGGCCGGTTTCCTCCCGCCCCATGACCAGTACCAGGGGCCGCCGCAAGTCGACGTCATACAGGCTCCTGTCCCCTTTGTCACTTGTACCGACGGCGGCGACGCCGTACTCGGCCAGCCAGCCAAGTACGCGCCCCAGGTTGCCCACCGTGGCGAATGGCAACTGCTCGGCGGCACCGGCAGCAACCTTGCTGACGGTCGGGCCGAGGTCGGCTGCCCCGTGCCGGGGCACGATGATCGCCGTCACGCCGGCCGCGTCGGCGGTCCGCATGCAGGCGCCGAGATTGTGCGGATCCTGGACCCCGTCGAGCATCAGCAACGTCAGGTTCGCAGCATTGTCCTGCAGGCGCTCCTCGACCAGCGATCGCAGGCCGGCCTCGTCCAGCTTCGTGCTGCGGCGGATCTCTGCAACGATGCCCTGGTGCCGGCTTTCACCGCTGATCTGCTGCAAGCGAGCCCGGTTCGCCGCCTGGATGTCGATGCCGCTGCTGTTCGCCCTGGCAATCAGGGCCTCCACCCGCGGATTGGCTGTTCGATATTCCGCGTAGATACGACGGACGTCGGCGGTATCACCGGCCAGCAACTGTTCGACGGCACGCAGGCCGGTCACATAACGGGACTTGCTCACCGCTTGTTCCGCTCTTGCTGCCCGCTCACCGGCCGGAAATCGATCTTGCGGCTGTCGAGATCGACACGGTGCACCCTGACGCGCATGGCCTCGCCCAGCGAAAACACCCTGCCCGTGCGCTCGCCGACCAGCCGCTGCGACCCGGATTCGTAGTGATAGTAGTCATTCGCAAGACTCGTGACGTGCACCAGGCCGTCGATCTGCAACTCGCTGATCTGTACGAACAGGCCAAAATTCGTCACGCCCGTGATCACGCCGTCGAACTCTTCGCCGATCCGGTTTTCCATGAATTCGCACTTCAACCAGGCTTCGACCTCGCGCGTGGCCTCTTCGGCACGTTTCTCGCTTGCCGACGTCATTGCACCGAGGCGTTCCATGTCGCCCGGCGAGTAGCCGTAGCGACCGGGCTTGCCGCCACGGACGATGTGACGAATGGCGCGGTGCACGAGCAGGTCCGGATAGCGGCGGATTGGCGACGTGAAGTGTGCGTAGGCGTCGAGCCCCAGGCCAAAGTGGCCGATGTTGTTCGGTGTGTACTCGGCGTGGGTCAGCGACCGCAGCATCGCCATCGAAATCGCTGCGCTGTCGGGCCGGTCCCTGACCTGTTCCAGCAATCGATTGAATTGCTGCGAATTCACGTGTTCCGAGTGCGGTACTTTCAGCCCGAGCGAGACCAGGTACAGGCGCAACTCATCGAAACGCTCGACATCGGGCCTTGGGTGCACCCGATACAGTCCCGGTATGCGGTGTTTGCGCAGGAACTTTGCCGCCTGCACATTTGCCGCAATCATGCACTCCTCGATCAACCGGTGCGCATCGTTGCGTTGCACGGCCTGGATGCCGGTGATCTCGCCTTTCTTGCCCAGTTCAAACCGGGTCTGCGGCAGGTCCAGTTCGATGGCCCCACGACGCTGCCTGGCCCTGGCAAAGGCCTTGTACAAGGCATGCAATTCCCTGGCGACGCCATGCAACGCCTTCGGAACCGCCTGTTGCGACCGCCCATCGAGGAAATCCGCCACCTGGCTGTAGGTCAGGCGTGCGGCCGATCGCATGACCGCCTCGAAGAATTTCGAGCGCGTGACCTTGCCGTCGTTGCCAACCTGCATCTCGCAAACCATGCACAGTCGATCCACTTTCGGGTTCAGTGAACACAGGCCATTGGACAGGACTTCCGGCAACATCGGCACGACCCGATCCGGAAAGTACACCGAGGTGCCGCGGGTCAGCGCCTGCTTGTCGAGCGCCGTCCCAGGCTGTACATAGTGGGCAACGTCGGCGATTGCAACCAGCAGCCGCCAGCCCTTACCTTTGCGTTCGCAATAAACTGCATCATCGAAGTCCCGTGCATCACTGCCGTCTATCGTCATCAACGGGGTGTCGCGCAGGTCAACCCGTCCCTTTTTCGCCGAGGTCGGCACGCTCTTGCCGACCTTGCGGATTTCCTCCTTCACGGCCCGGGGCCACGCGGTTGGAATGCCGTGCGACTCGATCGCAATCTCCGTCGCGATACCTTTTTGCTTCGGGTCGCCGATTACGCGGACCACCCGACCGGTTGCCTGGGCGTGTTGCGACGGGTAATCGAGGATTTCCGCGACGACGATCTGTCCCGGCCTGGCGCGGGCGGTTTCACCTTTTGCGATCAGGATGCGATGAGAAATTCGTGCATTGTCCGGGATAACCAGGCCGATTCCCCGCTCCCGGATAAACTGCCCGGCCACCTCGCGCACACCACGCTGCAGGACCTCAACCAGGTCGCCTTCGGGTTTGCCGCGGCGGTCACGGCCAATGATCTTGACTGCCACGCGGTCGCCGTCGAATACCGAGCGCATCTCCCGCGCTGACAGGTAGACGTCATCTCCGCCATCTTCGCGGATGACGAAACCAAACCCGTCGCGATGCCCTGACACGGTCCCCGTGACAAGATCCAGCTTGGCCGTCAGGCAAAACTCGCCGCGACGATTCTCGATAACCTGGCCGGCCTGGATCATCTTGTGCAGGCGATCGACCAGCAGACCGCGGGAACGCTGCCCCTTGAGTCCCAGGTCCGACATGATCCGCTCCGCCTTGACCGGGCGGCCAATGTCCTGCAGGTAGTCCAGCAGCGCGTTGCGGCCGGGAATTGGGTGCTTGTATGGCTTGTTAATGGATTAACCTCGGGTAATAGTCAGGATTGACTGCAACGGCGGCATTCAGTAGAGTCGCCCCCGCTTCTCGTAAGCTGCGATTGTACGCACATCTCGGGAAGAGTTTGCAGTATGCCCAGGTGGCGGAATTGGTAGACGCGCCAGCTTCAGGTGCTGGTTATCGAAAGGTAGTGGAGGTTCAAGTCCTCTCCTGGGCACCAATCCCCCGGATGCTAAGCGCTCGCAGCCGGTGCCAGCACGACCGGCGGCTGGATATCGTATTCGGCGAATGCCTGGTGGACCCGCAGCACCACGTCCGTTTGAAAGTCCTTTTCGTACTTGGTATCCAGCACATAGGCTTTCAGCCGCAATTTCATCGCAATACAACCATCCAGCGGTTCCTGCCAGGCCAGCACACTGATCGGTTTCGGCAGGTAGATGTAGCGGCTCGTTGCCGTCGCTGTACGCACCAGGTCGCGCGCGAGTTTTACGTCCTGGTCGAGGCCGATGTAAAAATCGACAACCGTCATCATTTCCAGTTCGCCGGAATTACCGCTGGACGTGACCTCGCTCAGGAACAGGTTGTTCGGGATCGTGACAGTGCAATCGTCGAGCGTACGGATCTTGACCGAGCGAAGCCCGATACTGATGACATCGCCATACTCGCCGCCGAACGTCACGCGATCACCCAGCTGGAACGGCCGGTCAAAGATGATCAGTATGCCGGCGACCAGAGAGGCCAGGAGGTCCCGCGTTGCGAAGCCGAGTGCGACGACAGCCGCGCCGCCGAACAGGGCGATGATTTCCGGGCTGATGTCAAAACTGAACATGACGATGATGACGACCGTCATCACGTAGACAAAGTAATGGAAGAAAGCGTTGATGCGCTGGAATGCGAGTCGATGCTCGGCAATCGTCTTGCCCAGGTTCTCCACGATTCGATCAACAAAGCGGAGCAACAGCCAGGCTAGTGCGATGATAAACACTGCGCGAATAATGCCGTCCCAGTTAATCGCCTGGGAAAGCAATGCGAGGTCGCTGATTCCCGGTTTTTCTTCGGCTTCCTGGGCAACAGCTGCGCCGCAGAACATCCCGCTCGTGGTGAGCGCGAACAGGATTCTCAAGAAGGGATTTCGCAGCATTTCAATCACCTCGCCAACAAATTCTGCCGGGCCAAAACCCGTGTGATGGTCTTGAACCACCGCATCGTAATTCTGAACTGCCCGTCGATCTCCTCGATCCATCCTCGCGACGCACAATAGTGCATGGCACTGCCTACTGCCCCTGTCGGCAAGCGCAGGTTGTCGACGATGTCCGTTTCGGTAATCAGGTCGGCCTGCGCAATGCAGCGCAACACCAGCAGAACATTGTGCGACGCGTTGTCGAGGTCACGCGACGACGGTTGCACCGGCAGCCGAACCTGGACCTGCTCACCGGCTTCGGCATCAAAATACAGGCAGTTTGACCAGACCATGAGCGCAACGGCCGGATTGCCGCCCGCGACCGTCCACAACATCCGGTATACCCCCGCCTTGTTACGCAACTCCGCCGTGTCATAGTCTGTCACGGCATGTTCCGGTGGCACCTGCACGCCCGAAAAATCCGGTTCGATACCAGCCTCGGTATTGCGCTGGTCGAGCAACTCGGTCAGTTGATCTTCGCTCCAGGACGGCAACTCGATCACTTCGTGAATGCTGGCCTGGTCGGCACGCACCCTGCGCAGGAACTGCCAGGCAAAGCAATCCACCGACATGACCCACAGGATGTCCTGCTTTATTGACTCCATGAACTCGGTGAAGTGGCGCAGTTCCGCTTGCCCTTCCGCCACCGGTCGACTCAAGCGGTGAATGTTCTTGACGAAGATGGTGTGAATGCCCTTGTCGAGCAGCGCCGCGGAAACGTTCTTGACCGAACATTTGTCGACTGACAGTTGTTCACACAAGCTCTCCTGAATCTCCCTGAACAGGCCGAGCTTGCACTCCAGCGTTATACCCGAACCGTCCAGCGCCGCGCAGGTGTCGTCGAGGAAGCGGCTCTTGCCGATGCCGCGCTCGCCAACGACGGCGGTTATACCTGGCTGTCCGGCACGCGCCTGGCGAACCAGCCGCCGTCGGTCCGAGCGTGCGTACTTGTCGAAACCGGATGCGCCGGAAACCAGTTTTTCACGCTGCTCGTCGCTGATGCCCGGTAAATCCTCGGCGGAGGTGTCGGACTCGTCGGTCGACGAGTTGCTGGTCAGGCCGAGGCTCTGCACATCGCCGACCCGCAGGAAAGAACGCATCAGAAAACGCCGCATACCGTTTGCCAGCAACCACAAAGCGCCTTTCGCCGCCGTCCCGAAGCTGCGAAACCCTTGTTGGTGGCGCAGCAGGGACTGCACCGACTCGGAGTTCTCCGACTCCCGCTCGAGCCGGGTGAATATCGGCTTGCGCCACCACGCGAGGAGCACGATCAGCACCGGCAACGCCAGCACCTGGAACAGTCGCCAGACCCAGGCATGCAGTGTTGCGACGCCGGTCAGGTTTTCTGCGAGATCGAGGCCCAGCCCCAGCAGCACCAACCAGGCGGCTATCAGGCGCAACGATTTCAGACGCACCGCGGCCTCTTCGCCGGTCAGCCCGGCCGCCCCGCGCGCCGAGAAAGCGTCAAGAGTGGCAACTGCCAGCCATCCCAGCAGGATCCAGCGCACGACCGTTTCAATGATATCGATCAGCAACGTCAGGCCTTCCATGTGGATCATGGACAGCAGCACGGTCGTCACCAGGAGCCACTCGATCGGCCGGCGCAATTGCTCGACATACCAGAGCAGGCGAATTCGACGCACTACGGCCGGCGTTCGCGGACGAATTTCGGCGAGCGACACCTGCATTCGGCGCAACGTTTCGGGCAGCCACTTTCGCCACCAGCGAAAAATCAGGATGACCAGAACGAACTGGATGAAACGCCACAGGATCGGCAGCGGTGCAATCTGGATTCGCCGGACCAGGTTGTCGAATGAAGCCGGGAAGTTCAGCGTACGAAACCGGACCTGTTCCCAGATATAGTCGCGCTCCAATGTCAGCTGCTCAACGCCGATGACGTCGGTCGCAGCGACTTCAAGCTGTAGCTCGTCGCTCAGGTACGGGACCAGTCGCAGCCTTGCGGCATACAACTCGGCAATGTTCACGTGCAGATCCGCAATCGTCTCCACACCGGACGGTAGAGGCACGCTGCCTGTGACCGCGTCGGACGGCGATCCCGCGTCTCGCATCTGCCCGTTGATCAGCTGAATGCGCGTCCTGAGTACGTTATCGAGCTCGTGAAACAGACTGTCTGCATCACCGCTGTTTTTTTCAAAAGAATGGATACCGCCGATCAACCGATCGACATGTTCGCTCATCGACTTTGGCGCGACGATGGTTTTCTTCACGATGACATCGGACTTCGCCGCCGTTTCGCTTTGCGGCTCGTCGTCCTGGGCCTGCAGCGGACCGCCGAGCAACCACAGCAACACCACCAGCCAGCGCAGCCGGTTGCCCGCCAAATTTCGTGGTTGTCCTGCCAACGTGCCGCCCCGCAGTATTACTATTGTTCTTGTCAATGCATCATAGCAAAGCCGATTGGCGGAAATCTGCGCACTATTCGCCCGGGCGGCGCAGGGCGTACCACGCTTTCTGCGCCAGGTAGTCCAGGACGTATCGCCCGAGGTTGAGGAAGACGCCGACCGGGTACAGCAGCCGCACCGGGTAGTAGCGTTTGAAGAGCGTGCGCAGCGCAGCGATGTTCCGGTGCGACCGTATGTCTCCCAGCGTGCTGCGGAACTGGCGCCAGCTCAGCTCCCCGAGGTTTCTCGCTACCGTGGTGCGCGTATTGTCGATATGGACACTCGCATCAGCGGCGACAAACAGCGGTATGCCCTTGTCCCGGCAGCGCAGGAAAAAATCGTGGTCGGCGCCATAGTGCGGCAGCGCCTGTTCATCGAACAGCCCGACTGTATCGAACACCGCGGCCGGGATAACGACACCACGACCGCCGACGATCAGCCTTGTCGACAGCAGCTCACCACCCTGTGCCGGCACCCTGCGCATGCCGGGAGTCACCAGCGTCGGGAAACCGAGCGTGAAACAGGTGCCGGCCCGCGCAACCAGTACCTCGCCGGTTTCTGCATCCCGCTGCACTGGTGCAACCAGCCGGACTGCATCCTCGCGCTGGTGCCCAAGCAGCGACGCCAGCGTCGCTTCGGTCACAAAGCAGTCGTTGTTCAGGAGCATGACCTGCCGTGCTCCGCGTTGCAGCGCTTCGCGAATTCCCAGGTTGGTCGCACCGCTCCACCACTGGTCCGGGTCTCCGCGCACGGGAATACAGAATGGAAACGCGTGCAACCCGGCAGCCGTTTTCCCGTCGGTCCCGTGATCGACGACAATCGCTCGAAAGTTTGTGTACGCAGACTGCTGCAAACGACGCAAACAGACCTCGGTCTGCTGCCAGCCGTTGAAATCCGGAATGACGATATAGAGTGGTTCAGACATCTCAGCTGCCGGTCCCGTCGACGACAGACTCCAGCAGTTCTTCCAGGAGTGCTGCCTGGTCGTCCCAGCTTGGCACGGCGACAGTTGCTCGCTGCCGCTCGTGCAATTGCCGCTTGATCGTCTTTACGAGGCTCGCCGTATCGCCATCTTCGTAAAACAACTCCGGCTGGTCCTGCAGCAACCCGCCAAGCTCCCCCACCCGCGCGACGACGACCGGCAGTTCACAGGCGACAGCCTCAAAAAACTTCTGCGGGAAGCAGAAGTCGCCAAAAATTGAACTGCGATTGTAAATAATGGCGACGTCCAGGCAGTTCAGGAAGACCGGCACCTGCTCCGGCTGTAACCTGCCAAGGTCAATGATGTTATCGGCCGCGGGCACCTGCGTATCATCGTTCCGAAAGCCGGCGACCACCAGCATGGCATCGCCCAGTTTGGCCTGCTCTCCGACAAACGCCTGGTAGAGCATGTCGGCACCGCGGTAATTGCTGATATCGCCCGCCGCTCCTGCCAGCATGGCATTCGCCGGCAAGCCGAGCTGTCGACGACATGCTGCCTTGTCCATCGGCCTGAACAAGCTGGTATCCACGGCATTGGTCACAACTGCTGTTTGCCCGGCGCGTCCGTAGTCGCCCCGAACATGCTGCTGCAAAGCATGACTGACGCAAGTGACGCCATCCGAATCACGTACGGCCCGTCGAAAGCGCCTGCGCACGAAAGGCACACGGTACGCTGCAAAATACTCGAAGTTGTCATACAGGTCCGTCACGACAGGTCGGCGTATACGCCGGGCCGTATGCTCTCCCAGGATGGCGTAAATTGAGTCTGACGCGGACCAGATGACATCGGGTCGCTCCGCCAGAACGGTCTTGCGAACCAGCCACAGGTACCTGAGGAAACCGGGGACGCGCAATCTGCCAAGGTTTACGCTGTGCCAGCGGACGCGACCGCCACCAGGCGCGCTGAAGCTTTCTTCGTGCAAGGTACGGGCCTGGTAGCTCAGGCAAATCGCTGTAACGCTGTGACCGCGTCGCGCCAGCGCCGCAGGAATTTCCCACAAGCGCCCATAGCGATCGTCGATGACATCCTTGTTCGTATACTGCCGCTTGCAGATGACAACGATGTGCATGATTAGCTGCCGTCAGCCGGAAGCATCGAGGTGATTCCGCAGAGTTGCATGTCGCAAAGTTACTATGAAGCCGACCTATTTAGTAGATAATCCCTGCATGAGACTGACACTGTTCCTTTCCGCGTTGTTGCACGGCACGATACTCGCCACGACGATAGCGACTGCACAGCAAAACCGGATCGACGTTGTCCGCCACGATGCGCCCGAGCTTGCCCGGTATGGCCACCACGATATTGGCGTTCGCACCGTCGAGTGGACCAACCCGAACCAGGTCGACGTCATCTCGTCCGAGGGCCTGGAAGAGCCGGCCTATTATGATCGCACGCTGACCATCGATATCTGGTATCCGGCCCGCTTGGCGGAGAACGAACAACCCGGCGGTACTTACGTCACCAGCACGCGCAACCTGTCCGTGACTGCGACGCTACACGGCCGTGCCGTGCGTGATGCGGCACCCGACCACACAATCGGCGCATCACCGCTCGTCATTATTTCGCATGGCTACCCGGGCAATCGCTACCTGATGAGCCACCTGGCCGAAAACCTTGCGAGCAAGGGCTATGTTGTCGCCTCGATCGACCATCGCGAGAGCACCTACGACGACCAGGGCAGCATCTGGAGCACGTTGTATCACCGTTCCCTGGATCAGCGCTTTGTAATAGATAAAATTACTGATTTATCCGAAAGTAATGGTCATTTTTTAAACCAAATTGTAGATACGGGCCGAACCGGTATTGTCGGTTATTCGATGGGCGGGTACGGCCTGCTCGTCAACCTCGGCGCCGGCTACACAGATGCGACGGCGGCATCGGCCGAATCTCTGCCGGAATCCATCGCCAGGCGGCACGCCAGCAACAATCCGGAGCTCGCTATAAATGCGGACACACGCATTAAAGCCGGCATCGCGATTGCCCCTTGCTGCATGAACCGGGGAATGTGGGACCCGGCCAGCCTGGCAACAATCAAGACACCGTTGTTCCTGATGGCCGGCAGCGCGGATGACACTGCCGGCTACGAGAACGGCGTGCGCGCCATTTTCGAGCAGGCAGCCAACAGCGACCGCTACCTTTTGACCTTCCTGCACGCAGGTCACAATGCAATCGCGCCCATTCCACTGCCCGCCGAGATTCATGCAAGCAGCGACCAGGCCGGCGCGTTTCATTACACCGATGCTGTCTGGGACTCCACGCGTTCGAGCAATATCATGTTCCATTTCGCAACGGTTTTCCTGGATTTGCAGCTGAAGCACGACCCGAGCCGCGGCGAGTTTCTGCAGCTTGTTACGCATGCTGACGACGGAGCCTGGTCGGACAACGAAGACACGCCGGACGACCAGCATACGTACTGGCATGGCTTCCCACGCTATACCGCGCGTGGGCTTGTTCTTGAACACCTCGCGCCAACCGGGCGCTAGACCAGGCAATCGTTGATGGGCCGCTGGCGACCACCTCCTCCGCAGTCTTCACCCTATATCACCCCTGCCGGCTTCGCCGGCTTGCAGCAGGAGCTCGAGGACCTGTGGGTGCGCCGCCGCGAAGTCGTCAGGGCACTGGCTGCCGCAGCCGCAGAAGGCGACCGCTCGGAGAACGCGGAATACATCTACCGCAAGAAAGAACTCGGCGGTATCGACAGACGCATTCGATATATCCAGAAACGCCTGCCGGCGCTGAAGATCGTCCGTGACAAGCCGGCTGGAGACCGGGTTTTTTTCGGCGCAACGGTAAAGGTCTGTGATGCCACGGGAGCGCTGCGGACATTTCGGATCGTCGGGCCGGACGAGACCGATGCCGCCAGCAACGCGATCAGCATGGATTCGCCCCTCGCCCGGGCACTACTGAAAAAATCCGTTGACGACGTCGTTGAACTGGCGATTGACGGCGCGACCGTTGCTTACACGGTCGCGTCCATCAGCTACAACGACTAATAGTCTCAATCAGCAGATGCAAAGACGAAACGGGGTCAGAGCCCGAGGCTCTGACCCCGTATCCTCAAGCCGGCGCCTGAGCTGTACTCCGGTTACTCGAAGTCGAAGGTTGCTCGCAATGCGACAGTCGTCGGTCGGTGGCGCACACCGTAGAGCTGCCCACCACAGGTTTCCAGCGTGCACTCCGCCGTGACGTAAATCGGCGCATCTTCGTCAGTCAGGTTGGTAATGAACAGGTCGAGCCCCCACGACTCGGCGCGAATACCGGCACTGACATCAACTGTCGTCCAGGCAGGCAGGTCACCGATTATCGGTGCAACATTCTGATCAAGGTCAGCAAGCCGCTCGCCGTTGTGCGCGATGGCGCCCTGGATATGGGCGTCGAAGTTCCCGATCGGAAAACTGTACCGTGCGACGATATTGCCTTTGAAGTCTGCTGTCGTGGGCAATGCGGTACCTTTCTTCGCCAGCAGTTTCTCGCAATTACCAACATCGTCAAAGTTGCAATAATCGTCCATCAGGCGCGTGTCATAAAACGCAACCGCCGCTGAGATACGCAAGCGATCGGTCGGCAGCCAGACCAGGTTGGCTTCCAGCCCGTCAACCTCGGCGGTTGGACCGTTATTGACTGCGGTGATCGCATTGTCACCGGTAAACGAGACCTGGATGTCGTCCCACGACTGGTGGAATGCTGCGCCGTTGAACTGCAGGCGGTCGTTAAAGAACTGTGTTTTCCAGCCTATCTCATAGTTGGTCAGAAAGTCAGAAACGTATTCGCCGGCGTCCGGGTTGCGTTGCACGCCGCCCGGTCGATAACCTTCGGACCAGGTGAAATACACCATGCTGTCCTCACCGATGTCCCGCGAGAGGTTGATGCGGAACACGCTGTCACTTTCCTTCTGCTCCTTGTCGACGTTCAGGCAGGGCTTGTCTTTCCAGTTGGCCTGGCCATTGAACGACGGTGTCCAGCCCGGGTCACCCTGCTGCCTGTCGCACTGCAACTCACCTGTCCCGGACCACAGATTTCCCCACGAAGGCGGAGTATCCGAAAGCGTGCCGGTAGCCCAGTTTGAACCGAATCCGAAGAAGCCTTTTACGTGCACTTCAGGCTCGAAGAACCGAGCCCCCAACGTCAGCACCGTCCTGTCCCCAATATCGAAATCAACGCTACCGAAATACGCCGTGTCGCGGTCAGTACGGTAAAGGCTGTTCAGATAAACCGTATCGCGAAACGCCTCGTTGTTTGGGTTGTCATCATAGTCCATCCACATAACCGGACTGATACCCTCGACAATCCAGTGTTGCTCAAAGTCATGAAACTGCTTCTGCACAAACACACCCACCATTCCCCGGATGCTTTTTTCAGAATCGGTGCTGATTCGCAACTCGTGATTGTTCTTCGTGTAACGGTCATCGTTGGTGTAGCGGGCGCCCGACATGACGCGTGAGCCAACTTCCGCCATATCGAAATACGCGGGTACGAAATAATTCGGAATTGGTCGATTCGGGCCTTGGCCGTCGTTAGCAAAGTGCAGGTCCGAGTAGTAGCCAGTTGTATAAATAGCGTCGTACCAATACGAGTAATCCGCATAATCGAACGAGCCTTCAACCTCACGGTCGAGGTAGGAACCGGAGTAGACCACATCGAAATTGCCGATGCTGCCCTCGATGGTCAGACCCAGCATTGTCCACTCGTCATCGACGTACTCGGGTAATGTGTGCAGGACATCGTTCGGTCCGGACGCACCGAAATCTTTCAGGTCGTCGCCCCAGGAACCCTTGCCTTCAGCGCTCTGGAACATGACCTGCGGAGTAATGGTCCAGTTCTCGCCTAGATCGACACGCAAGGAAGCGCGCCCGCCAACGGTGTCGATCGTGTTGTAGTTGTCCTTGGCGCCGTTGTTGACCTGGACGATATCATCGGCGTCGCACGACACACCGGCGGCCGCACAAGTGGCTTCGTTCTCCACACCGTAGAATGTCCGCGAGCCTTTCTGGTTATCCACCCAGCCCGCATCCGAGCGGCTCCAGCCCACCAGGCGAACCGCTGCATTGTCGCCAATCGGCACGTTCACATAACCTTCAACGGTCATGCCGGTGTCATCGCCATCAACGATGTCGGCCTGTGCGCTGACGTTTGCCGAAAACGCATCCAGCTCCGGCTTGTTGGTAATGATGCGGATCGTGCCCGCCTGCGAACTCGCTCCGTACAGCGTGCCCTGCGGCCCGGCCAGTGCCTCGACCCGGGCGATGTCATACATGTGAATATCCAGGTTGCCCTGGATCGTCGTAATCGGGAGTTCATCGAGGTACATGCCGACGCTCGGCACCGACGTCGTCGCCTGGCCGTCACCGCCGGTCGAGATGCCGCGCATGTACACCAGTGAGAACGACGATCCGGCACCTGCGGTGCCGTTCATTTCCATCGCGACGCTGGGCAGCATCTTGGTGTAGTCGACAAAGTTGACGAGATTGAGCTCTTCGAGCGCCCGGCCTCCGAGTGCCTGGATACTGATCGGCACATCCTGCAGGTTTTCGGATCGTTTTTGCGCCGTAACGACAACCTCTTCGATCGCGAACGAATCCTGCTGCGCCATCAACGCCGGGCTGGCCAGCGCCAGGACCACGCCACTTGCAACCGGTGTTCGAGTAAAGCTCTTCTGTGTTGCGGTCTTCCCCCTGGTAACTTGCATCGGCCGTTCTCCGTATTTTTATCTAAATTACAACAACAGCAATTCCCCGATAGTCCCAAGACTACAACGGATTATGCAACATCGCCAGCCCGGATAATGGCGGCCGTTGTTTTTCTACGACATGCTTGTTCAATCCTGGAAGGCATGCATCAAAAGCAAAGACAAATGCCTTATAAGCCGGGAACTTCCGGGTACTTTTTAAGCACATCTCCGAGCGCCTCCTGCAAAGGGCCAAGCCACGGCTCGTAGTGCTTCCATTGCTCGATGCCAGCCGCATAGATCGGCTGGCGCACCTGTTCCGAGCTTGCAGTACGCACGGGCCGGTCGCTCTCGTAGAACGACAGGCACTGTGCTTCATAAGTCAGACCACAATAGTCGAGCATTTCCCGGACAACCCGCTCCGTATCACGCACCGTGTCCTCGTAGAAGACGCGATGGATGCGCCCGGGCAATACGGCATCGTAGTGCGCCATCAACTCGACATAGTCGTGGTAAAACCGGCCCATTTCCGTCAATCCATAGCTGAAGGCCTGCCCCTGGGCGTAGTACTGCTTGAAATTCGAGAAGCCGCAAGCCAGCGGGTGCCGCCGCGCATCGATGATTTTTGCGTTGGGAAGGATCAGGTGAATCATGCCCACGTGCAGGAAGTTATTGGGCATCTTGTCGATGAAAAACGGCTTGTCAGTCTTGCGGTGAATGCGGGTCGTCTCAAGGTACCGTTCGCCGAGTGCGCGCAGTTCGTCCGCACTCTTGCCTTTCAGGATCGAGGCGTACACCGCGACTTCCTCGGAATTCGCTTCCCCGCGCAAGTCCTTGGCCATCGTGATCATGTCCGGCAACTCGGTTGTACCCTCGATCTGCGAATGACAGGCGAGAATCTGCTCCAGCAACGTAGAGCCGGAACGCGGCATGCCGACGATGAATATCGGGTCCGGCGCCAGGCATCCGGAATCACGGCGCTCGGCAAAGAAAGCCTGGCTGAACTCGCTTTTGAGCCGCTTGGCCCGGCTCGTGTTGGAGTCCGGGTCGTAGCTGCTACGCAGGCGAAACAACGCATTGCCCTTGGCGTAGTGCCGGAATGAACGCTCGAAGTCCGCTGCATCTTCGTAGGCTTTGCCCAGCGCAAACTGGATATGCCATTTGTCTTCGCCCTGGATATCCGGGTTGTCGAGCTCTTTGTGCATCGCTTCGATGTCGTCCTGGCCGAAGCGAAAGGTCTTCAGGTTAGCGAGGCTCCAGTACGCCTCGCCAAAACCCGGGTTCAGCGTGAGACTCTTGCGGTAGGCGTCGATGCTCTCCTGCAACTTGCCAGCTGTCTTCAGTACGTGGCCGAAGCTCAACCAGACCTTGGAATTATCCGGATATTCGCTCAGCAGCTTTGTATAGATGCGGATTGCACGATCGTACTCGCCAACACGACTGAGAATTACGGCACAGAGATTGCGGTAGCTCGGGCAGTCCGGGTCAGACTCCAGTGCCTTTTCAATCTCGAGCAGGGCACTGTTGGGGTCGTTACGCCGGTGCAGGATGACGGCGAGGTTGTACCTCGCCGCGGCAAAACTCGGCGCCAGCTCCAGGCAGCGGCGCAACAGGTTTTCGGCTTCCACATTGCGATCACAGCGAACTGCCACCTCGGCCAGCATGCGAATGGCCGGCACATCCGTTGGCAGGCGCATCAGGTGTTTCTTCAGCAGCCGCTCGGCAATCGCCACTTCGTTCTTGACCATAGCGGCGGCGGCTTCGCGTAACATCGGGTCACGCGTCGAGCACTGCACATGCCGCGTATAGGCAAGGTCACCGCCCTCCTTGTCGCCGGTTGCCAGCAGGTGATCGGCCAGCACACGCCAGGCTTCGGGGTGTTCCGGCTGGTATTGCACCGCTTTTAACAACGCCTTGATCGCCTCGTCCCCGCGACCCAGCATCCCGAGCGACGCGCCGTACTCAAACCAGGCAGCTGCCCATTGGTGCTGCGCATCGAGGAGCGGCTTCACGATTTCGAGTGCCGCCTGCGGTTTGCCCTGGCGCCGCAAGGCCGACGTCAGCAGAAACATCGCCGGCGGGTGATTGGGAACCGCCTCCAGGATGGCCTCCGCCTGCTCGGCGGCCAGGACCGGGTTCAAATCGAGCAGCCTGGCCGCATTGCGGGTCGCTTCTTCGACAGACCCCATTGGTTCTGCAGTTTGATCTTCCATCAGTAGGTTCTGTCGACGTCACCCAGGTTCGCATAAACCGTTTTGACCTGGGTGTAATGCTCGATGGCCTGCAGGCCGTTTTCCCGCCCCACCCCGGATTGCTTGTAGCCCCCGAAAGGCACTTCGGGTGGCGTCACGTTGTAGTCGTTGATCCAGACGATCCCTGCCTGTAGCTGGTTGGCCACCCGGTGCGCACGTGAAAAATCGCGCGTGAAGACGGCACCTGCGAGCCCGAAGTCAGTCGAGTTGGCGCGCTGTATCACTTCGTCTTCATTGCCGAACCGGAGCACGGCCAGCAACGGGCCGAATACTTCTTCGCGCACGAATTCCATGTCGTCATCGCAGTCCGCAAAAACGGCAGGGCTGACAAAGTAACCGTCGCCGTAGGCGCCGCCCGAAAGCACATCGCCACCGCAGATGTGCCGGGCAGTGCTGCTCCTGGCCGCTTTGAGGTAGCTGCAGACTTTTTGCAAGTGCTCTTTCGAGACGAGCGGGCCCATCTGCGTTTTCGGATCGAACGGGTCACCGACACGTATCGCTTGGGTTCGTTCTGCGAGACATTCGACAAATTCGTCGTAGCACGAATCCTGCACAAACACGCGCGTGCCGTTGGAACACACCTGGCCGGTCGAATAGAAATTGCCAACCAGGACGGCATTCAGCGCACTTTCCATCGCGGCGTCGTCAAACACGATGATCGGCGACTTGCCACCCAGTTCCAGCGTCACTTTCTTCAGGTCTTGCGCCGCCTGCGCCATGACTGCCTTGCCGGTTGGCACCGAGCCGGTCAGCGTCACCTTGGCGACGTCCGGGTGTGCGACCAGTGCCGCGCCCGTCTCGCCCGCCCCTTGCACGACATTGAAGACACCCGGCGGTACGCCCGCCTCCGCATAAATCTCCGCCAGGCGCAATGCGGTCAGAGGCGTGTGCTCGGCCGGCTTGAATACCATCGTATTGCCGCAGGCCAGGGCCGGACCCGACTTCCACATTGCGATCTGGATCGGGTAGTTCCATGCACCGATGCCGGCGCAAACCCCGAGCGGTTCCCTTCGGAGCAACGCGAACGCGGCCGGCGGCAAATCCACGTGCTGACCGTGAATGGACTGCGCGATGCCTGCATAGTATTCGACAACATCAGCACCGGTCGCGATGTCGACGACACTCGTTTCACAAATCGCCTTGCCGGTGTCGAGAGTCTCAAGTTCGGCCAGCTCATCATTTTGCTCGCGCAAGAGTCGCGCCGCACGTCGCAGTATCTCGCCGCGCTCTGCCGCCGGTGTGGCCGACCATCCGGCAAATGCTGCACGAGCCGCGGTGACTGCCGCATCCACTTCCGATTGACCGGCAATTTCCACGTCGCAGATCTTCCGGCCCGAACCGGGGTGACAGGTGGCGAAAGTTGCACCGTCCGTATTGGCCACGTAGTCGCCGGCAACGAAGTTGCGTTGCAGCTCCAATGTACTGGTTGCATTGTAGCTTGTGCGTGCCGCTGCCATCAGGCGGACTCCGTTTGCAGCTCGTTGCGCCGCGTGAACACGAGGAAATAGATCGCCGAGTATATGCCAATGACGACCAGTCCGATCCACTCGATCTTCAGCGGCGTAAATCGATACAGCAACACCAGCCCCGCCAGCGCAGTCCAGTTACCCAACACGTACGGGAGCCGGCCAAAGCGTTCGGTCGTGGTATCCAGGTTCGTCGTATACAGGCGGATCAGCGAGTCCAGCGAATTGATGACGAAAATCACACCCACGACAACCATCGCGGCACGCCATCCCGACGTCACAACGATGTCGTTGCTGAAGTAGTAATACAGCACAGAGAACCAGATGGCGATGGGAATTGACGGCACGATGACCAGTGCCAGCAGCAATTGCCATACTTTCAGGTTGCCAACAAACCTTGCCACGAACTGGCCGATCATGATGCTCCAGGCGAACCACCAGTACAGGTAGAACTGGTGGTACTCGCTCATCGGAGTCAGGAAACGGTGCAGATTCGCGAAGTAGGCCGTGACGTTGCTCGCGGAGTCAGCCAGGCCGCCGATGCCCATACCCGAGACCAACCAGACCCCGGCAATCAGCGCGAAGAAAAGCCAGGTCGATGAAACGCTGAGCACGCGCACGAACTTGACATCGGTGCTCGAAAGCACGGCGAACATTATAACCACCGCGACCAGACCATAACGCAGCGCCGGTGTAATTCCATCGATGTAAGTCGGCAGGTAATCGAAGAACAGGAATGCGGTGAAAGCACAGGTCCCGATGATCACGACATTGTTGATGAACTTGATTGCCGGTATCTCGAACAGTTTCAGCTGCGGTTCGACCAGGCAGAAATAAAAGGTCGTCAGGAAGTAGAACCCCCAGACCAGGAAGCCCCAGAAGCCGAACTCGATTGCCAGCGGATTCGCAAATGCGTACACCGGCTCGTCGGCGTACAACTGGAAGTCCAGAAGCGGAAACATGATCAGCCCGACATCCAGGCCCGACGTGAACAGAATCGCAATGAAAGTAAACAGCGACACTGGCATCGGTCCGGTGCAGACGGTATTTCGATACCGAAACAGCAGCACCGCCGCCGTCAGCAGCGTCACCAACATCGCAATTGTCAGGATTTGTCCCAAGCGCCCCCGCTGCCGGTTCCTTGTCTACCGGGCCATCGTAACCCAGACGGGGTTGGTATACGCCATTCGCCCGGCCGTATCGGTCACGACCAGGCTATACCAGCAATCAGACTCCGGCCTCGGGGAAAACTCGACCGGCACCGGCGTCGTACTGCCGTCAAACGCCGCTTCGGCGACGACAACCCCGTTTGAGACCAACTGTACGCTTGCCAGACCCGCTACTGCGTGCACCGAGTAATTGAGCACCAATGGCGCACCCGGCGGCTGCGCAATCTCGCTGCCGAACAGCAATTCCGGGTAGACCAGTGGACCCTGGCTGGCGTAGGCGCGGCCCTTCTTGAGATTGTCAATGAACGCGTCAATGCTGAGCTCGCCGCCTGCGTGCACAAAAGTACGTGCCGCGCCGGATTCCTCGGCCCAGACATCATGCACATCGGAACCCGCCGCGAAGTATTTGCGCTCGCCCGCATTCCACAGGCTCCATACCTCGGCCACTGTTTTCAGATTACGCTCGCGGCCGCCTTCGTGAAATGCCGCCTCCAGTTCGACCAGGTCAAAATTGTTGTCGTATCCACCGGGGATCATCTCCAGGTCCCGACTGCTGAAGTAGCCGTAACCCATGTACGGGTGATTGATCTCGATCACGTCGGCACCCAGGCGCCGGGCCTCGGCAAATATTTCCTGCACCGTTGACTGGCCGGAGTCGATCGCAATCTGCTTGCCCGCATCCAGCGGGTAGGCGTTGAAATGCGCCCACGAGGGTGACAATTCGGTGCCTGCCATGAAGGGGATGCCGCGCCGGTCAGCGAGTTCCTGCAGGCGCGCATTGTTCACGACCGAATCGTGATCGCTGAGAAAAATCATGTCCAGGCGCGCCGCCAGCTCCGAAATCATGACGTACTCCGCCGGCGTATTGCCGTCCAGCACGTCCGAATGATGGTGCAGGTCGGCACTGTACCAACCCTGCGCCTGCGGCTCTGCGAGCAGCGCGATGCCGACATCGATCTCTTCCGTATGCCCCGGCGCAATCGTTCGCTGCAGCTCTTCGACACGACTGACAAAACCGCCGCCTGATGACACCGCGAACTCGTAATCGCCCGGTGCGATAACCGCGGTTAACTCGCCGGGCGTATCCAGCCCGGTAAACATCGTCGCTCGACCGAAGAACCGGATCAACGGCCTGGGACCGGATCGAATGCTGACGCGCGCGTCCAGCGGCTTCTTGTCCGCCGTATCAGTCACCTGGAAATGCACGATTCCCGGTGCCGCCACGTCACTGAAATCCAGCGTTTCCCGCTCGTCGCGGTCGATCGTCACAATTTGCATTGCGCCACGGGCATGCCCCTTCGCAGTGGCGTACACCGAGTAGTCGCCGGTCGGCAGCTCGATTGAGTAGCGACCTTTCGAGCCGATCGTCCAGGCGTACGGATGGCCATCCCTGACGACAATGACGGCTGGTTCATCTACCGCTTTGCCGTCGTTGCGCGCGACCCTGCCACTCAGTACACCGGAGCCAAGCTGGCCGAGCTCGATTTCTTTTTGTACGAGTGCGGCGAGCGAACCGCGATCTTCGACCTGCAGCCATGCTTCAAAGGAACGGCTCGCTCCCGGGGCAAGATCATGTTCCACGTATCGATCCTGGCCATCGTATTCAACGCGGTTTGCATAGGGCGCATGCAGGCCGAGCAACCAGTTCTCATCGTAGGCGGCTGTCCAGTCTGCCAGCGCCTCGTCTTCGGCAGCGGCGTTGACGCCATGCAACCCGGGAATGCCGAACATCGAGCCGCCATCGGGCCACATGACGTAACCGCTCTTGATATTTACCAGAGCCTGTTCGCCGTCATTCGTCATGCGCGTTACGAGGTGAACGAGGCTGTCGCCATCGTTGACCGTAACAATTGTCTGCAATTGCACCTCACCCCAGTCACGCTCGATCGACAACACCGCCTTGTCGGCAGACTGCTCGACAATCGTCACGCGCTGGTAGCTGGTCGGCCAGTTTGTCCAGGTGTTCGGCAGGAAATCCGCAAGCGACGCGATGTCGTAGCCAACTTCATCATCGCGGATGACCGCAATGTCGACTATGCCGCCACGCGCAACACCCCAGGGCGGCGCTGTTTCGACCGCAAACGCAATCGCGAATACGCCATTGCTGACGGTAATGTCTTGCTGCCCCTGGGCATCGCCGCGCGGAATATAGGTCGGTCCAACTTCGACGGTAACATCCGCCCCGGCGGGCGCGCCCGGCGTCAACAGCCAAAGACAGGCCAGGATACCGGCCGCTCTGTTGCTCATGTCGTAGTCTCTCCTGCTGATCGTTGCACGAGAATGTGCAGTCGCCATGCCGCCAGCGTACCGGCAAAACCCATGATGACAATCGTACCGAAGTACCAATTGTACCCGGACTTGCCAGGAAAACTTTCCAGCAGGAAGCCGTTCAGCAGCGGCAGGTAGATATCGGGCGAATAGCCGATAAGCGACATGACACCAATAGCAAGACCCTTGATCCGGACCGAAATGTTACAGCTGTCAAGTGTCGACCAGAAAATGCCGCGAATCGCATACGTCATCAATCCAACCAGCAACACCACTGCAAGCAGGACCGTGGCACCCGCCGAAGCTGGCAGGACAATCAGAGCAGCGAGCGATACGGTGCCGGCGAACATGAGTGCTGCCAGCGTCTTCTCGCGGTTGAAGCGATCGCCTGCGAACCCGGCAACGACTGCCCCGATCGGCCGCATCCAGAGTTTGGCCACCGTAATCGTGCCAACCGCAACGGCCGTCAGTCCGTAAATGTTCTGCAGGTAGCCGGAAAAGGAATAGGTCGCCCAGAACAATTGGTAGCCGCAGTTGATACAGATCGCGGCCAGCCAGATCTCCTCCTTGCCGAGAATTGTCCTGAGGTCCTGCAAAATTCGTGGCCGTTGCCGCCCCGGGCCTGCCGGACTGTCTGCGTCACTGCCGGTATCGTCAATCGCAAAATATACGATCGGGGCCAGCACCATCGCAAATACGATGTACAGGTAAATGACCCTGAGCAACGCAGCACCGGTCGGCTCTCCCAGCGTGTTCAGTGAATACGCGAACCATGCAATCGCAATGCTGGCAAGGATGGCCTCGACGAGGCCACGACCACCATCGAGAATGCCGAAAAACCGGCCCTGCTCGTCATGCTTCGCGAGTACGGCCACGGCCTTGATCAGCGCTGCCCAGAACGTCAGTCCGGTGACGATGCCCCAGCCGGCGAAGATGAACTGTAGCGCCGCATAAGACGGCACGGTCGAGAACCAGATTCCGAGCACTCCCGTCATCGCCAGCGAGAATGCAACCAGGCCGCGCGGCTCAACCCGATCGGCCAGCCAGCCGCTGGGCAGATACGTTGCAACGAATATGACACCCAGTATTGAGTAGCACCGCCCCAGTTCCTTAATACTGATGTCGAAGGTTTCCAGGATGGATACTTCGAAGTTCTGGCGCAGGTAGATCAGTGGATAAACGGCACCGGCCGCAAGCGTTAGCACGCCGAGTTGCAGGTAGCGCCTGGCCGTCGTCCCGGCCATCAGTCCCGTCGTATGCCGGGAGTTGTCTTCAATGCAGCCGCACACCCTGGCGTAACAACTCGGCTTGCAGCAGCGCGACATCGAGATCGCGAAGCGGCTGCCGGTATTTGACGGACATGGCCGCAGCGACGCCGGCACCCTGCCCCGTCACCGTGCAGCACATCATGTTGCGTGTCGCCGCATGGCTATCCCGATCGCCGCCGGTTGCACGGCCCGCGACCAGCAGGTTTTCCACGCCCTGCGGAATCGTCGTGCGGTATGGCACCTGGAAATAGCGACCCGTGGTCGGCAGGATCAGAATTCCGTAGCCGTCGATAAACTCGGGAAAGATCCCGATGCTGTCATCGAAACGCCCCTGTTCGCGCACGTCGTGCGCCGTCATGTTATACACGGCATCGATCTTGCGCGTGTCGCGGATCCCCAGTGTCATGCCAAAGTTTCTCAGGCGTGCGTTCTCACATCCCGGGTTGTAGGCACGCATGGCCGCGACAGCATGCATGGCCTGTTTGCGCCCTTCCATTTCGAAGCGCGTCAGGTCGTCCGGGTCGGTACCGTCGCAGCCCGCCAGGTGGACCAGGTTCAGGTAGGTAAGATCGCCAGTGTCATAGATCGCTCCCCAGGTCCCTGCAATCGTGTCGAGGTCCGCCGGGATCAGCCCGTCTTGTCGCGCCAGTTCGAACGGCTTGCGCAGAAACGGGGAGAACATGGCGTCCTCCTTGCCACTGGTTTCCACCGACCACTCGTTGCTCTCCCAGTCCGCATAGGTCTGCGGATCGGCCTTGACGTGTGCGATAAATTTTTTCTTGTCGACTCCGGTCATCGAAAACATCACCGACGCGGCCATCATCTTCTCTTTCGGCGTCTTGTGCGTGCGCGCACCGGCCCGATAGGCAACATCCGCATCGCCCGTCGCATCGATAACGCGCTTCGCCAGGATGGCTTCACGCCCTGCCTTACTTTCGGTGATCACCCCCTTGACCTGATTGCCCTCCATTAACGGAGCGACAAACAGGCGGTGCAGCATCGGCACGATTCCGGCCTCCTCGACCATGACGTCCGCGACACACTTGAAGCCTTCGGCGTCGATAGCGTGACTGTCTGACTGCGGCTCCGGCGTGGCCGCGCCCATTGACCTGGCCCGGGACTCGAATTCGACGCCGACGCCTTCGGTATCGACCGTCTGTTCGTGCCGATACCAGGCAAAGCCTTCGACGCCGACCGCCGTGATATTGCCGCCAAAACAGCCAAAGCGCTCCAGCAATGTAACCGCGACACCCGCGCGGGCGGCCCCAAGTGCTGCAGCGAGACCGCCGGGCCCGGAACCGACGACCAGCACATCCGTGTCGTGAACCACATCGATGTCACGACCCGGCTCTTTGATCCTCACTCCGATGTACCGGCCCCGGCCGCCGCTCGCCGGGACGCAATTTCAGTCTGTACCGCGTCGAACAGGGCGCGCCGCAGGCCGAGAAGCTTGAACACCTCGACGACGGTAAAAAACGGCGCGGCAAGATTGGCCTGTATCGGATGCTTCACCAATACCGGCATCGATTTTTCCACCGCGTGGCCGACGAACTGCAATGCATAGCCGCCAAAGAATGCCGCTGCGGCGATACTGCCCGAGGTCGCCAAAGGCAAATCCCCGATGCGCGCTGCCAGTGCGGTCAGCAACAAGGCGGCTACCAGGAAAACGACGGCGAAGATGCGGTCCAGCGTCAGGTAAAAGAGGAAAAAAGCCACCACCAGCACATGCGCCAGGCTGAACGTAACGTCACCTGCCTGGACGCTGACCCAGGTCAGCGGAATCAGCGCTCCCAGCATAATGGTCGGAATTCCAAGCAAATGTACGAAGATATTGAACGGATGCTGATGCGCGGCCGCATAGCCCGTCAGCATGTCCATGAGCTTATTCTGGCTGTTCATCGTCCTATCCTGCACGAATCGGTATACTGATTCTATGACCAACAGACACTGGCGGGAAATGGTGGAGATCGTGGGCGTCATCGGGATCGTCGCCTCGATGATTCTCATTGCCGCCGAATTGCGCAAAACCAACGAGATCGCGGCCACGCGTGCGGAAATGGCCCTGGCCGCTCAGCACAATATCCTCAATGAGCGAAGGGCCACGAATACCGACGTGGCCAAACTGTTTCCCAAGCTCGAGTCACCGGAGGCCCACCTGGTTACCGCAACCGATGCGTCGCAGATTCGTGGCATCGCCCGGCACCAGATCAACTTCCTGCGCTCGGTACAAAACGCCTATAAGGACGAGTTGATCAGCCGCCGCGTTCGGGATGCCTACGTCCTCGACTTTGCGCAATCCATCGATCGCTGGCCCGGTATCCGGGAGCACTACGTTGCGATCTACCGGGAGACCGAGGCCCTGCATGGCCTGGAGGAGTTTGCCGCTATTGCCGAACTGGCCGCCGCGGAAAGCACGCCGGGACCGGCCAGCCGTGATTGATATGGTAAATATGTCGAAATAAAAGCGTGTTAAGCTGCCTGCGGCTGTTACGCGCCACGAAATAATGAGAGGGAGGCCGAATGAACCCGTTGACGATGCTGTTGCTCGTGGCGCTCCTGGTTGCTATCTGGTGGTTACTGCGAAAACGCCGGCAAATTGCAGATGAAGCGCGACAGGCGCCCACTGCCCGGCCGAGGGCGACCAGCACAGAGTTTCATGCCGTCTCGATCAAGACCTCGGGGCACGCCTGCAGGGCGGCGCAGGAGATGGTTGGCCGGCGCTTCCTCGCTACGGCGGCACCGCGGCTGCCTCTGCCGGAATGCGACATCCTGGAGTGCAACTGCCGCTTCGCGCACCACGACGACCGCCGCTCGCACAAAGACCGTCGCAGTCCTTTCGGGCCCGGCGGTGCAGCGGGCTCGACGGGTTCGTTTTCGTCCGAGCAACGCAGTGGCGAAGATCGCCGCAAGAACTCGCGTCAGTAACTAATAAGCGTCCGCCGCTACCGTCTGCTCGTAGTGCGCGAGCGCCTGTTCGGCACGGGCGCGATCAGCTACGAGCAACTCGATCTCAGACTCGATCTCACCCTTTCGTTCTGACAGCCGCTTCAGGTCGGCTAACAGCAGGACCCTGTCTTCAGTTGCCGTTTCCGGTGCTATCAGCAGGGCCTGCTTGTCGCGGACAGCCAGGTCGATGTCTTCCATCTCCTGCTCACGCGCGTAAATCTCAGAATTGGCAGCGTTGACGTTGGAACGCAGCGAGTACATTTCCCGCCCGATGCGGTAAGCATCAAGGAATGCCGCCTCCTCGTTCGCGGCGCAAACACCGTTGTAATTGCCGCCGCTGGCGCCAAAGTTGTAGCCACGGCTAGGTTGACAGAACTCAACCAGCCCGTCGGTACGGCCACGCTGGTAGGCGCCGAAATCCGCAGTAATGCCATGCTTTGCGCAGGCTTTGCGGTGGTTGGCGAAGCGATCACTGCTATAGCCCCGTGAACCGTCTTCGTAGCCGATCGCCGACCAGTCACTGCTGGCGCACTCCTCGCTGCTCATTGACGCACAGCCGCTGAAAAGTCCGGCACTGACCAGAACCAATACTGACATTCCCTTGTTCATTTCTCACCTCGTCGCCGTCAGGCGAATTCAGTTTGCAACAGGAATAACCCGGCTAGCCTGAACGGAATCTGAAAATGCGTATTGCGGCGCGGTTCGGACCGCCCCAGTGTGACGCAGGTCACAGTGGCTGCTGCATGTGCGGGCTAAATTGGAGCTTGCGGATGCAGCCGGGAAAGACGATATGGACATCGAAGGTATCAGCGGCGCGGCCACGGTCGCATTGACCTGTACCCTGGTTTTCGTTGTCATTGCGAAGTCCTGGCAGCTGATCAATCGTAGCGTCGGCTCGCACCCCAGCTTTTCCGACAGCATCATGCGCGAAGCCGCGCAGCGATTTCGCGAAGAAGTCGAGCGCCTGAACAGCAGCCAGTCAACTTATCTCGGCGCCGGCGTCGTGTTTGTCGTCCTGTTCATATCCGCCTACGTGCTGCAGGCCCGCCAACTGTTCGTCGGCTACCCGGCCTGGCAACTCCACCTGTTGCTCGCCGCACTGTGCGCCGGCGCAGTACTGGTCCTCGTCCGGCTTTGCCGGACAGTCATCACACGCCATCGCGTAAAACTTCGCCGCGACGCCAATATCGCCATCGGCCACCAGCTGCATAAACTTGCGACCGGCGTCGGCCAGACTTACCACGATGTCAGCACCGATGCCGGCATCATTGATCACATTATTGTCGGCAAGAATGGCGCCTATGCCGTCAGCGTTGTCGCCGAGCCTTCCGGCAAAAAGGGCGACGTGACGCTAATCAACAACGAGCTGCATTTCGGCGAGACCGGCAAGACCCATTCGATTGTTTCGACGAATGCCAATATTGCCAGCCTCGAACGCGAGTTTCGGCGTTTACTGGACCACCGCGTGCGGGTGCGTTCCGTTATTGCAGTGCCCGGCTGGACCATTGATGAGCAACGCAGCGATGAGCACCTGCTGGTTAACGAGAAAAACCTGGCAATGCTCAGCGGCTGGAAAGACCAGGCCGACTTCCTGCTGGACGAAGACGTCGACGCCATTCACCAGTTGCTGACGACTCGCTGCAAGCTGCGCAGGTAACGGCGATTAGAGCGGCTGCAGTCGGGCCGCCAGCCGATCCCCGGCTATCACATCTGCGAACTCGTCGGCCAGTGCCCGGCATTCGCCGACGACTGTTTGCCAGGCGCGGATGCGGTCCAGAGGAGCATAGGAAGTGAAGTCGGTACGGTCCGGGATCTTCTGCCGCGGCAGACGTTGCACGAACTCTGCGGAAGGACTGACGAGGATCGTACGATCGATGTGTTCCGGCAGCGGCTTGCGCCAGGACAGTTTCTTGTCGAACCAGCCCGGAACGATTCGATCGAAGAAGTGCGGGAATAACGTCAACCGACCGCTTTCGCTCAGCGGCAGGTCGAGGTGGTAGTCGATCACACCACCGTCCCGGTACACGCCCGGTTCAGCGCCATCGATATTCCGTACCCCGGACAATACCAGCGGTATTGCGCCAGTGGACACGATGGCGTCCTCGATATTGCTCTCTCGAATCCGGATTTTCTGGATCGGAAACCCGCCTACGTCGAAGAACGGCGGCAAATCGCGCGCGTCGAAAAACAACGCACGCTCGAAAAACCACGCAAGCGTCCGGCGGCTTACGGCATTCAGCGATGCGGCCGCCGCAAGGCTTGCCGCGAGCAGCACCCGATTCTCCGACGCGGCAATGTGTTTGCTGCGAACAGACATGACGTGCGTTCGCAGCACCGGGTGATCCAGGATCTGCCGTGGCGCATCCGCCTGCATTACGATCCGCAGGATCTCGCGTGACTTGGCTGTGATCTCATGAATATCCGGCCGGTCGCTGTAACTCTGTCCGATATACGCTTCCTCGAAGCGTTCGATTGCAGCGACCGGGTCGTCCTGCGCATAACAGGCAAATCGCCACGAACCGATCGACGAGCCGATCAGGTGTACCGGTCCGACAAGTTTCGGTACCAGAGTTTGCAGGATGCATCGATCGAGTTGGCTCAGGACCAGCCACTTGGCACCACCTGATGCACCGGCGATCGTGCCGATCTGCTCGGCGGCGAAGCCATGCCGTCGAATTGTCTCAAAGGCGCCGGGGCCGGCCTTGAAGACCAGGTTATTCGTGGTCATCTACTCGAACGGGTGTTGCCTGATGATTGTCTGCTCGCGGCCCGGACCCGTCGAAATAATATCGACAGGCACACCGGCGAGTTCTTCGATACGCCGCAGGTAGGCTCGCGCCTTTTCGGGCAGGTCCTTTTCGTCGGTGACGCCGACCGTCGACGCCTGCCAGCCGGCACATTCTTCGTAAACCGGCTTGCAGTCGGCGAATCGATCCACCAGAACCGGCAGGCCGGAAATCGGCTCACCATCCATTTCGTAGCCGACGCAGATCTGGATTGTCTCCAGTTCGTCGAGCACGTCCAGCTTCGTCACGCACAAACCCGATACACTGCTGTTTACGATGGACCGGCGCAGCGCGACCGCATCGAACCAGCCGCAGCGCCGCGGCCGGCCGGTCGTCGCACCGAATTCCGCACCTACCCTGGCCAGGTGCGCGCCCTGGTCATCAAACAACTCGGTTGGGAAGGGACCGGCTCCGACACGCGTCGTATAAGCCTTGACGATGCCGAGGATGTAGTCGAGATTCCTGGGGCCGACGCCGGTACCTGTGCTTGCTGCCGCGGCAACGGTGTTTGACGAGGTCACAAACGGATAGGTGCCGTGATCGATATCGAGGAACGTACCCTGTGCACCCTCAAACAGGATGCTGTCACCGGCGTCCATGTGATCCTGTAACACCTGTGTGACATCGACGGTGATCGGCGCCACGATTTCCGCCGCGGCCAGGGCCTCCTCCAGCGTACGTGCAAAGTCGACTGTGGGTGCGCCGAAATAATTCTTTAGCAGGAAATTGTGATAGTCGAGCACCTCGCCCAGGCGCGCCGCAAATTTCTCGCGCACGAACAGGTCGGACACTTTCAGCGCTCGCCGTGAAACCTTGTCTTCGTAGGCGGGGCCGATACCGCGCCCGGTCGTGCCTATGGCGTCGGACCCGCGTGCCTTTTCTCGCGCCAGGTCCAGCGCAGCGTGCGAAGGCAGGATCAGCGGACAGCCCGGGCTGATTCGCAGGCGTTCGTAAACGGGCACGCCGCTGTCGATGAGAGCACCGGCCTCCTTGATCAGCGCCTCCAGCGAGAGAACAACGCCATTGCCGATCAGGCAACTGACGTCGTCACGCAGGATACCGGACGGAATCAGGTGCAGGACAGTCTTCTCGCCGCCGATAACCAGCGTATGCCCGGCGTTGTGGCCACCCTGGAAGCGCGCTACCGCGGCAGCCCGATCGGTGAGCAGGTCGACGATCTTGCCTTTACCTTCGTCGCCCCACTGGGTACCCACGACAACTACATTCTTTCCCATGACTCTCCCGCTCTTAGCCGCGCACGAAAAACAGCAACAGGATGCCGGCGATCATTGCCGACAACCCGTAGGTACGCAATTGACTGTCTGTCAGCCGCACAATCTGTGCGACCAGTTGCTTGTAACGGCCGGGCCGCACAAACGGCAGCATACCCTCGATCACGAGCAGCAAGGCAACCGCTGTCAGGATTTCCGACCAGGCCACGTCGAACTCGAAACCGGCTTGCCCAAACCTCCAGGGCTACTGCGAGCCCTGGGACCGGTTCAGGTATTCGAAAAATTCGTTGTCCGGGTCCAGCACCATGATGTCGCCGGCCTTGCCCACCGAGTTCCGGTATGCATCAATGCTGCGATAGAACTTGTAGAACTCCGGGTCCTGGTTGTACGCATTGGCGTATATCTCGGCTGCGCGCGCGTCGCCCTCACCGCGAATGATCTGCCCCTGCTTGTTGGCATCCGCGAGGATTACCGTCCGGTTCTTTTCGGCGGTAGAACGAATCAGCGCCTCGGCTTCCCGACCTTCACCGCGCGTCAGCTCGGCGACGCGGGCACGTTCGGCACGCATTCGGTTATACACCGAGTCGCGCGCATCGGCGACGAACTCGACCTGCTTGACACGAAAGTCGACCAACTCGACACCCAGGCCCTGCGCCGTCGACCGCGCGGTCGCCAGCATGTCCCGCATCAAGGCTTCGCGCTCAACGGAAATTGCCTGTTGCACGGTCCGCTTGCCGAACTCCGTGACGATCGAGTTGCGAATGATCTCGCGCAGTCGCTCGATTGCGATGAACTGCGAACCGCCGGTTGACGTATAGAATGCAACAGCGTCAATGATCCGGAACTGCACGAAGTAATCGACCTGCATACCGGTTCGTTCCAGCGTGAAAACGCGCTGCGGCTCGTCGTCAATTTTCAGGATGCGGCTCGGAAACTTGCGCACCGTCTGGTAGACCGGAATCTTGAAGTGAATACCCGGCTCGTACCCGGACTCGACGACTTCACCGACCTGCAACTTGATTGCCAGCTCGCGCTCGTTCACGGTGAATGCGGTGAGACCGAAAATCAGCAGGCCGAGGCCCAGCAGGATGACGATTATGAAACGCCCGTTACTCATTGCCGTTGCCTCCTCTGCCGACTGTCATCGCTGCCGGTACTGTTCTCCGACCCGGTTGTGACCGGCGCTGTGGCCGACCTGCCGGAATCTGCTGTACTGCCCCTGCCCGCGCTGTTCTGCATCAGCTTATCCAGCGGCAGGTACATCAGGTTGCCGCTGCTGTCTGAATCCACGATCACCTTGTTCGAGTTGGCGTAGACTTCCTCGATCGCCTCGATGTAAAGGCGGTCGCGGGTTACCCTGGGTGCCCGGCGATACTCCGCCAGCAGCGCGAGGAAGCGCTGCGACTGACCTTCGGCATCGGCAATCACCTTGTCGCGGTAGGCTTCGGCATCCTGCAGGACCCGCTGCGCCGTACCTCGTGCGCGCGGGACGATATCGTTAGCAAAGGTCTCCGCCTCCAGCTGGTAACGCCGGGCGTCGTTCAGTGCCTTCTGTGTATCGTCCACGGCTTCCTGTACCGCTTCCGGGTAATCCACCTTCTCAAGGTTGATTGACGTCACCGTGATACCGGCACCGTACGCCTCCAGCGTGGCCTGCAATTCCTGCATCGTTCGCGCCGGAATCTGCTCGCGCTGCTCGCCAATCAACTCTGCCAGAGTGCTTGTGCCGACAACGCCGCGCAATGCGCTCTCGGTGACATTGCCCAGGATGACCTCCGGCTCTTCCACCTCGAACAGGTATTTCACGGGGTCCGAGCGCCGGTATTGCACGGTCATGTCGATGAAGACATACGCTTCGTCAGAGGTCAGCATCTCGGTGCGGAACTTGGAGTCACGAACCTCTTCGATGTTGACCACATCGACCGACTCGATGGGAAACGGCAGGTGCCAGCGCAGGCCCGGCAACGTCGTGACGGTGTACGCCCCGAAGCGCTGGACAACACCACGTTCCGCCTGGTCGACCCGGTACAGGCCGGTAAACAACCAGGCGATCAGCAGCAGGATGAACAAAACATAGCCGCCGCCACCACCACCCGGCTGCGACTTGCTGCCACCACCCAGGATTTTGCCCAGCCGTCGCTGCCAGTTCTGCACAATCTGGTCGAGATCGTTCGGCCGCTCGCCGTCTCTCTTCCAGGGATCTTTGCCGTTTCCGGAATCGTTCCAAGCCATAGTTGTCTACTTATTCAGATGTCTATTGAGAATTAATGGCCGTCGCCGGCAGCGGCAACGGCTCCAATTGATCTTCGGTAAGATTTTCGCGCTTCAGGAATCGCCGCAGGTCTTTCTCGGCCATCTTGAGCTCGATGTTCCAGCCACCATTTTCGCACGGTTCTTCGCTGAGGACAGCGCCAATGTCGAAAAGTTTTGCCCGTTGGCGGCCCTGCGCAGCGTCGAGACGAATGAATCGATGCATCGTTTCCCGACGCAGTCGCTCGCCGACGGCATCCAGCAGCAGCGGTATGCCCTCACCGGTGATCGCCGAAATCCAGGCGGCACGGCCGACGCCGGCGCGATTATTGGTGACCCGCGGAGCCCGGTCCAGCCGGTCGATCTTGTTGTACACCCGCATCTGCGGCACCTTGTCCGCCTCGAGTTCCTGCAGCACGGAATTGACCTGGCGCACCCGTTGCCAGCGATTCGGGTCACTCGCATCGATCAGGTGCAGTATCAGGTCGGCTTCCCGCGCCTCCTGCAAGGTTGAGCGGAACGCTGCGATCAGCTCGTGCGGCAAGTCGCGCACGAAACCGACGGTGTCCGCCAGCACCACCTCACGGCCGTTCGGCAACTCCAGCCTGCGAACGGTCGGGTCCAGCGTGGCAAACAGCTGGTCCTGTACGTACACACTCGCATCGGTGAGCGCATTGAACAGTGTCGACTTGCCTGCGTTGGTATAGCCGACGAGCGCAACAGTCGGCACTTCGGCACGTACCCGGTTCTGGCGATTCATCGTCCGCCGCGCATCGACCTGTTCCAGGCGCGCATTAAGCACCCGGATGCGGCCCCCGATCAGGCGGCGGTCGGATTCAAGCTGCGTCTCACCCGGACCGCGGAGCCCGATACCGCCTTTTTGCCGCTCGAGGTGAGTCCAGCCGCGAACAAGCCGGGTGGACAGGTGCCGCAGCTGGGCCAGTTCGACCTGCAGCTTGCCTTCGAAACTGCGCGCGCGCTGCGCAAATATGTCGAGGATCAGGCCAGCCCTGTCCAGCACCCGGCACTTCAGGTGTTTTTCGATATTGCGTTCCTGGCTGGGGGACAATGCGGCCGAGCAAATCACCAGGTCGGCATCGTGCTGGCGTTTGCTGGCGAGCACTTCGTCAAGTTTCCCCTTGCCAACGAAGTAGCGTGGTTCCGGCCGCTTCCGCGCGCTGATGATTTCGTCAACAATGACAGCGCCGGCGGAGCTGGCCAGCTCCACAAATTCTTCGCGTTCTGCCTGGTCTGGTGCGCCGGTCGGGCTTGCATGAAGGAGTATGGCCCGTTCGCCGCTTTGGGGTCTCTCAAACAAGCACTTACTCTTCTCCTACCTCGTCCACCTCGTCATCCGGCAATGGCAGCCGTACGTTTCGGGATGGCACGACAGTAGATATCGCGTGTTTGTAAACCATCTGGTTTACGCTGTTTTTCAACAGCACCACGAACTGGTCAAATGAATCCACCTGACCCTGCAACTTGATGCCGTTGACGAGGTAAATTGAGACGGGAACTTTCTCTTTCCTCAGGATGTTCAGGAACGGGTCCTGCAATGATTGCCCTTTAGCCATGTCTGGGTCTCCTTATTATTCGTTGTTATCCAGACTCGTTTACCGGTGGCGCCGGTTGCCCAAAGCCAAGTCTCGCCGAAGCGACTGAAAATGTTAACACAGGCCGTTTTCTCTCTTAAGCAAATATCGCGTCAATTGTGGCCAGATACCGCGATATAGCATCGATCCTTGTCGCTTCAAGGGCGTTGACGAGAAAAAGTTCGCCCTCGCTGCGCAGCCAGGTATATTGCCGCTTCGCGAGTTGCCGGGTCGCGACCAGCGCCCGGTAACGGCATTCGTCCCGCGTCGTCTCCCCCTCGAGGTGGGTCCAGACTTGCCGGTAGCCAACCGCACGCATCGACGGCATGTCCCGCCGGAGCTTTGGCCGCTGCCGCAGGTTGACCACCTCCTCAATAAACCCCGCGTTGAACATAAGCTCGAGACGGCGTTCGATCCGCTCGTGCAGGTCGCGTCGTTCCGGCACATCCAGCGCCATCTTGACGAATTCGACCCCCGCATCGGCACCCTGCGAACGCGGTGCATGGTGCCAGCTGCTGAGCGGCCTGCCGCTAACTTCGAAGACTTCGAGCGCGCGCTGGATGCGCTGGCTGTCGTGCGGCTTGATCCGGCTGGCCGACTCGGGATCGACCTCGCGAAGCCGCGCATGCAGAGCCGGCCAGCCCCGCCTGGCTGCCGCCTGGTCGATCTTTTGGCGGATCGCCGCATCGCCGCCCGGCAATGCAGCAATACCTTTGGTCAACGCCCGGAAGTACATCATCGTCCCGCCAACCAGCAGCGGCACGCGGCCCGCCGCGTGGCTCTGCGCCATCGCTTCATTGGCATCGCGCACAAAGTCACCGGCCGAGTAGGCCTCTTCCGGATCACGGATATCGATCAGCCGGTGCGGTGCGCGACACAGGGTTTCGGCATCCGGCTTCGCCGTGCCGATGTCCATGCCGCGATAGACGAGAGCCGAGTCGACACTGATGATATCCAGCGGATAACGCTCGGCCAGCGCAACGGCGACCCCGGTCTTGCCGGTTGCCGTCGCCCCCATCAGGCAAATGGCGAGTTTACGCACGCCCCTGGCTACTGGCCGCGCAAGAAGATGCGATCCAGTTCCGCCATCGTTATCGCGGTCCAGGTCGGGCGGCCATGGTTGCACTGGTCAGCACGCTTCGTGACCTCCATCTCACGCAACAACGCGTTCATCTCGTGCAGTGTAAGCGTTCGATTGGCACGTACCGAGTGGTGACAGGCCATCGTTGCCAGGTGGTCGTGGACGGCATCCTCCACGCGGTTGCTCTGGCCGGCTTCAGAGAGGTCCGCCAGGATATCCCGCAGCAATGCCTCCGCATCCGCGTCGCGCAGCAGTGCCGGCACTTCCCGTATAACCAGTGTCGCCGGACCGCTGCGGTCGACGACGAGACCAATTTTTTCGAACACGTCGGCCGATGCTTCGACCAGGTCTGCCTCGGTTTGCGCAACGGCCACCGACGTGGGCACCAGCAAAGGCTGTCGCACCACCTGGTTGTCATCAAAGTTCTTTTTCAATTTCTCATACAAAATGCGTTCGTGTGCCGCGTGCATATCCACGACAATCAGACCATCGCTGTTTTCCGCCAGCACGTAGGTGCCCGCCAACTGTGCAATGGCGTAACCCATCGGGGGAACGTCCTGTTCCTCGCCGTTTGTTTTTTGGGCCTGCGACATCGATTCATAGCCGGCCAATGTTTCGGCAACCGACCTCGGCGCCGAGGGTCCGGATGAGGGCAAGTGCATGCCACCCTGCGAGAAGCCCCGGCTGACAGGCAACGCTGTCGGTGCCTGTGTGTGCCCGCCCGGCCGCGTCTCGCGAAGCGCGGTCTCCAGCGCCTGTGCGACAACACCGTGCACCTTGCGCCCGTCGCGAAACCGGACCTCGTGCTTCGCCGGGTGCGCATTGGCATCGACCGTTGCAGGATCCATCGCCAGGCTCAGCACATACGCCGGGTAGCGCCCGTGAAACAACACATCCCGGTATGCGTGCCGGGCCGCATGTGCCAGCGTCTTGTCACTGATACTGCGGCCATTGACAAACCAGAACTGCATATCCGGCTGGCTGCGATTGAACGTTGGCAGGCCGAGCCAGCCGCTGATCGCGATGCCGTCGGCCTCCGACTCGACAAGCACGGCCTGGTCGGCAAAGACGTCACCGAGAATTCTGCCAATGCGCTGCAGCCGTTCGGCCTCCGTATGGGCTGCAGCAAGCTGCAGGACGGTGCGCCGATTGTGTGTCAACGTCAGCGCGACATCCGGCCGCGACAGCGCAAGCCGCTTGATCCACTTCTCAATGTGCCCGAATTCGGTTCGCTCGGTCTTGAGAAATCGCCGTCGCGCCGGCGTGTTGTAAAACAGGTCCTGCACTTCGATGGTCGTGCCGACCGGGTGTGCCGCAGGGCGCACATCGCCCTGATCACGGCCGCTTGCATCGATGTGCCAGCCGTTCCCCGCTCCCATTACGCGCGAGGTGATCGAGAGGCGCGACACGGACGCAATACTCGGCAGGGCCTCGCCACGAAAGCCCAGCGAAACCACGGACTCCAGGTCCTCAAGACTGCTGATTTTGCTGGTGGCATGGCGCGACAGCGCCAGGCCGAGTTCCGCCTGCGGGATGCCCGAACCATCGTCGCGGATCCGGATCAGTTTCTGCCCGCCGGCAACGATATCGACCTGGACAACCAGCGCACCGGCGTCCAGGCTGTTCTCGACGAGTTCCTTGACCACTGACGCAGGCCGCTCGACGACTTCGCCAGCGGCGATCTGGTTGATCAGGTGATTGGGCAGTTGTTGTATTGGCACGGTTTTGTGGCAGCGCAGCTTGGCGACCTGCCATTTTTTCAAAACGGCAGGCAAAAGTCTTGTTACGCGCTTCGACTGTCGGGCAATCAGCTGCCAGTAAATACCGGGATCGACAATACCTGGCCGATGCGGATGTTGTCATTGTTGAGCTTGTTGGCGGAACGGATGGCCGCTGCACTGACGTCATAACGTTCGGCCAGCTCTGACAGCGTGTCGCCACGGGCGATCTTGTGCCGGACGTGGCCTGACGGCGCACGCCTGACGTCCATCGCAATCTGCGTATCCGGCGGCGGATTCGCATAGAAGTAATTGCGCACGCCCGCAAGTATGGCTTTCGCCAGTTTCTGCTGGTGCGACTTGTTGCGCAACAGCGTTTCTTCGGCCGGGTTTGAGATATAGGCGGTCTCGACCAGGATCGACGGCATGTCCGGCGACTTGAGAACCAGCAAGCCGGCCTGTTGCACCGACTTGCGGCGCACCTTGACGATACGACCCAACTCGCCGATGACCTTCGAGCCGACGTCCAGGCTCGCGCTGAGCGCTGCGTTCTGCGACAGGTCCAGCAATACTGATGCCAGAACCTCGTCCTTGCCGTCCAGTGACACACCGCCGATTTCCACCGACCGGTTCTCGCGCTCTGCCAGCAAGCGCGCTTCCTCGTCACTTGCGCCTTTCAAAGACAAAGCGTAGACCGTGGCCCCATTGGCACGCCGGTCCTTGACCGCATCGGCATGAATCGATACGAACAGGTCGGCGCCGTTCTGGTGCGCGATTTCCATGCGCCTGCGATGATCCACGTAATAATCGCCTGTACGAACCATGACCGCGCGCATGCCGTGCTCGGCATTGATACGCGCAGCGAGTTCGCGTGATACCGCCAGCGCGACGTCCTTTTCACGGGTCTTGGCGCGACCGATCGCGCCCGGGTCATGACCACCGTGGCCAGCATCGACCGCAATGATGATGTCCCGTCCCGGCTTGTATACCTCCGAAGCACGTTTCACCGTTTGCAGGGAGCCGCTGCGCTCGAGATCGATAACAAGCCGATCGCCGTATTGCGGATTGGGACCCGCCGTAAAACTGCGCGAGCGAACATCTTCGTTGAGGTCGAGAACGACTCGCAATTGCCCGTTGGCCAGCACGCCGGAACGAATGGTTTTGACCGACCCCACCCCCGACGGCAGATTCTTGAGCGATGCCGCCAGTTTGCCGTCTTTCAGGTCGATGACAAGGCGATCCGGCCCGCGCAATGTGAAGATGTTGTGGCTAGACGGCTGGCTAAGGTCGAGCACGACCCGGGTTTTGCCATTCTCCGACCAGATCCGAACATTTTCGACTGTCGTTGCGCTGTCGGCGCGCGTCGCGGCCAGCAACAGGACAGGAATGATAAGCAGGCGGTTCAGTCGCATTCTTAACGAAATGTTCCAGAGGATTGATTATGTTGGATGAGTATACGAACTTGGCGGGGAATTCCAAGATTTTTCTTGCGAAATTATAAGGATATGGAACTAATCTAATGTACCGGTTAGGCGATATGGCCGCCCAGCTCCCGCAGGATTTCGTCGCCGGTCGCGCTCAGGGCATCGATGTCGCACTGCCGCCCGCCGCCGTCATAGCCGAGTCGCAGCCGGACGTCGGCCGCTTCGGCCAGCTCCGGCGCACGGTCCGGCCACTCGACCAGCCGCAAACCGCTGTCGAGTTCGTTCCAGCCGAGAAAGCGCAATTCATCGGCATCCGCAACCCGATACAAATCAACGTGATACACGGTACCGGCCGCAAGCTGGTAGGGCTCGACCAGCGTGTAGGTCGGGCTCGGCACCGGTCCCCCATGTCCCAGCGCTCGGATCAAGCCGCGTGCAAAGGTGGACTTGCCGGCACCCAGTTCGCCTTCGAGCAGCACCGTGATGCCCGCCAGCTTCGCCGGCAACGCAGCCGCAAACTGTGCGGCGCAAGCCATTGTTGCCGCCTCGTCCGGCAACGTGATTCTCATCGATTCACCACGCTTCTCAATTCGTCAAGCAGGTCCGAGGCCAGCAGACCGCGCTCGCCTTTCCGCGCTGCAATATCGCCAACCTGCGCATGCAGCTCAACCCCGGCCGTCGCAGCATCGACTGCGCCGAGACCCTGGCTGAGCAACGCAGCGATTATGCCGGACAGCACATCGCCCATCCCCGGCGACGCCATGCCGGGGTTACCGGAGCTGCTGACGCTGATTTCTGCATGCGCACCTTTCACCAGCGTGCCCGCCCCCTTTAAGACCGCGACGCCACCGTAGCGTCGCTGCAGTTCGGTGACAGCTGCGCGCCGGTCCGCCTGGATTGTTGCCGACGATACGCCCAGCAGCGTCGACGCCTCGCCAGGGTGCGGCGTGATGATGCGCTGTTCTGCGCTGGCAGGGTGTTTTGCCAGCCAGTTCAGCGCGTCGGCGTCCCAGACGGACGGGCCCGCATGTGCAGCGATTGCCGTCATCAGGCCGTCAGCCCAGCGGCTTTGCCCGAGCCCCGGCCCCGCGGCGACAACGGTACATTGCTGCAGCGCATCGACCAGGTCTGCCGCGGACCGGACTCCGCGTGCCATCAGTTCCGGGCGCTCGTTGACGAGCATCGTCGCGTGCGCCGGGTCGGTCGCGACACTGACCCGACCAGCGCCGCCGCGCAATGCCGCTTCACCGCAAAGGATCGCCGCGCCCGGCATGCCCTGCCCGCCGCCGACGACCAGCACATGCCCGAAATCGCCTTTGTGGACCGCACGCCTCCGCCGTGGCAACAGTTCACGCAGCTTTTGCTCCGTGATGCGTGTGAACCGAACGGGCTTGTCGCGGTAGCAGGACGCTGCGATCCCGAGATCGGAAAACAACAACTCGCCGCGCAACTCGGGGCCCTTGTCGAGAAACAGACCCTGTTTCAAACCGACAAACGTCGTCGTCAGGTCAGCCTGTGCGGCGGCGCCCATGACCGCGCCGGTATCGCCGTTCAGACCCGTGGGTATGTCCAGCGCGACAACCGGGGCGGCGGCCGCATTCATTGCCGCAACCGCAGCGGCAAAGTCTCCGCCGAGATCCCGGTCGAGACCAGACCCGAGCAAAGCATCGACGACTAACGCTGCCCGTGCATCAACGGCGCCTTGCCAGGCGCTGACTGCGCCCCCGGCCACCCGGAAGTCGTTGTATGCGGTTGCCGCATCACCCTGCAAGCGTTCCGGGTCGCTGACAGCGATGACTGACACCGCGAGGCCCATTGCAGCAGCCAGGCGAGCGACAACATAGCCGTCTCCGGCATTGTTGCCCGCGCCGCAAAAAACCTGCCAGCTGCGCGCTTTTGGATACCGTCGCACCGCCTCGGCAACCGCGTATGCCGCCGCACGCGTCATCAACTCGTAGCCGGCAATTCCGCAGTCCTCGATTGCCATTCGATCTATCTCCCGGACCGTCGCAACCGAATAGATATTTGCAGGCAGCTCGCTCATGCCGGCGATTATACTGTCACCGGACGAGGACGCTGCATGCCAGAACGATCGAGACACACAGCCGGGGAACTGGCCGAACTCAGGAACGCCATCGATCGCTGGGGCAAGGCGCTCGGCTTCCAGCAGATCGGCGTCAGTGATATCGATCTGCAGGAAGCCGGGGAACAGCTGCAGGACTGGCTGGATGACGGCCGTCACGGCGAGATGCACTACATGCAGCGACACGGCAGTAAGCGAAGTCGACCGGACGAACTGGTACCGGGCACGATCCGGGTAATCTCGGCGCGCATGGACTACCTGCCCGAGCCGCAGTCCGACGCACAGCAGTTACTCGATCATTCGTCCCGCGCGTACGTGTCACGCTATGCGCTCGGACGTGACTACCACAAGGTGTTGCGCGGACGATTACAAAAACTGGCCCGGCAGATCGAGGCGCAGATCGGGGTATTCGGTTACCGGGTCTTTGTCGACAGCGCACCGGTGCTGGAAAAAGCACTGGCGCGAAAAGCAGGCATCGGCTGGATCGGCAAACACACCAACATCATTCACGACAAGGCGGGTTCGTGGTTTTTCCTCGGCGAGTTGTATACCGATTTGCCGTTGCCGGTCGATGCGTCAGCAGAGCAGACTTCGCATTGCGGCAGCTGCACGGCCTGCCTGGATGTCTGCCCGACGCAGGCCATTACAGGCCCGTACCAACTGGATGGGCGCCGCTGCATCTCCTACCTGACGATAGAATTGCGCGGATCGATACCGCAGGAGTTTCGCAAGGCGATCGGCAATCGAATCTACGGTTGCGATGACTGCCAGCTGTTCTGTCCCTGGAACAAGTTTGCCCGGCCGACTGCCGAAGGGGACTTCGCACCCAGGCACGGGCTCGACAATGCCGAACTGGTTGAACTGTTCGCCTGGACAGAACAGGAGTGGCTGCAAAAAACCGAAGGCAGTGCCATTCGTCGCATCGGCTATGCCTGCTGGCTGCGTAACATTGCCGTCGCTCTCGGCAATGCAACAACGACGCCCGAGGTGATTGCAGCGCTCGAGTCACAAATTGAGTCACCGCTCAATTTAGTGGCCGAACATGCGAAATGGGCACTCCAGCAACATCGATGACCCCCATTGTGTGTCCCAGTCGATGTTTATATGGGCCAAAAAACCCGACAATTCCCGGATGCCCAATACACTGCAGATAAATTCGGACTACAAGCGCACCCTTCTCGAGGGGTTGGAGCTGTTCCGCGACGTCGATGCCGACGACGTGCAGTCCCTGCTGCAGGAATGCGATCGGCGCGATATCGCACCCGGCGAGGTGTTGCTTGCACCGGGCGACAGGAACGAACACGTGTTCATCGTGCTGTCCGGCTCGCTGAGCGTGCACATTGGCGCCAGCGACGCACCGATACTCGCGACGATTAATCCGGGCGAATGCGTCGGCGAAATGTCGATCATTGAAAACCGCGATCCGTCAGCTTACGTGCTCGCCGCGGAAGCGACACACCTGCTCGAGATCCACCGCCAGGTACTCTGGAAGATGGTAAACGCGTCGCACGCTTTCTCGAAGAACCTGCTGATCGTATTGTCAGAGCGAGTACGCAGCCACAACAAGGTTATCGTGGACAGCGTCGGCGAACTCAGGAAGTTCGAGCGCCACGCCAACACCGACGCCCTGACCGGCCTCAGCAACCGCTATGCAATGAACGAGAAGTTCGGGCGCGAAATGAACCGTTGTGTGCAGGCCGGCAACCCGCTCGCCCTGATCATGATCGACGTCGACAATTTCAAGAGATTCAATGATCGCTTTGGTCATGTTGCCGGCGACCGCGCCCTGTCTGCCGTTGCCTCGATCCTGAAACGCCAGTTTCGACCGCGTGATCTGCTGGTGCGCTACGGCGGCGATGAATTCGCGGTCCTGCTGCCGGATGTCGACCTCGAACTCGCCACGACGATTGCCAACCGGGTGCGTACATCAGTGTCCGGTGACACCGGCGAGAGTGATGACTCGCTGATCCAGATTCCGATCCAGATCTCGATGGGCGTTGCCTGCATGCAGAACGGCCAGGACCTGTCAGAACTGATCCGGGATGCGGACGCGGCCCTTTACCGCGCCAAGAAAGCCGGCCGCAATATTGTCAGCAACTAGACGCCGGCTTCAGGCCAGCGCTGCCGAAACAGGGTTGTAAAAGTGCCGGCCACCGGTCGTGGATTCGATCTGGCGAAACAACTGTTCGTAGTCGGCATCGTTGTTGACCGGGTCAATGTCCGAAGCATTGACGATCAACAGCGGGCCTTCGTTGTACGAGTGAAAAAACCGCGCGTAGCTCTCAGCAAGCTTTTCGAGATAGCGACGACTGATCGCGCGCTCGAAGCCCAAACCGCGTCGCGCAATACGGTCGAGCAATGCATCGACAGAAGCCTGCAGATAGATGACAAGGTCGGGGACCGGTGCTTCGACCTGCAGTGAATCGACCACCTGGTTGTAGAGCGCAAGCTCGTCGTTCGTCAGGTTGATTTCGGCAAACAGCTTGTCCTTGGCAAACAGGTAATCCGACACGCGTACGGTGGCAAACATGTCCGACTGCCGCATACCCTCAATTTGACGGGCTCGCGCAAACAGGAAAAACATCTGCGCCGGCAGCGCTGCCGACTGACCGTCCCGATAAAAGCGTTCGAGGAACGGATTCTCCGCCACTTCCTCAAGCACCAGGTCGGCGCCCAGGCTGGACGCCAGTCGTTTTGCGAGGCTCGTCTTGCCGGCACCAATTGGTCCCTCGACTGCGATATAGCGCGGCGCTTGTGAGCCTTTCCCGATTCCAGTAACTGACATTTGCCCAAGTTAGTCGATCAATGCGATTCGTGGCGACGCCTCATCCACCGGGATGCCTGCCACGGGCCCAAGTCCGGGAATCACGAGCTCCGCTGCGATCTCCCGTAGCGGCAACAATACAAAATTTCGCTCCGCGATGCCCGGGTGAGGGATCTTCAGGTCAGCCGTATCGATGACCATGTCGCCATACACGAGGATATCGAGGTCCAGCGGTCGCGGTCCCCAGCGGACCCCGTCCGGAATGCGCCCCTGGCTGCGCTCCAATTCCTTGCAACAGGACAACAGGATGGCCGGCGGTACAGCCGTTTCAATGCTGACGACAGCATTTATGAAATCCGCCTGTTCGACGTCACCGAAAGGCTCGGAGCGGTAACAGGACGAACGCTGCACAACACGACATCCCGGCAGACCGTCCAGCATCGTGATCGCATTGTTCACTTGCCGCTGCGGGTCATGCATGTTGCTGCCGATGCCGACATACGCAAGCACCGGATCCTGGCGCTCGTCAATCACGGCACGAGATCATTGCGGCGCGCGCCGCCTGCGCCGCCGACGTCGGCGCTTGTTGCCGGCCGGTTTTTCGACCTCGAAGGTTCGGGCCCGTTCGACTGCCGACTGTTTCTGTACCTGAGTCCAGAAATCGGCTGTTGCCTTATCGACCTGCCCTGCCTCGCTGAGCAGCATCATGAAATCGTAGGCAGCCCGAAAACGCCGATGCTCGAGAAAGTTCATCGCGCGTTTACCACGCTGGTTTTCGAAACGTGGCTGTAGTGCCAGCATTTCGCGCATCGGCACGGTGAAACGCTTGGGCATCGAAATCCGTCTTTGCTGTTGCCCCAGCAATTCGTACGCAGCGAGGCTGAGTGCCTGCGATTCGGACATTTTTTCCTCGCTCCGCCGTATTTCAGCGAGCCGTTTGACCGGCGCCCAAAAGAACACGCCGATCAGGAACATCGGCGTTACCGATTGTCCCGCTGCAATACGCCGGTCTGTATTCCGCAGTGCCGCCCGGACGAATTCGGCGAAGGCCGGGTCGTCGTTCAGCTCCTGGTCGGTGGCCGGAAACAACTGCACGAACAGTTCGTGCTCGCGCAACAGGTCGAAAGTCTTTTCGGCCGCACCGGCCTGGAACATCTTCAGGAACTCGTCAAACAACCGTGCTGCCGGCACATTAGCCAGCAGGTCCTTGTGTTTGCGAATCGATTTTTCGACGGACTTGACGATCGTAAAATCCAGCTTGGCCGCGAACCGGACGGCTCGCAACATGCGTACCGGGTCTTCGCGGAGCCGCGTATCCGGATCGCCGATCAGGACCAGTTGGCGTTGCTGAATATCGTTGACGCCGTTGGTGTAGTCCCAGATGCTGAAATCGGCAATGTTGTAGTACAGCGCATTGCAGGTGAAATCCCGGCGCCAGACGTCTTCCTCGATACTGCCGTAGACATTGTCGCGGATGATGCGACCCTCATCGTCATGCGCAGCGTCGTCGGCGGCATGATTGGCTGCTGCACGAAACGTTGCCGTCTCGATGATCTCCCGGCCGAAACGGACGTGCGCCAGCCGGAACCGGCGACCGATCAGCCGGCAGTTGTCGAACAGCGCCCGCACTTCTTCCGGCGTGGCATCCGTCGCCACGTCGAAGTCCTTGGGGTGCAGCCCGAGCAGCGCGTCACGCACACAGCCGCCTACCAGGAATGCCTGGTAGCCTGACTTGTGCAGCCGGTACAACACCTTGAGCGCGCTATTCGAGATGTCATTTCTCGAGACAGTATGCGCTGACCTGGGAATTATCTTGGGTGAGCTGGGCTTCTTGGTCCCGCGTTTTTTCAAAAAACACCGCTTGGCAATAGAAAAAGCGTCCGTATAATAGCAGCCCCGCTGAGCCGGGTCAGACAAAAAGCTCACTCCGCTCCCTTCGTCTAGTGGTTAGGACGCCGCCCTCTCACGGCGGTAACAGGGGTTCGAATCCCCTAGGGAGTGCCAGACAATGCAGAAAAAGGGGTCAGAGCCGGTCTTGGGCTCTGACCCCTTTTTGTTGATCCTAGAAACTCCGTCCTACCCAGAACCTCAGGTTACTTTCATCCTCGCTGTCACCCACCAGGAACAACGCACCGCCATAAACCGACCAGCCACCGCTCAGCGGAAATGAAATGAACGGCCCCATGACGTGTTCGTCGTCATCGAAACTGGCGATGTCCGAAGTGCCTCCATAAACACTGAACATTTCCAGGCCAATGTGTAGTCGACCTGCAAAAGTGCGGCGAAGACTCGCTCGCGATTGCAACAGGATGCCGTCACGTGCATCGCCACCCACTTCGAAAGCCGAAAGCAACACGAACCGCGCCGACCAGTTTTCCGCCAAAGCGAACTGGTTGGTCCAGTGTGCGCCGAGCAACGTCGCTCGACCTTCGTCTGGCACCCGGACATCGAACCGGAAGCCAGTTTGCCAGGGGCGGTCCGAATTGCTGAGGTCCCAGAACAGCTCGCCCTGCACAAAGTCGTAGTCGACGTCCGAATCGTCGGTCTTCCTGCCCTGCACGATTACGCGCCACATGAAGCGGTCGTCGACCGACTGCTGGTAGTGCAGTCTCTGTGCGAACGCATAGGAATCCGGATCGTAAGCCAGGCGATATTCGAACGAGCGATGCCCTTCTGTCACAACCGGACCGAATACTCCGGCAGTCGCCTGGGCAAGACCGGCCCGCGGAACGAACGAAAATATCAGGAACGCGGCAGTCCCCGCGATCACGGAGACTCTGAAATAAGGCATGCTGGCCTGTCTGCTGGTGCGATCGCCCGACTATATCGTCCGGCGCTTCAGCGTGCCGATATTTCGCAGCTTGATGGCCCCTTTGCGGCTCATTTTCAGATCAAACAGCAGCCGGATCGTGTCGACCACGAGGCCCGACAGGAAGGCGTAGGCAACGGTCGAACCCGTTACCGTCAGCCACTCTGAGCCGGTCGCCATGCCCGACATGGAGCCGCCGGAAAGCTCCAGCAGCCGCAGCCCCAGGGTGACCAGGACGGCGCCGGAGACAAACGCGAGTGTGACTGCGAGACGCAGGATTACAGATTGTAAGTTGTTGATACGCAAAGCTAGATTTATCAAATTAACCAGAGGTAGGCCAAATGTACATTGTTTGTATGGTGAATGTAAATACATTTCCTATACTTTATTACGATAATGTGAACCGGTCGAAATACGCCGTCATTCCGCAGTACACTGCTGCTGCAGGACGACCCATAACCAGAATCAAGAGGAAAAACCATGAAACTTGCGTCCAAGCTGTTCATCGCCACCAGCCTCGCGGCTACCCTGACAATGCCGGGAGTTGTGCTGGCTGACGATGGTCCGAATGCCGACTGCCACGTCCGTGAGAACGGCGAAAACAAGAAGAAAAAATCCGGTCCCTGTACGGTCACAAAGACCCAGGGAAACATCTGGATCCTGCTGAATAACGGCGACTCCTTCACGCTCAAGCCCCGTGACAAGAAAGATCGCTACAAAGACCAGAAAGGCAGAGACGTCAAGGTCAAGATTGAGGCGGGCAATCCGGTCTACACCTGGGAGCACCGGCACATTACCGTCAATATGCGCGACAAGACGATGCACAAATAGGAAAAAAGGCTGGCAACCACTGGTTGCCAGCCGACTTCTTGCACTCCAGGCCTGAAGACCCTTGTTGTTATTATATTTGCTTGCTATTCAGTCAACGTAAATGACCCGAGGTCGATTGCGCCACTCTTGAACGCCGAGTCGATGTAGAAGCTTTCCGTCCCGCTGATCGCAGTTGAGTACACCGCTACACCGTTCAGCATAAACTCCAGCGTCGTGCCACTGACATGAATCGCCAGCACATCGCCAGTGCTCAGTGCGCCAACCGATGTCAGCCAGTTGCCGTTCATCCGTACCTGCAGCGTACCGTTCGAACTGCGGAAGCCGTAGTCGACGTCGGTACGCTGTGTATTGCTTTCGGTCACGCCGAGACCGACCACCCAGATCGTGCCCGCCGGGTTCGAGTCAATAGTCCAGCTCACGGTGTAGTCACTGCCGGCACCCAGCGATGACATTGATACCGAGTTGATCGAATTGGTCCAGTTAGAAGGCGTTCCCGAGAAACTCAGGTTGTTGCCGGTCGCTGTTACACCACCGGACTGGTTGAGCCAGTTGGTGATCGGCAGGTTATCCGGCGGCTCGACCGGACCGGCGTCGCCCTCCACGACAACGTCCAGCGCGACCGCACCCTGCTTGAAGCCGGTGTCGACATACCAGTCCGGCGAACCGCTGTAGCTGCTGGTAAACACCGGCGAACCATTGTGACGGTATTCAATAGCGCCGCCGCTGACGAAGATCGAAATTTCATCGCCGTCGCTGAGCGCCGGACCGCTGCTTTGCCAGCCGCCATTCTCGTAGATCGTCAATTGCCCGTTCGAGCTGCGCAATGCGTAGTCGATATCACGGTAGCTGCTCTCGCTTTCCGAGATACCGAGCCCTACCGCCCAGATCGAGTTGTTCGGGTTGCCACTGATCGTAAAGCGCAGCTCGAAGTCATCGCTAAAGCCAAAGTCGGCCAATGGCACCGAGAATGCCGTGTTGTTCCAGGCGTTGCCGGCATTGCCATCGAACACGACCTGGTTACCGACCGTGGTGACACCGCCGAGATGACCCAGCCAGGAATCGATATCGACAATGGTCGGACCAGACGGCACATCGTCGTTGACGATTGTGCCTGTTGCCACGCCATCGAGCAGTTCGGCATTGGCACTGACGTTTGCCAGCGTGACGACCATTTCTTCATCGCCCTCGACTGCCGCGTCGACTCCAATCGCAACCGTTACCGTCGTTGACAGGTTTCCTGCCGTAATTGTACCCAGCTCATCGATAAGGGCCGTGTAGTCCCCGTCTGCGGTCGTCGCTGTACCATCAACCGTGGTCGCACCGAAGGTGACATCGCCCGCCGCAACCTTGTCCAGCGAAACAGTGAATTCCAGGCTGCCGGTGTCTTCGTCCGCTGACGTATCGGCGATCGACAACAGTGGTAACGCATCGTCATTGTTGATCGTGCCGGTGGCGATGCCGTCAACCAGGTTTGCATTCGGGCTGACGTTGGCAAGTGTGACCGTAAAGTCTTCGTTCGCCTCGACCACTGCATCGATACCAATACTGACGTTGACCGTCGTCGATGTCGCGCCTGCCGAAATCGTTCCTGGCTGTGCGACCAGCGCCGTGTAATCACTGTCCGCTGTCGTTGCGGAACCGTCGGCCGTCGTCGCATCGAACGTGACATCTCCGGCCGCCGGCCCGGTCAGCGATACCGTGAAGCTGATCAACCCGGTGTCTTCGTCCACTGTTGCATCGGCAATCGCCAGGTCGGGCAGCGGTATGTCGTCATTGATGATCGTACCGGTGGCCACGCCATCAACAAGGCTCGCGTTGGCGCTGACATTGCTCAACATTACCGTGAATTCCTCGTTCGGCTCCACGGTACCGTCGACCCCGATCGAGACCGTGACGGTGGTTGCCAGGTTGCCGGTCGTGATCGTGCCCGCCTCGTTGACAAGCGCAACATAGTCGTTGTCCGACGTTGTCGCTGTTCCGTCCACTGTGCTTGCCATGAACGTGACATCAGACGTCGCAAGCTGGTTCAGCGCAACAGTGAAGCTCAGGCTGCCGACATCTTCGTTGACCGCGGCATCCACAATCGAGAGCTCAAGCGGAAAATCGTCGTTGAAGATCGTGCCGGTGGCAATGCCGTCGAGCAAACTGACGTTGGCACTCACATTACTCAGCGCGACGGTAAATTCCTCGTCAGCCTCGATGCTGGTGTCGACACCCAGTGATACCGAAACAGTGGTTGACAGGTTACCCGCGGTAATAACACCCGCCTGGTTTACGAGGGCGATGTAGTCATTGTCCGCTGTTGTCGCCGTACCGTCTGCAGTAGAGGCATCGAAAGTCACGTCGCTGCCAACCGCCTGCGTCAGCGCTACCGTAAAGCTCAATGTCCCGGTATCTTCGTCGATCGCAGCATCGGCGATCGACAGGTCGGGAAGCGAGTCGTCATTGCTGATCGTGCCGGTCGCGGTACCGTCAAGCAGGTCCGCATTTGCACTGACATTACCGAGCGAAACGGTGAACTGCTCGTCCGGTTCCACATCAGTGTCGACACCCAACACCACCGTTACCAGCGTAGACAGGTTGCCGGCCGTTATCGTACCCGGCTGGGCGACCAACGCCGTGTAGTCGTTGTCCGCCGTCGTCGCGGTCCCGTCTGTCGTTGCAGCCTCGAAAGTAACGTCGCCCGACGCGGCTTCGTTCAGGGACACAACGAAACTGATGGTTCCGGCATCCTCGTCCGCTATTGCATCGCCAATTGAGAGACCCGGCAGCGTGTCGTCATCGAGGATCGTACCGGTGGCAGTACCGTCGAGGAGATTTGCATTGGCGCTGACGTTCGCCAGCGTCACGCTGAAGTTTTCATCCGGTTCCGGCGTCGCATCGACGCCAAGGCTGACCATGACGGTAGTAGACAGGTTGCCGGCTGTGATGACTCCTGGCGCATCGACCAGTGCCGTGTAGTCATTGTCGGCCGTTGTCGCTGTGCCATCGCTGGTGGATGCGCTGAACGTAACGTCCTCGGTATGCGCTTCGCTGAGCGCTACCGTGAAACTTAGTGCACCGGTGTCCTCATCGACGGCAGCGTCGCCAATCGAAAGGTCCGGCGTAACGTCACCATCGTCATTCAGGATGGTTGCAGTGCCCTGCGTATCCACCGGGTTCACGTTTGTACTGAAGTTGTCGAGGATGACGAACAGGAACTCGTCTTCCTCGATCTCATCATCGATGCCGATGAACAGCGGCAACACCAGCTCCGTATCGCCAGGCGGAATTTCGAAGTCATCAATGATGTACTCGTAATCACCGTCAAAGTACGACGCGGTCTGGCCGGACGTGGAGACCGAGAACGTGATGACCTCGGCAGCCGGCGTATTCAGCGAAATCACGATGTCCATAACACCGGTATCTTCCAGCGCTTCGGCATCGGCGATGGACAATTCTGGCAACGGTCCGTCGTTGTTCTGGATTGTCCCGGTTGCGGGACCGCCAACGACACGGGCGCCGTTGATATTGCTCAGGCTGACGAAGAACTCCTCGTCTACTTCGGCCGATGCATCGTCATTGATGGTCACGGAAACGGTCGTCGACAGGTTGCCTGCCGTAATGACATGGTTCTGGCTGTTGACCTGCGTGTAGTCGCCGGTCAGGTACGAAGCCGTGCCATCCTGCGTCGAGACCTGGAAGGTCACGTTCACCGGGGATACCTCGCTCAGCGACACCGTGAAGTCAACGGTGCCGGCACCCTCATCCACAGAGGCATTGGCGATGGAGATCTCCGGCGGCGGCGTTGCGCCGCACTCCCACAGCGTCGTCAGGTCGATCGGCGTCTTGATTTTCTTGCTCTTGCTGCCGATGAGGACGGTCTCAATGTCGAGCCGGCTGAAGTCCAGGCAAGCAGAGGTCTGGCCCGAGGTATTGAAATCAAAGCCCTGGTCATTGATACCGTTGACGCGGATATCGAAATAGATTTCATTCGACGGGGTGTTGTCCAGCGTATCGCTACCCTGCAGATCGAACGGAACCACGCCGTTGAATGGCGCGTCGCCGACGATCGTGCCACGAGTCTGCAACTGCGGCGGGTCGGCACGGCCACCTTTAGAGCGGAAGTGCCAGTTGTCGGTGCCGCAATCGCGCCACAGCAGGTTGGCGGGCCCGAAGTTGTAGTCATACGGAGGCTCGCCGCACTCGTCGCCCGGATTCAGGACGGTACGCACTTCCGAACCCTGCGATTTCGGTACCAGGCCGCCGCCCTCGGTCGCCTCGTACAGTGCATCGACGGCCACGCCTACGTGGTTGTCAACGGCGCCGGATGGCCACTCGATCCGAATGTCGGCCGTCATATTGCTGCCGGTGCCAAAATGCAGCCACTGCTGGTTCTGACCCCAGCGATTGTAGCCACCATTCTGTTCGCGCAATTGCTCGACGCCACCGGCCGTCAGGTAGACCTTGGCGCCAATGCCGTTGCGATTGGAAATCGTGCCGTTCAGGTCCAGCTGTATCCAGTGATTCGTATTGCCCTGGTTGCGCAGCAGGATGTCAGGGCCGCCGAGACCCCACGGGTAGTACAGCAGGCCGTTGGTCACAAAGATGTCGAGGAAGCCATCGAGGTCGTAGTCGCCGAAGATCGTGTTTTCCGCGACACCTATGTCGAAACCAATGCCGGTCGGGCCTTCGGCTCCATGATTATTTTGCAGAGTAAAGTTGCCGTTGCCGTCATTGATGTACATCCGGTTCGGCAGGTTTTCGGGACCCGCGCCACAGGTGAAGTAAATGTCCAGGTCCATGTCGTTGTCGAAATCCGCCATCAGGCCGGCGCCGCAGTTGATCGGCGTATTGATGCCGGAGCCGGTATCCCAGTTGAAGCCGCCCGGCGTGTTCAGGTAAAGCCGTGCTGCGATCGGGAAATCGCGGTTGGTCTGGCCAACGTTGGTCAAACCGGTAATATTTTGCGTGGACTCGACAACGATGTAGGTCTGTCCACCGTCACCGCCCATCCAGACTTCCCAGCGATTCTGCCCGGCATTGTATTCGGCGCAGACGCGGTACTCGCTGTTGTCGGAACACTGCTGGGACGCGCCGAAGGTCAGGTTCATGACATGTGGCGGTGCATTGCGACTGAGGTCACGACTCCAGTTGGTCACGGTAATATTGCCGCCACTCTGAAAGTGGAAACCGGTTCGCGGTGGGTCGCCCGGGTCTTTCTCGATCCAGGCTTCGACGCGCTGGTTACTGGCTTGTGCAGCGCCTGCCGGGCGGGTCGCACCCCGCGTCAGGATGAAATCTGTCCGCAGGTCATTGTTCGCATCCCCGAGGATCGCGCCGTTGGTATTTCCCAGCGACGGCAGCGATGCCGTAACGTCAAGGAAAGGCAGCGAACCCGTGTCATAGGCGCGGAACGGAAATGTACCACGCTGGATACACAGCAATTCCAGTCGGCCGTCCGCATCGAGGTCAATCAGTTGCACGAAGTTGATGTCACCCTCGTCGCATTCGTGGTCTGTGCCGATCGCCGAACTGAATGTGCCGAGCGGTGTCTGGTAGCGGGTGTAACTCCGCGGGTCCAGGCCCATTTGCAGGGTGTCCAGCAGCCCGTCATTGGTAAAGTCCATCCAGGCCGCCACGCGCGCCGCGAAATCCGACGTTACGCCAAACTGGCTGCCGCGCTCAACAAACGTTCCATCACCCTGGTTGATCCAGAGCTGGCCGTCGCCGGAAACGCTGACACTCTGGATAATGTCTTCGTCGCCGTCATTGTCGAAGTCGCCGAATGCCGCGCCGTGCTTGTCGTCCTGCGGAATCGCCATCCATGTGCCATCGTCCATTTCGGTCGCGATGTCTTCGAACTCACCAGTACAGGTATTGCGGTAGACACGTGGATAGTCGCGGTGGCCATTGACGTAGATGTCCAGGCAGTTATCACCGTTGAGGTCGCCGAAATTTGCGCCCCAGCTTTCGGTGAAACCGGTCAGGCCGACGTCCTCGGAAACGTCGTCGAACTGGACTTGCGCACGCACCGCGGTGCTGTAAAGCACGACGGCGAGAAGTACCAGGATGGCTGTCATCCATGACAGTGAAACCGGCTGCGGGGCGGCCGCCGCGCGGACTCGGTGATCTGATTTTCGCTGACTCAAAGCAATATTCCTTGAAATTGACTTGACCGTATGTCCCTGTCGGTCGTAGTGGTGGTGTCGACTCACAAAGAACTTAGTGCAAGACTTGTGCCGCAATGCTTAGGTCATGTTTTTATTGTTGTTTTTGTCATTCCCTCCAGGGCTTGCTACGCAAGCGTACAAAATCCCGACAGTACCCCTGTGCTAACTGAGCGTTGGCTCAAGAAATTCGTTTAACAATAAGCAGTTCCATGCATTTGTGCTAGGAGTTTGCGAGCATTTCGAGTGCCGCTTTGCGAAAGAACGGCAAGTTCGGGTTCAGCGTGTTGCGTTCCGCCGCGCGCATGGCGAGATCTCGCGCCTTGTCATCATTGCCCAGCTCCTGGTTGACGACTGCCGACCAGTACAGCACCACCGGGTTCAACTGGCTGGCCGCCGCGAAATGCGTCGCGGCAGACTCGTAGTCTTCATTGAACATTGCGAAGAAACCGGACAGCTCGTGTGCGCGGGTACGTTCGAAGACGGTGCCCGCCGCATCAGTTGCGACCAGGTACTCTGCTGTTCGTGAAGCTGCGGCTTCACTGTCGTCGCCAATCATAGCGGCGATGGCAGTCTTGAAAAGGTGTGCCCGTGCAGCCTGCGCCTTGTTGGCCTCGTTGACCGGCGCTGCCAGTCGATGATCCAGCGCAGCGTCGTAGTACTCCACGGCTTTTTCCGCGTTGCCGATTGTCATCATGACATCGCCCATGTACTCATAAGTACCGCCCATCGCGCTGTGATTGCCCTTCACTTCCGCCTCGGCCAGCATCCGTTGACACACTTCCATCGCGGCATCCGTGTCGCCGGCAAACAGGTGCGAGGTCACCGACTGGAACATCGCAGCCTGGCGTTCACCGAAGTTTCGCGCCACCCTCAGCATCTGGTCCGACGCTTCCTGGGCCAGCTCAGGATTGCCCTTCAGTGAATAGTTGATCGCCAGACCCGCATAAGAGGACGGAAAGTAGTCATTGATCTCCAACGCCTTGCGATAGTTGTCAATCGACTCGTCGTAGTTGCCCATCTCCATCAGCAATTCCGCCAGTGAATCGTAGGGATTCGGCTGATCAGGAATCAGCTCGACGTAACGCTCGAAGGACGCCCGAGCCTTATCGAAGTCTTCCAGGTTGCGATAGGCATACCCCAATGAATTATGGGCGCTTGCAAAGTCCGGCGCTAACGCTACAGCGTGCTCGAAGTGTTCCACGGCACCATCGAAATCCTGTATGCCGAACAGGAAATTGGCCATTGCGACATGCGTGCGCTCATCCTTCGGATACAGATCGATGGCAGCCTGCAATGCCTTGCGTTGCGCGTCCTGGTCATTTTCAGACGCGGCGACAAGTGCCGCAATCAACAACTGCTCGCCTTCTGATGCACCTGCCGCGTGTTCATCGGCTTTCGCAACTGCTGCGAAAAATTCCGCGTTGGTCTGCGCCGAAAAGGCTGCCATCAGGTGGCCCATGGCGAAACCCGGGTCAATCTGCAAGGCTTGCCGGAACAACTCGTTGGCCTCAACGACCAACACGTCATCAAACAGCTCGCGGCCCTTCAAGTACAGGTCGCGGGCCTCGTCCGAAGCGGTTGTTACCGAAACCTTTTCGCCGTCCGCGCCGACGCTGGCAGCGTTGTCTTCTTGTGACGTCGGGCCGCATGCTGCAAGTAACACGGCCAGCAGCATGCCGGCCAGACGGATATTCAATCCCCAGCCATTTATCGTTTTCATCGTTTGCCCCTCCCCGGAAGCCCCTCTCCATTGTACGCCTCATAAAGACGAATATTATTGAGAAATAACTTCAATAAACTCCTATAAGCCATTGATCAATAATATGAGGGGCGTTGCGCGAAATCGGATGACATTTGTGCAGCAGTCATTAAGATGGCGCAGGCCATGCACAGCACTGCAACAGACAACACGCCAGCGCCGATTCTGAAGCGACTCTTCGGCCTGCAAAAGCACGAGGTTGCTGCGGTCTTCTGGTCGTTCCTGTATTTCTTTTGCGTGCTGTCGTCGTACTACATGTTGCGGCCGGTCCGCGAGGAAATGGCAGTTTTCAGCGGTTCAGCAACGATACCGTGGCTGTTTTCCGGCACCTTCATCGTGATGCTGCTCGCGACGCCGGTCTTCGGCTGGATCACGTCACGCTTCCCCCGCCGGCAATTCTTGCCGTGGGTATACCTCTTCTTTATCGTGAACATCCTGTTGTTCTGGGTCGTGTTCTCGATGGCGATCGACCAGGACAAGGACTACGTCTGGCTCGGCCGCGTATTCTTTGTCTGGCTTAGCATTTTCAATCTCTTCGTCGTCTCGGTTTTCTGGAGCTTCATGGCCGATATCTACTCGCGCGAGCAGGGTCGGCGGCTGTTTGGCCTGATTTCGTCGGGCGGAACGATCGGCGCAATTGTCGCTGGCAAGATTACCAAGGAATACCTGCCCGACATCGGCTATGAAAACCTGTTTCTGATCTCCGCCGCCCTGCTGACTGCCGCAATACCCTGCATCCGTTTGTTGAGAAAATGGGTCTCTGCGGAAAATGAAGCGCGGAACGACGCCGTGGCGGAAAAACCGCTCGGCGGCAGCCCGCTGGCGGGCATCACGCACATGACGTCGTCCGGCTACTTCCTCGGCATCGGGTTGATTTCGGTGATCGCCAGCCTGCTCGGTACCGCCTTGTACATGTTCACGGCCAACCTGCTCGAGCAATCAGACCTGAGCCAGACGGAACGCATTCACTTCTTCAATGACATCAACTACTACACCAATATCGTCGCCCTCGTCGGGCAGGTAATTGTCGTCAGGCAGGTCGTTGGCCGACTCGGCATCGGTATTTCTCTCGCCGTCATGCCAGTTATTTCTATCATCGGCTTCGCGGTCCTCGCGATGAACCCGACGCTGGCCGCCGTCGCCCTGCTGACTATCGTCCGTCGCGGCGTCGGCTTCGGCCTGACGAAACCAACGACGGACATGCTGTACTCGGTCGTTACGCCCGAAGAAAAGTACAAGACCAAGAACTTCATCGATACGGCGATCTATCGTGGCGGCGACCTGGTCGGCACCTGGTCCGTGCGCGGCCTGATGTCAGGATTCGGGCTGGCCCTCGCGGCCGTCTCCTGGATCATGGTGCCGTTTGCTGCACTATGGGCACTGGCTGCCGTCTGGCTTGGCCGCGACTACAAACGACGCGCGAAGCTCAACATGGGGAACCCGCTGACATGAAACAACCATCAGGCTTGTTGCGCCGGTTCGGCGCGATTCTCTACGACGCACTGCTGGTCATCGCACTGTGGTTTCTCGCCACGATCCCGTTCATCGCAATTCGCGGCGGCGAAGCGGTCGAACCGGAGGCACCCGCCTACCAGGTCATGCTGCTTGCCGTCGTATACGCGTTCCTCGTTGGCTTCTGGTGCCGGCGCGGCAGTACGCTCGGCATGCTCGCCTGGGGGCTGCGAGTGGAAAACGAAGACGGCTCACTACCGAGTATCGCCCAGGGCAGTATCCGGTTTTGCGTCGCGCCAATCTCACTCCTGCCACTCGGGCTGGGCTATTTCTGGCAGCTCTGGGACGACCAGCGCCAATCCTGGCATGACAAGTTCAGCAAGACCCGGCTGATGTATTACCCGAAAGAAAAGCAGTGACTTCGCTAGCGCACGCGAGTCAAAGCGAATAGCGTAACAATCAACAACACTGCTGAAGGCAACCAGGCAACGACAGCCGGGTTGAGGTTGAAGACCTGCCCCGAGTTGGCCAGCATTTCACTGGCCAGGTAGTAGCCGAGCCCGATCACCACGCCGATCATCAGTCGCGCGCCGGCACCGCCGCTGCGCAACGAGCCGAACACGAACGCCAGCGCCAGCAGCGGCATAATGACGACCGTCGCCGTTCGCGCGATGCGGTACCAGAGCTCGGTCTCGTACCGGTCGGCATCCAGGCTGTTGCGTTTCAGGTAACCGATGTAACTCAACAAGCCGCGCCCGGACAGGCTTTGCGGTTTGACGAGGGAAATGCCCAGCACCTCCGCGTCGATATCGAAAGACTCGACAGCGCGCGACGACTCGACAACGTGCACGCCGTCGTCGTCGAAGCGGGTCTCACGAAAGTTCTGCAAGACCCAGTTGTCATTGTCATCGATGCCGGAATTCTCGGCCCTCGCGACAGACTCCAGCTCGTTGGCATCGTTGAAGCGGAACAGGTAAATACTTCCAAAATCGAAATCGGTGCTGACCCGTTCGAAATGCAGGAAGACCGGGCCATCACGAACCCAGGTTTCCTGGCCGAGTCGCGCATCGGTTTTCTCGGTGCGTGCTTCCTGGCGCATATTGCGTGCAAAATAGTCCAGTGGCGGACCGATAAACTCGCCGAGCAGGCCGGTCAGGATCAATAGCGTGATCCCGGCAAAACCAACCATGACCGCCATTCGCCGTATCGACAGGCCGACTGAGCGCATGACGATGATCTCGCTGTTCGCTGCCAATGCACCGAGCCCGAGCAAAGACCCGATCAGGACCGCGACAGGCAGCATTTCGAACGCCAGCTGCGGCAGGCGCAACAGCGAATACAATACGACCTGCGGGGTCTGGTAGTTGCCGCGCGTGTCGTCGAGTTCGGCGATGAACTCGAACAATCCGGCCAACGCCAGCAAGACCAGCAGGACCAGGGCGGTGGCTGACAGGATCGCCCGCATCAGGTATTGCGTCAGGATGCCATTCATGCGCGCACCCGGCGGTGAAACATGCTCTGCCTGGCAAGCATGGCCAGGGCAAACAGCAGAACAGCCGCATGCACCCACCACAGTCCGAGCACGGGCGGCACGATGCCCTGTTCTACCCAGGCCTTGGCGGCGCTGAGCATGTTCAGGTAGATAATGAACACGAGCAGGCCGATGGCAATCCGCCCGTAGCGGCCGGCACGCGGCTGCGTGCGACTCAACGGTACTGCGAGAATTGCCAGGATAATCGTCGCCAGCGGCACTCCGACACGCCATTGCAGTTCAGCAATGTCCTGCAGCTCGTCTGAGGCCAGCAAAGTCGTCCACGGCATGGCACGCGGCCGGGGTTCCGGCGCATCCAGGCTGGGCAGTCGATACGGAATGCCGTGCTCCAGAAACTCGACGACACGAAACCGGGTTGTGCCGGGCTCGCCTTCATAGCGCCGGCCTTCGTGCAGGACCAGGAAACGAATATCGGGGTCGTCGGACTCGACCTGCTCACCGCGTCGCGCGATGACGATTTCGAGCCTGCCATTGTCGAGGCGGCGCTGCAGGAACACGTTTTCCATCATGCCGTCGCTGAGCACCCGTTCGCCGTAGACGACGGCATTGTCCGGACCGATAGGTACGAACCGGCCCGGCTCGATACTGGCGAGGTCGGCCTCGCGGCGCGCTTCGGCGCCGACCCGCTCGATGGCATGCAGCGCACTCGGGCCGAGATCGATCGACAACCAGGCGACCAGCAGGGAAAGTGGCAGCAGCAGCCAGACCAGCGGCCGATAGACGCCGGCAGGGCCGACTCGGCAGGCCATCATGGCCGGCAGCTCACTGTCCCGGTACAGGCGGCCCAGCGCAAGCATAATCGCCAGGAACAGGCCGATCGGGATCAGGATTGTCAGGTATTGCGCCGCAGACAGGCCGATAACGTCAAATGCAGCGTCTTTGGGCAGTTTTCCTTTCGCCACATCGCCCAGCACCCGGGCAAACTGGTTGGTCAGCAGAATAAGCAGCAGGACCAGGGTGACGCCGAGCCAGGTCGAGGCGATCTCGCGAAAAATATAGCGGTCGAGGATTCGAAACATCGACGTCCGGTTTTGCTTAACCAATTCAGGCGTAATCAGTTAGACTACCGTTTTTACATTGCGCGCGACAGCCCTTGATTGCGAGCGAATACGGGCAGTCCGGCACCTAACAACAAGAAACTCTATGCAATATTTCACAACGACGAGTAAGGCGTCGCGCCGGGCTGTTGACTGCGTGATCGTGGGCATCTATGAGCGCGGCAAACTCGGCATCGGCGCCGAAGACGTCAATACGGCAAGCAAAGGCGCACTACAGCGCCTCGTAAAAAGCGGCGACATCCAGGCACAGGCTGGCAGCTGCACGGTACTGAATGGGCTCGTTGGCGTCCGCGCACCGCGCATTGCGGTAGTAGGACTCGGCAAGCACGGCGAGTACTCGGTCAGCAAGTTTGTCGCTGCAACTGCCGCTGCTATCGGCGCGGTATCCAGGTCCAAAGCGAAGTCTGTCCTGAACTGCCTGACCCTGGAGCCCTGCGGCAATACCGGCGTCTACTACCTGGCGCGACACACCGCACAATCTGCCGAAGAAAAGCTGTACCGCTACACAGCAACAAAAAGCGGTCGCAGCCCGGCTGCCAGCAGCCTGCGGCAGGTCGGCGTCGCACTGTCGAAGCCGGGTGAAGCCCGCAAAGCCAAGCTCGGCCTTACGCACGGCGGAGCCATCGGCAAAGGCGTTTCGCTGGCCCGGCAACTCGGTAACCTGCCGGCCAATATCTGCACGCCAAGCTACCTTGCCCGCACGGCACAGAAACTGGCACGCGAGCACAGGAACCTGCAGACCCGCGTTCTCGGCGAGGCGGAAATGAAGCGTCTCGGGATGCACTCATTGCTGTCGGTCGGCAATGGTTCCGACCAGGCCAGCAAACTGATCGTCATGCAGTATAAGGGTACGACCCGTAAAAAACCGGTCGTGCTGGTCGGCAAAGGCGTAACGTTTGACACCGGCGGCATTTCATTGAAACCCGGCGCAGGCATGGACGAGATGAAATTCGACATGTGCGGCGCCGCCAGTGTCATCGGCACTATGGCAACCATTGCGAAGCTGCAGCTGCCGGTCAACCTCAACGTCGTTGTACCCGCGGTCGAGAACATGCCCAGCGGCCGGGCATCGAAACCGGGCGATATTTTCACCAGCATGTCCGGACAGACGGTCGAGGTACTGAACACCGATGCCGAAGGCCGGCTGATTCTGTGCGATGCCCTGACGTATTCACGGCGTTTCAAGCCGGACACGGTCATCGATGTCGCCACTCTGACGGGCGCGTGCGTAATCGCGCTCGGCCATCATCGCAGCGGTGTCATGAGCCGCAGCCAGGCTCTTGCAAACCAAATCGTCGCCGCTGGTGAGGCCGCCAACGACCTGGCCTGGCAGTTGCCGCTGGACGAGGCGTACGGCGAGTCGCTCAAGAGCAACTTTGCCGACATGGCCAATGTCGGCGGCCGTTCGGCAGGCGCCATCACGGCCGGCTGCTTTCTCGCCCGTTTTACCGACGGGCTGAACTGGGCGCACATGGACATTGCCGGAACAGCATGGGCTACCGGCAAGCAGAAAGGAGCTTCGGGGCGTCCGGTGCCGTTGCTGTCCGAGTTCCTGCTCGAGCATTGCGGCGCGTTGCCTTGATGGCCCGGGTCGACTTTTATCTCCTGCGACAATCCGGACCGGAATCCCGCTTTGCATTCGCCTGCCGCCTGGCGGAAAAAGCGTACCGACTCGACAACACCGTGCACATTCACGCGGCAAACGACAGCGATGCACGGCGACTCGACGACCTGCTGTGGACTTTTCGCGACGGCAGTTTCGTCCCGCACGAAGTGCTGGACCGGCCCGATGCAGAAGTCGAAGCGCCGGTGCGCATTACCAGCGGTTCTGCCGACGTCAATGTCTGTGACCTGTTGATTAATCTGTCCGACGAGATTCCTGCTTGCGCGGGGGCTTTCCCGCGCGTCGCCGAGCTTGTAAGCTCCGACGAAACCTGCAAACAAGAGAGCCGAAAACGCTTCGCCGCCTACCGCGAACAGGGCCACACACTCGAAACACATAACATCTGAGCCCGGCGCTGCCTGACCCGCTTCCGCATTCTATGGACAAGTCCTACCAACCTGCTGACATCGAACAACGCGTCTACGCGCATTGGGAAGCGAACAACTATTTTTCGCCGGCGGGTGACGGCGACCCTTATTGCATCATGATTCCGCCGCCGAATGTCACTGGCACACTGCACATGGGTCACGCGTTTCAGGACACGATCATGGACGCACTGACACGCTACAAGCGAATGATGGGCTACAGTGCACTGTGGCAACCGGGAACCGACCATGCCGGCATCGCCACGCAGATGGTCGTCGAGCGACTGCTGAACAACGAGGGTACGCACAGGCGCGACATCGGTCGCGACCGCTTCGTAGAGCGGGTCTGGCAATGGAAAGACGAGTCCGGCGGCAAAATTGGTAACCAGCTGCGGCGCCTCGGCGCGTCGGTCGACTGGTCTCGTGACCGTTTCACGATGGACGATGGCCTGTCCGAGGCCGTTACGCGGGTCTTTGTCAGCCTCTACGACGAAGGACTGATCTACCGCGGCAAGCGGCTGGTCAACTGGGACCCGGTGCTACACACAGCCCTGTCCGACCTCGAGGTCCTGTCGGCCGATGAACCCGGTCACCTGTACCATTTTCGATATCCGCTGGCCTCCGGCGACGGCCACCTGACCGTCGCAACGACCCGGCCCGAAACCATGCTCGGCGACAGCGCGGTTGCCGTTCACCCGGATGACGAGCGTTACCGGCATCTCGTCGGCCAGGAAATCGACCTGCCGATCGTTGGCCGGCGAATCCCGATCATCGCCGACGATTACGTCGAGGCCGAGTTCGGTACCGGTTGCGTCAAGATCACGCCGGCGCACGACTTCAACGACTACGATATCGGCAAACGCCACGACCTGCCGATGTACAACGTGTTGACGGACGACGCGGCAATGGCCGATGACGTTCCTGAAGCCTATCGCGGTCTCGACCGTTTCGATGCGCGCAGGAAAATCGTCGCAGAGTTCGAGTCACTGGGACTCCTGGCGAAGATCGAGGACTACGTCGTCAAGATTCCTCGCGGCGATCGCAGTGGCGCCGTCGTCGAGCCTTACCTGACCGACCAGTGGTACGTCAAAATCGGGCCACTGGCGAAGCCGGCTATCGACGCCGTCGAGTCCGGCAAGATCCGGTTCGTACCAGAGAACTGGTCGAAGACCTACTACGACTGGATGTACAACATCCAGGACTGGTGCATCAGCCGGCAGCTCTGGTGGGGACACCGAATTCCCGCCTGGTATGACGACGACGGCAACATCTACGTCGGTAAATCCGAGGCAGCAGTCCGCGAGAAGCACGACATCCCCGCCAGCCGGGCACTGCGCCAGGACGACGACGTGCTCGATACCTGGTTCTCGTCGGCACTGTGGCCATTCAGCACACTGGGCTGGCCAGGGCAGACACCGGAACTCGAGAAGTACTACCCCGGCAGTGTGCTCGTAACCGGCTTCGACATCATTTTCTTCTGGGTTGCCCGCATGATCATGATGGGTATCAAGTTCATGGGAGACGTGCCATTTCGCGAGGTCTACATCCATGGCCTGATCCGCGACCAGGACGGCCAGAAGATGTCCAAGTCTAAGGGCAACACGCTGGACCCGCTGGACCTGATCGATGGCATCGACCTCGACAGCCTGCTGGAAAAGCGCACGACGGGCCTGATGCAGGACCACCTCAGGCCGGCCATTGAAAAAGCCACCCGCAAACAGTTCCCGGACGGGATCAAGGCCTACGGCTGCGATGCCCTGCGTTTTACGTTCGCAGCGCTGGCAACCACGGGGCGGGACATCCGTTTTGACCTCGGCCGCATCGACGGCTACCGGAATTTCTGCAACAAGCTGTGGAACGCGGCGCGCTATGTCCTGATGAACACCGAGAAAGTTGGTGACGGCGAGGCGGAGTATTCCGCGGCCGACCTGTGGATCCAGGCACGTCTGGATGCAGCCGTTGGCGCCGTGCACGAACAACTCGCCGTCTACCGGCTCGACCTCGCCGCGCAGGCGATGTACGAATTCACCTGGCATGAGTTCTGTGATTGGTACCTGGAATTGTCCAAACCGGTGCTCCAGTCTGACGATGCATCGGCTGCGGCCAAACTCGGCACGCGGCGGACGCTGGTAACGGTTCTCGAGTCGCTGCTCCGGATGCTGCATCCGATCATGCCGTTCATCACCGAGGAGATCTGGCAACAGGTTGCGCCGAGGGCCGGCATCGACGGCGACACCATCATGTTGCGGCCCTTCCCCGTTGTCGACACGCATGCATCCCGCGCCGGTGCTGTGGCCGATATCGAATGGGTGCGACAATTCATCCTCGGCATCCGGCAGATTCGCGGCGAAATGGACATCGCACCGGGCAAACCGCTGCCGGTCATTCTGCAAAACGCGACGCCGGATGACCTTGCGCGTGTCGAGCGGTTCTTGCACCTGCTGCAGCGCGTCGGCCGGGTCGAGTCCATCGCCGCGCTGTCCGACGGCGAGGATCCACCCAATTCGGCAACCGCCCTGCTGGGTGACGCCCGGCTGCTCGTGCCCATGCAGGGGCTGATCGACGTCGCGGCCGAACGTGCGCGGCTCGAAAAGCAGCGGCAACGCGCCGAAGACGACCTGGCGAAGGCGCGGGCCAAGCTGGGTAATGCAAATTTCGTGAACAATGCCCCTGCCGACGTGGTCGCACAGGAAAAGCAACGCGCGATTGACTTTGAAAACACTATCGCACAGCTGGCAGAACAACTGGAAAAACTGGCCGAGCTTGGCTGAAGCTGCGGGTTTTCTGATAACTGCATCACACTCCTGCCGGCTTTGAGTGCAATCGGCGTCGTGATTCGCGACGATTGCCGTACCCGAGCAGGAGAAGCCGATGCCGAGCGGAAGCCGCATAGAAAAACTACCTCTGAGCAAGAATGCCGACCGGGTCGCACTGGATGCGGCTCGCAAACAACTGGGACAGATCATTCTCGGCAAGGACGACCAGGTTGGACTGGCCCTGTCCTGCCTGCTGGCGCGCGGACACCTGCTGATCGAGGACCTGCCGGGCCTTGGCAAGACGATGCTGGCCCAGGCGCTGGCTCGGGTGCTCGGCCTCAGCTTTAACCGCATCCAGTTCACCAGCGACCTGTTGCCTGCCGATATCGTCGGCGTTTCCGTCTTCAAACAGGAAAGCGGTGACTTCCAGTTCCAGCCGGGACCGGTATTCGCACAATTGATCCTGGCCGACGAGGTCAACCGTGCAACACCGAAAGCGCAAAGCGCGCTGCTGGAAGCCATGGAAGAACAGCAGGTCAGCGTCGATGGCAACACGCGCCAGCTGCCCGCCCCGTTCTTCGTTGTAGCGACGCAAAACCCGGCCGACCAGATCGGCACATTTCCATTGCCGGAGTCACAACTCGATCGCTTCCTGATGCGGCTCGAACTCGGCTACCCGAACGCCGAGAACGAGCGGGAACTGCTGGTCGGCAAGGATCGTCGCGCAATGCTCGACGAGGTCGCGGCAGCCATGAGCCCCGACGCACTCGTCAAGCTGCAGCAGGCCGCGGCAAATATGCACATGAGTGACCCGCTGGTCGACTACATCCAGGAACTGGTGCGCTTCACCCGCGAGTCGCCCGACATCGAAATCGGCCTGTCACCACGCGGCGCGCTGGCACTGGCTGCAGCAGCCAAGGCACATGCATTCGTGAACAGTCACTCGGGCGTCTATCCGGACGACATCCAGGCCGTTTTCGCCGCCGTGGCCGGGCACCGGCTAAAACCGGCAGGCAGTACCAGTTTCCGCTCTGCCGCAGAACTCTGCCAGCATGTCCTCGATACCGTGGCCATCCCTTAGCGTCCCGGGGCTGCGGCTCTATCGCGGCCTGACCGCGACGCTGGGCCAGCGCATCCAGCGCTGGGCGAGGAAACGCCAGGGCCTCGACCCGGCAAGCACGACCCTGACCCCGGGACGGGTATACATCCTGCCAACCGGCGTTGGCGTCATCTATGGCCTGATGGCTTTTGCGATGCTGTTGGGGTCGATGAACTACAACAACAACCTGTCGTTTGTGCTGACGTTCCTGCTGGCCGGGCTCGGGTTCGTCGCCATGCACCAGTGCCAGCGCAACCTGGTCGGGCTCGAGATCAGTTTTGCCGGCGTCGAAGCCGTGCATGCGGGGCAGACGGCGCAATTTCGCATCGCCGTCACCAATCACAGCAGGAACGCCCGGCACGGAATCATGCTGTATGTCGGCGACAATGTCAGTGACGTCATGGATCTCGCCCCCGGCGAAAGCAGGGTCTTCACGCTGGCACTGCACGCCGTGCAGCGCGGCTGGTTACCACTGGAACGCTTCGGCGTACGCACACTGTTTCCTTTCGAACTCTTTCGCTCGTGGGCGTGGTTGCACATGGACCTTCGCGGTCTCGTCTACCCGCCGATCGCCGACAATGCGCCGCCCCCGCCGCCGACAGAAACCGCGCACGGTCATCGCCAGCATGATGCCCGTGGCGAAGAGGACTTCGCCGGCCTGCGGCGATTCCACGAAGGCGACTCGCCACGCAACGTCGCCTGGAAAGCCTATGCGCGCAGCGGCCAGTTGCTGACGAAGCAGTTCTCCGGCGCAGATACCAGCAGCCAGTGGTTCGACTTCGATACGGTCCGCGGAACAGATCTCGAACAGAAACTGGCCATCCTGACACGCTGGATTGTTGACACCGACCAGTCCCGGGCCGACTACGGCTTGCGGCTCCCGGGGCAGCAGTTTGCGCCGGCGCATGGCGATGCGCACCGGCAGAGCTGCCTGGAAGCCCTGGCGCTGTTTAACGCGGAAGACGAGCATGTCTAAGCCACGCGGAACCGACGGTTCGCTCCTGCTGAGCCTGCCATGGACGCTGGCCGCGCTGCTGCTGGCGATCGCGCCGCACCTGCAATTCCTGCCACTCTGGATCAGCGCGGCATTTGTCGCTTGCGCTGCCTGGCGCTTTGTCATCGAAAAGCGCCGCGCCGCACTGCCGCCCACGTCGTTGCGGGCCGTGCTGGCGCTGGGTTGTTTTCTCGGTGTACTCGCCACCTATTCATCGGTCAGCGGGGTCGGCCCCGGTTCGGCGCTGCTCACGGTCATGGCGGCTATGAAGCTGCTCGAGACGCGCAAGCGGCGCGACCAGTTCGTGTTGTTGTTCATCGCAATATTCCTTGTCATGTCGGCGCTGCTGCGCGAGCAATACATGTGGTCGCTGCCCTACCTGCTCGTCGCCGTGCTGCTGATAATGACAGCATGGTTGCGGATGTCGGCTGCACATCAGCAGACGGCGGTACAGAGCTTCCGGACCAGCGGCCGCCTGGTCATGTATGCGTTGCCAATGGCGCTGGCCATGTGGATCTTCTTCCCGCGCATTGCTACACCCTTCTGGCAGGTGCCAATCGACACGAGCTCGGGGACCTCCGGCCTGAACGATACGATGAGCCCGGGCGATATCAGTTCGCTGTCGCTATCGGACGAACTGGCGTTCCGAGTCGGTTTTGACGGCCCGGTTCCGGCGGCACGCGACCTGTACTGGCGCGGGCTGGTCTTACAGCGCTTCAATGGCCGCACCTGGAGCGGCAACGGTCCGATGCCGAGCAACAGCAATCTCGAGCGCTCCAAGATCCAGGTTAGCGGCGATCCGGTTAGCTACACGATCACGCTCGAACCCACGCGTCAGCAATGGGTATTTGCGCTGGACCTGCCCTACGAATGGGACCTCGGGAAAAAAATCGCCATGGGCCGGCAGCAGCAATTGTCCCGCGAATTCCCGATCGACCAGCGCATAGCCTACGACGTGACGTCCTACATCGACTTCCGCGCCGATGTCGAGATGCCGGAAATGTTCCGCAACTGGTACCTCGACCTGCCGGCCGGCAGCAACCCGCAGACTATCGAGCTGGCGCGACAGCTGTATGCAGAGGCCGGATCACAAACTGCCTACATCGAAGCCGTTTTGCAGAAATTCAATAATGAGAACTTTTTTTATACGCTGGAACCGCCGCCGCTCGGACGCGACCCGGTAGACAGCTTCCTGTTCGACACGCGCAAGGGCTTCTGCGAACACTATGCCTCTGCATTTGCGGTACTGATGCGCGCGGCCGATATCCCCGCACGCATCGTACTCGGCTACCAGGGCGGCGAACTCAACCCGCAGGCAGAACACCTGATCGTACGCCAGTCGGACGCGCATGCCTGGACCGAAGTCTGGCTACCGGGAACGGGCTGGCACCGGGTCGACCCGACTGCCGCCGTCGCGCCCGAGCGCATCGATTCGGGCATGAGCGGGTCACGCCTCAGCGGTGCAGCCGCCGCCTGGGGCATACCGACGCCTTCAGCCCTGCTGCATAGCCTGGGCCTGTCGTGGGATGCGATCAATGCAAAATGGAATGACCTGGTGCTTGGCTACGGTCCCGACAACCAGAACCGCTTCATGCGCTGGCTCGGCATGGACACGCCGGACTGGCGCAAGATGATGCTTACGCTGCTCGGCATTGTATTCGGCCTGATCCTGCTCATCAGCGTGCTTCTCAGCCTGCGCTATCGCGCCCCGCGTGCGGACCGCGCACTGCGGCTCTATCGCAAGTTTCAGCTAAAAACCGGCCTGCCGTTGTCGACCGGCGAGACACCATCCGCGTTCGCGGAGCGCGCCCGCGTTGACTCGCGGCTGGACAGTACAACCATTGACGATGTGACCGAAGCATACCTGGCGGCACGGTACGGTCCGGCCGGAGCCAACGCTCTCGACGAATTGCGGCGCTCGGTCAGTCGACTCGCGTAAGCAACAGTCCGCCGCCGATAAACAACGGCAACAGTACGATGAGGACGATGGCCGGGCTGTCCGACAGTATCGCCGAGACACCGACGACCATCGGCCCGACGACGTGCGAAAACTTGGTCATCATGTTGTAGAAGCCAAAGAACTCGCCGGGTTGCCCTTGCGGGATCAGCGTCGCGTAATAGGATCGGCTCAGGCCCTGCACGCCGCCCTGGATGCAACCGACGATAATCGCCATGACGAAGAACTGGCGGATCTCGGTCATGAAAACGGCCCAGCAGGAGACGGCGACATAGATCGACAAGGCGAGGTAGATGCCCTTGCGCGCGCCGAACCTCTTCCCGAGGAATCCGTATGCCAGCGTGGCCGGAAATCCGGCAAGGTTGGTGATCATGAATGCCAGCACCAGGTCCGAGTCAGCGAAACCAAGCCGCTGGCCATAGTTGGCAGCCATCGAGATGACGGTGAAGACGCCGCCGATATAGAGCCAGTACGCCGCGAGGAATTTGACGACATTGCGGTATTGGCGGATATGCGAAACCGTCGCAAGCAATTCGCGAAAGGCCGACTGGACAGCCTTTTGCAGGCTGGTCGACGCCGCGCGCTTCTCGGGCACGAAGACGATCAGCGGCAGCAGGAATACCGCCCACCAGAGGCCAACAGAAAAGAAGGCAAACTTGATGACCTGCGCCGGGTTCTCCATGCCGAACGTCGCCGGTGCCCGCAGCATCCAGACATGCAACGCCAGCAGCAACGCCCCGCCAAGGTAACCCAGCGCAAAGCCGAGCGTTGAGACGATATCGTAGTTGTCCGGTTCAGCAACATCGACCAGCAGCGAGTCGTAGAACACCGTCGACCCGTAGAAACCAACGGATGCCAACAGGTACAGTGCCAGCGCCCAGGGCCATGCACCCTCACCGGGCAGCGCCAGGGCAGCAGTCATCGACGATCCCAGTACAGCCAGCGCAATCAGGAACCGCTTGCGATAGCCGCCCGAATCGGCAATCGCGCCGAGGACGGGAGCAACGATACTGACCAGCAAAGCAGCGCCGGCCGTAACCAGGCCGAGGCGCGCCGTAACAGCCGCACCGGCGTCCGGTGAACTCCAGTAACTGCCGAGAAAAATCGGGAACAAAACGGCAAGAACGCTCAGCGCAAACGCTGAATTCGCCCAGTCATACATAGCCCAGGCAAGGATCTTGCGGTTAAGTTTCAATGTTCCCGTGTCTGCATGAAGTCGATCTCCGGCCAGCGTTCTTCGGTCAGGTTCAGGTTGACCTTTGTTGGCGCGATGTAGACGAGGCGGTCGCCGTGATCCAGTGCGAGGTTGTCAAAGGCTTTGCGCTCGAACTCGGCAAGCATCTTGTCATCATCGCACACTACCCAGCGCGCCGTGGCCACATTGATCGCTTCGAACTGGCATTCCACCTTGTATTCGTCGAGCAGCCGATGTGCAACCACATCGAACTGCAGCTGCCCGACCGCACCGAGTATCAGGTCATTATTGCGTTTCGGCTTGAACAGCTGGGTTGCGCCCTCCTCGCAGAGTTGTGCCAGGCCTTTCTGCAAGGCTTTCAGGCGCAACGGGTCTTTCAGTACGGCACGACGGAACAGCTCGGGCGCAAAATTCGGGATCCCCGAAAACCGCAACGGCTCGCCTTCGCTGAAACTGTCGCCGATATTGATCGTGCCATGATTGTGTAAGCCGATGATATCGCCCGCATATGCCGTGTCCGCGTGCTGCCGGTCAGCCGCCATAAACGTAATCGCCTCGGCAATCTTCATCTCCTTGCCCGAGCGCACGTGCAACAGGCGCTGCCCTTTGGAGAACTTGCCCGAGCAAATGCGCATAAAGGCAATGCGGTCGCGGTGTCCAGGGTCCATGTTGGCCTGGATCTTGAAGACGAAACCACTGAGTTTGTCTTCCTGCGGATCGACAACCCGTTGTTCGGCTGCACGCGCCTGCGGCGTCGGCGCATGCTGGACAAACTCATCCAGCAGTTCCTTGACGCCGAAATTCGCCAGCGCCGAGCCGAAAAACACCGGCGACTGCTCGGCGGCCAGGTATTTGTCCACGTCCAGTGGCGGACAGGCGCCCCTGACCAGCTCGATTTCGTCGCGAAAGTCACCGGCATCGTCACCGAGTGCCGCGCTCACTGCAGCCGAGTCCAGGCCCTCAATGACTGTCTGGCCCGACTTCTTTTCGCGTCCGACGTTCTCGTACAGGTAGATCTTGTCCTGCAGCAGGTGGTAAACCCCTTTCAGGGAACGCCCCATGCCGATCGGCCAGGTGATCGGTGCGCACTGGATGTCGAGAACGGACTCGATCTCATCCAGCAGGTCAATCGGTTCCCTGCCGTCGCGGTCCAGTTTGTTGATGAACGTCATGATTGGTGTATCGCGCAGCCGGCAGACTTCCATCAGCTTGATCGTTCTTTGCTCGACGCCCTTCGCACAGTCGATCACCATCAACGCCGAATCCACAGCAGTCAGCGTGCGGTAAGTGTCCTCGGAGAAGTCCTCGTGACCCGGGGTGTCCAGCAGGTTGACCACGCGACCTTCGTAGGGAAACTGCATGACGGACGATGTGATGGAAATACCGCGCTGTTGCTCCAGCGCCATCCAGTCGGACGTCGCGTGGCGGCTCGCCTTGCGGCCCTTTACGGTACCCGCAAGCTGGATAGCGCCACCAAACAGCAACAGCTTTTCGGTCAGCGTCGTCTTGCCGGCGTCCGGGTGCGAAATGATCGCAAACGTACGCCGCTTGCCTACCTGTTCAGATATCTGGGACATGCGTTAGAGCGACAGCGTTAGCTGTCAGTTGTGAGTTTCTTGACGAGAACGTTGGCGTCTTCGCGCCCGTGCGATGCCTGGTAGTACGCGGGACGGTCTGCCACCTTGTGAAAATCTTTTTTCCTGTACAACGCCAGTGCGTGTTTGTTCGACGGCCGCACTTCCAGGAAAATTTCGCGCACGGATGACGAACGGGCGCGGAACAATAAATCATCGAGCAGTCTTTCGCCATAGCCAAGCGAACGAAAGTCCGGGTGCACGCAGATATTCAGGATATGCGCCTCACCCGCTGCGATCGACAGGATGCTGTAGCCCGCAATCTCGTCATTTCGCTCGAGAACGATGCACTGGTAGCCTGCAAGCAGGCAATCCCGAAATACGCCGTGGCTCCATGGAAACTGGTAGCTCTGGCGCTCGATATTCGACACGGCGGACAGGTCTTCGTGGGTCATCGTCCGGATCCGGACCCGGGCTTCCTGGATCGGTGTAATCATGCTGCCTGGCCCTTCGCCACGCGCATTGCAAGGCACAGGTCCTGCCAGGCCTTGCGCTTCTGCGCCGGACTGCGCAACAGGTAGGCCGGGTGATAGGTCACGACCATCGGGATACCCGCATACTGGTGCAACCGGCCACGCAGCTTGCCGACCGGAGTGTCGGTTGCCAACAGCTGCTGGGCCGCGATTCGCCCCACGGCAAGCAGGATTTTCGGCTGGATCAGTTCGATCTGGCGTTCGAGGTAGGCACGGCAGGCATCAGCTTCATCCGCTGCCGGATCGCGATTGTTCGGCGGCCGGCATTTCAGGATATTCGCGATGAAGACGTCGCCACGGTGCATGCCGACAGCGCGCAACATTTCGTCCAGTAACTGCCCGGCACGACCGACAAACGGCTCGCCTCGCCGATCTTCCTCGGCGCCCGGTGCCTCGCCGACGACCAGCCAGTCCGCCGCCTCGTTGCCAACACCGAACACCGTTTGCGTCCTGCTTTTGTGCAAAGCGCAGCGGGTGCAGTCGCGAACAGCCGCCCGCAAGCCGCTCCAGTCGAGCGTCTCACTGGCGGCGTCCGCGGACTCCGTGGCGAGCACTTCCGGCGAGTCGACCTGGTCGCGTGATACCCAGACATCGATTCCCAGCGCGCGCAGGTAGGCCCGGCGTTGCTGTTCGGGCTGAATCAATTTGAAATTCCTGACAAGTACCGGCTACAAGTCTGCCACGGCAACTGCGGCATTTCACTCAGGAGTGCAGCAACTTTCCGATCAGGTCCGAGCCGGCACGGACCACGGCCCCCGGTTCGACCAGGACAGAACTCGTCGGCGGCAAATGCACTTCTGCACTGCGCGCCAGCCGCAGGAATGCGCAACGCTTGCCCTGGCCGATTCTTTCGCCATAACGCACGATGGCCTTGGGCGCCAGTCCGAGTCGGTAGCCCGAAAACTGCAGCACCACGTCGTCGCCTTCGTCGGTTTGCACCCACAATGCGTGTGTTTCGTAGTCCGCAACCCTGCTCGCGTCGAGTGAATTCAGGTCCATGATCTTGCCTTCGACGGGCGAGCGTGCCGTGTAGGTACCGAAAGCATCGATGTCGATGCGCACCCGGTGTGCTTCGCCGTCGAAGAAGCCGGTACTGACGCGGTCAACGCTGACAACAGTGCCATCGACCGGGCTTACCACGCCGAGCGGCGCCGGCGGAATTCGCCGTCGCGGATCGCGAAACAGCAGCCAGAGTGCGACGATCAGCAGGCCGATCGGGAGCGCCACGGTCCAGTCGTGGTAGCGCAGCGCCGCTACGAACCCCGCGACCGCGGCCAGCAGGAACGGAATTCCCTCGCGGGCAATGAACGGGTTTCTTCTGCCTTCCAACAATTCTCGCCAGCGCTCGAAAGCCGCGACCATCTCGTGCTTTCTGCAAACTGTCAACACGGGTTGCGCATTTAGCAACAATTCGCCGACTTTATGCTCTAGAATTCGCGACTTGCGAAACAAGCGAGACATACAGGACACTGCTCGATGCGATTTTCCGAATTCGGTCTGACCACTCTCAAGGAAGTTCCGGCAGAAGCCGAGATCGTCAGCCACCAGTTGATGCTGCGCGCGGGGCTGATTCGTCGGCTTGCGTCCGGCCTGTTCACGTGGATGCCGCTCGGTGTCCGCGTATTGCGCAAGATCGAAGCCATCATTCGCGAGGAAATGGATCGCGCCGGCGCACTGGAATTGCTGATGCCGTCGGTGCACCCGGCGGAACTCTGGCAGGAAACCGGTCGCTGGGAACAGTACGGTCCGCTGCTGCTCAGGATGTCGGACCGTCATGACCGCGAATACTGCTACGGCCCTACCCACGAAGAAGTGATCACCGACATCGGCCGGCGCGAATTGAGAAGCTACAAGCAACTGCCCGTCAACTTCTACCAGGTCCAGACCAAGTTCCGTGACGAGATCAGGCCGCGCTTCGGCGTCATGCGCTCACGCGAGTTCATCATGAAAGACGCCTACTCTTTTGATATCGACCAGTCCGGCCTCGAAGCTTCGTACCAGAAGATGCACGCGGCCTATGCAGCGATATTCACCCGGCTCGGCCTGGACTTCAGGGTCGTCTGGGCTGACAGCGGTGAAATCGGCGGCAGCAAGTCGCAGGAATTCCATGTTATTGCCGACTCGGGCGAAGACGCCATCGCGTACAGCGATGACGATGATTACGCATCCAACATCGAGTCCGCTGCAACATTGCCCGCAGCAGAACCCCGGCCGGAGCCGGGCCAGCCACTGGAGAAAATTGCCACACCGGGTGTCAGGACGATCGACGACCTGTGCAAGTTACTGGATACCGAGCCTGCCCGGACGATCAAGACGCTGATCGTCGAAGGTGACGCCGGCCCTGTCGCGCTGGTATTGCGCGGTGACCATGAACTGAACGCGGTAAAAGCACAAAAGCTCGATGGCGTGGCATCACCGTTGACGATGGCTGACACGGACACGATCCGCAAGGCGACCGGCAGCGAACCCGGTTCGCTGGGACCCGTCGGGCTGGACATGCCGGTCTACTTCGACCACGCCGTTGCCGCACTTGCCGACTTTTCCTGCGGCGCCAACGAGGTTGGCCAGCACTACATCGGGGTTAACTTCGGGCGCGATCTCGATGAGCCGCAGACGGTGGATATTCGAAACATCGTCGCCGGCGACCCGGTGCCGAACGGCAGCGGCACCGTAAGGATCGCGCGCGGCATCGAAGTCGGGCACATATTCCAGCTCGGCACCAAGTACAGTGAAGCCATGGGTGCCACGGTCCAGGACAGGGACGGTAACGATGTCCCCATGTTGATGGGCTGCTATGGCATCGGTGTTACGCGCATTGTCGGTGCCGCTATCGAGCAGGGCCATGACGACAACGGCATAATCTGGCCGAACCCGATTGCGCCGTTCGATGTCGTCATCGTGCCGATCAACCTGCAGCGCTCGGATACGGTGCGCGCAGCAGCCGAAGAGTTGTATGCCCAGCTGCAGGCACTCGGGTTCGACGTGCTGTATGACGATCGCGACGTTCGCCCGGGCGTCAAGTTTGCCGATGCGGAGCTGATCGGCGTGCCGCACCGCCTGGTCGTTTCCGAGCGTGGCCTTGCGGCGGGCGAGCTGGAGTATCGCCATCGAAAAGACAGCGAGGCACGCAGCCTGAACCGTGCAGCAGCTCTCGAATTACTTAAAGAATAAGCGGTAAGCTGTTAATTCTTATATAGTAACGCGTGGATATGCTGACGCTACGCAACAACCTGATCGTTTGCGCCTGCCTGCTGCTGGCGAGCGCTTCCGCCTGGCCACAGGAGTCGCCAGACCCTGAACTGCGCGAGGCCCTGCGTGCAGCCGCCAACCGTGCCGACAGTTTCGACGACCGTTTTGACGCCGCCGTCTGGCTGACTGACATGTCGCGACGGCTCGCAAACCAGGTCCCGGACCCGGACGAGCGCATGCGCATTCTCACGCATGTGCACTACGAAGCGTCAATCGCCGGGCTCGAACCGGAGCTGGTTCTCGCCGTCATCGAAGTTGAAAGCAATTTTGACTCCTACGCGGTCTCCGTTGCCGGCGCACTGGGACTGATGCAGATCATGCCCTTCTGGAAGGATGAGATCGGGCGGCCGGATGACAACCTGATTCGCGTGGAAACCAACCTGCGCTACGGCTGCACGATACTCAAGTACTACCTGGACAAGGAGGACGGTGATTTACGCCGCGCACTGGGCCGCTACAACGGTAGCCTGGGCAAGCGCAAATACCCGAACAAGGTGATCGACAAGCTCAGCCAGAAGTGGTTCCAGGGCTAGTCGTCGTCGCTCGCTTTTTCTGAACTTGCGTGCAGTGCTTCCAGCGCACTGGCTTTCGCGTTGACGGCTTCTCGCCGTGCCTGGTCATAGCGGCGCTGGATAATGAAGCTTTCTGCGCTCTCGAGGTAGTCCATCGCTGCTTTCAGGTCCGTCGGCGCATGTTCGGCAGCGCCCGCCTTTTTCGCAACGGAGATGGCCTGGCGGGCATCACTCATCTCCTGCACAGGCGCGCTTTGACAACCTGCCAGAAACAGCAGGGCCGCCAGACCGGCGACGGCCAGCGACTGTGACCATCGAAAAAGTGACATGCGGGTGGCAAGCATTGTTATTCTAATTCTTGAAAACCTGTTCAAACTACCAATAGCGCGGCCACGCCGTCAAGGAATGCATTTTATGCTGACGATGTACCACAATCCCCGTTGTTCAAAATCTCGACAAACCCTTGAATTACTTAAAGATTCAGGCGTCGAACTGAGCATCATCGAGTACCTGAAGGACGCCCCGGATGCCAGCCGCATCCTGCGCCTGGCAGCGTTGCTCGGGGTGCCGGTCGCTGAGCTTTTGCGTCGCGGCGAAGATGAGTACCGGGATGCGGACGATCAGCCGGACCTGGCGGACGACGCCGCGGTCGCCGCCTGGATTGCCGACCACCCGCGGACACTGCAGCGACCCATCGTCGTCGATGACGCGTCAGCACGGGCAGTCATCGGCCGGCCACCGGAGAACGCGCTCGAACTGGTCGCAAAATGAGCGACGTGCTGGTCCTGTATTACTCGGTACATGGTGCGACCGAGGCCCTCGCCCGGGAAGTCTGCCGGGGCATCGACAGCGTGGCCGGCATGGCATCGCGCCTGCGCACAGTGCCACCGGTCTCTGCCGCGACCGAGCAAACGGAGCCGGATGTACCGGAATCCGGTCCGCCCTATGCCACGCCGACCGACCTCGCCGAGTGTGCGGGCCTTGTCATGGGCAGCCCTACCCGCTTTGGCAACATGGCGGCCGCCCTCAAGTACTTTCTCGACGGAACCGCCAGCGAATGGCTGGCCGGCGATGCGGCGGGCAAACCGGCCGGTGTATTTACGTCGACGTCGACCCTGCACGGCGGCCAGGAGTCGACACTGCTGACAATGGCCGTACCGCTGCTGCATCACGGCATGCTGATCACCGGCATTCCCTACACCGAGGAACGCCTGTCCACGACAACCACCGGCGGGTCGCCGTACGGTGCCAGTCACGTCACGTGGAATCGCAAGGCGGACACGTTGTCAGATGACGAAAGGAAGCTGGCGCGCACGCTCGGCCAGCGCGTCGCAACTATCGCATCCAGGCTGTCCTGAGCCGGCTAGCTTTCGCCAAGCACCTGCTTGACGAACGGAATCGTCAGCCGCCGTTTTGCCTGCAGCGCCGCTGCATCCAGCTGGTCGAGCAACTGGTACAAACTCGCCATGTCGCGGCGCTGCCGCCCGAGCAGGAATTGTGCGGTGTCATCCGGCAGGTCCAGGCCTCGATGGCTGGCGCGCAGCTGCAGCGCCGCGCGCGTTGCATCGTCGTCGAGACCGTTGAGCCGGTAGACAGGCAACTGGCTGAGGCGGCTTTGCAGGTCCGCCAGTTCGAATCCGGCGCGCCGCGGGGCCGCACTGGCGGATACCAGCAGGCAGGTCGCCGACTCGACTGACTGGTTATACAACGCAAACAGCGCCAGCTCCCAGGCCGGTTGCCCGGCAACCGTGTCGATATCGTCGATGCAAACCAGGCGGCGGTTGGCGAGTCCCTGCAAGACTTCCGGTGAGGCATTCGCGAGCATCGTCATCGGCAGGTAGACCGACTCGTCGCCGGCCCGTTCGCAGACGGCCTGGAGCAAATGTGACTTGCCCGTTGCAGCAGCACCCCAGCAATATCCGCCCGACCTTTCGCTACCGTCGGCAATGGCTTTAAGTGAACTGACCAGCGCCTCGTTCCCGGTGGCAAGAAAGCTCGCGAACACGGCATGGTCCGCGAGCTGCAATGGCAAAGCCATTTGGCTCATAACTCGATTTCGGGATGGTCTTTAAGGTACCGATCGTAGGCGAAACGTACGAGCACCGACAAGACGGCGGCGGCCGGCAAGGCCAGCAGAATGCCAAAGAAGCCGAACAACTGGCCGCCCGCCGCGACGGCGAAAATGATGATGACCGGATGCAACCCGATACGGTCGCCGACAAGTTTCGGCGTCAGGAACGAGCCTTCGATGAATTGCGCGACACTGAAAGTGATGACGACGCCGACCATCATCCACAACGGGTTGGGCTCGAGCGCCACGGTCAGCGCAGCGAGGCCGATACCAAAAACGAACCCGAGGTACGGTACGAAACTGACGAGCCCGGACACAACGCCGATAGCAACGGCAAACTTCAGCCCGACAATGCTGAGGCCAAGCGAGTAGATGCAGGCCAGCGCCAGCATGACCAGCACTTGCCCGCGCAGGAAAGCGCCGAGCACTTCGTCGGTTTCCGCTGCCAGCTGCAGCACAGTTGAGCGCTGCCGGGTCGGAATCAGCGCGCCGAGGTGCGCCGTTATCCTGTCCCAGTCGCGCAACAGGTAGAACGTCAGGATCGGCACCAGGAACAGGCTCAGCACGGCCGCGGCAACGGCACCACCGGATTTCGACACGGACTTCAGGATCGTCGAGCCCCAGCTCCCGGCCATGTCGCCATAGCGATCGATGAACGCGCCCATGCCGACATCGTCGCCCGCCTCGATGTCGAGAAACTGCATCAGCCGCGGCAGCCACTCCTGTTCGACGCTGGCAATGATGTTTGGCAATGCCTCCAGCAACGCGGAAATCTGCGACCGAATCAGCGGCCCGACCAGCAGTACCAGCAGGCCGATGACCAGGAAAGTCACCAGGAACACCGCGATCACCGCCAGTGTCCGTGGCATCTTCAGTCGTTCCAGCCGGTCCGCCAGCGGATCGCCGATATAGGCCAGCAACGCCGCCGCGACAAACGGTGTCAGCACCGGCGCCAGCAGGTACAAGAGGCCGCCGACCAAGAGCACGGCGATCAGCCAGTTCATGCGTCTATCTGCTGCCATTCGTCAAGCCTCCGATCGCGCGCTGCGAATCCAGTTTGAAACATAGTCGTAGCCGCTCAGGACCACGGTGACCAGCACCGCCGCACCGATGATCGTGATCGTCACATCGTCCGGCCAGTCGTAGCCTGCCTTCCAGATCACGAGGACGAGGAAGACGAACTCCAGCACCGTGTTCAGCTTGCTGATCCAGGTCGGCTGTCCCTCGAGCCGGCGCACCAGGTAGTGATACATGAACGAACCGGCAACGATGATGACATCGCGCAGGATAACGATGACGGCCAGCCAGGCCGGTATGTAGCCGAGATACGCCAGCGTCCCGTACGACCAGGCGATGAGCAGCTTGTCGCCTGCCGGATCGAGGAATGCGCCGAGCCGCGTTTCCCAGTTGAAACGCTTGGCCAGGTAGCCATCGATGCCGTCCGACAGGCCTGCTGCGAGGAACAGGCCGAGGGCCCAGCCGAACTGCTGCTCAACGAACAGCCAGAGGATCGGCAGGATCAGCGCAATGCGCGAGATCGAGATTGCATTGGGCAGCCAGCTTAAGGACATCGAGTGGATTTTGTTGCCTGTTATCGTTTCGGGCTGTAGAAGAAGTCGAGCGTCGCGACGGGGCTTAGCGAACCGTCCGCGCCATTCTGCTCGATCAAGCCACCGAATCGCAACGCCCGGCGCAGCCGCTCGACACCGCCCAGCGCTTCGATACGATAACGGATCACATCACCACTCACCTCGTCGATGGCGAAGTTCTCGATGACACTCGTCGATGCCAGCAAGTTCTGCATTTCGCCGTAGGCTTCGACAGAATCGACCCCGGCAATACGCAGCTCGATCGCCTCCAGCGGCGCATCGCCGTGAATCGCGAATTCGCTGGCCAGTTGATCGGCGACCAGGGAGATCACCGTCTCCGGCTCACCATTCCAGACCTGCTGCTCGCCGGCGAAAAAATAGCTCCAGCGATTGCGCTGACCTGACGATGCGGGAATTCTGCCGACCAGGATGGAACTCACCTCGTAGCGCTCCGACGCCGCCAGCAACTGCTCATCGAAGCCGCCCCAGATGTCGCTGAAACTGACATTGCGCTGGTCCATGCTGTCCATCAGCGGAAAAATGACCGGCAGGCCACGCCGCTCAGCCATGTCCAGGACCTGCTCACGCAGCAGGCGATCTCGATCGGCCGGGCGGCCCGCGGCACGCCGCTGGTCCGGGTCTTCCGCGGCGATGATTTCACGATCGCCCTGCCCCCAGTCGACAGCGAGCCAGACCAGTGTCACCGGCCGGTCGCTGCCCCAGACGGTCTGGCCGGAATTTCGCAGCACGTTTTCGACCGCATCACCGTCAAACGAGACCCACAGCGTATCATCGTCACCGGGCCGGAACTGGATGACGTAGGCGGCAGGGTCCGGGAACAGCAACTCGACCATTGCCGGGTCCGCTACCAGGTCGGCGCCGGAAACGCGCAACAACACCTCGTTGAGTGCGTCCTTGTAGGCCACCTGTCGCGGATTTTTTTCGTCCGGGTCGAGCGCAACCTGCGCGGTGTACAGGGCCGCAACCTCGGCGGCATCGGCGGCCTGCGGAGCCGTCAGTACGCAGGCACACAGCAATGCTGGCAACAGTCCGGCATGAAATACGCCGCGATCACGACGACGAAATACTCGCAGATTCAGCAAGAGTGGTTTCCCCAAATGAGCCCAGCCTCTATTATATCGCCGAAATCACGCATCGCCTGCATCAGTTTGCGGGTTGTCCGCGGCGAGGCAATGCCGCTGGCGGCCGAAAAGCCACTGACACGGTGTGATTCACAACAGACTCATCCCGACAAACGGTGGCCTCGACACATCTCATGAGCAGCAAGCCCCTGACATACAAGGATGCCGGAGTCGACATCGACGCCGGCAATGCATTGGTCGACCGCATCAAGCCACTGGTCAGGCAGACGATGCGACCCGAAGTTCTCGCCGGTCTCGGCGGCTTTGGCGGCCTGTTTGCGTTGCCGCCTGGAAAATACCGTGAGCCGGTGCTGGTCTCGGGTACAGATGGCGTCGGCACCAAGTTGAAGCTTGCGCAACAACTGGGTTGCCACGACAGCATTGGCATCGACCTCGTGGCGATGTGCGTCAATGACATCCTCGTGCAGGGAGCGGAGCCGCTGTTCTTCCTGGACTACTTTGCCTGTGGCGAACTGGACGTGGACACGGCAGCGGCTGTCATCGCCGGCATCGCAGCGGGCTGCTCACAGGCCGGCGCCGCGCTGATCGGCGGAGAGACGGCCGAAATGCCGGACATGTACGCGCCCGGTGAATACGACCTGGCCGGTTTTTGCGTCGGCGTTGTCGAGCGTGCAGAACTGGTCGACGGCTCAGGCATCAAAGCCGGCGACGCACTGATCGGGCTCGCGTCGAGCGGTGCCCACTCGAACGGCTATTCGCTGGCCCGGCGCGTACTCGAACGGGATCCGGACGGAAAAATTGCGGCGCAATCCGCAGGCGAAGTGCTGCTGGCCCCGACCCGTATCTACGTGCGCTCCGTGCAGCAACTGATATCGCAGGTCACGGTAAAAGGACTTGCCCACATCACCGGCGGCGGCATCAGCGAGAACCTTCCGCGTGCACTGCCACCCGGTGTGCACGCCGAAGTGGACACGACCAGTTGGCAACAGGGTCCCCTGTTCGACTGGCTGGCGGCTACCGGTAATATCGAAACGGCGGAGATGCGCCGTACCTTTAACTGCGGCGTCGGCATGATCGCCATCGTCAATTCCGCGGATATCGACGAAGCCATCGCAGTCCTGACCGATGCCGGTGAAAACGCCTGGCATCTCGGCGAGGTAGCCGCAGGCGCCGGCGAGGTCCGCTATCTTTGAGCAAACAACGGAACCGCGCCGCCATTCTGATTTCCGGTTCCGGCAGCAACCTCCAGTCGTTCATCGACCATATTGAGCGCCGCGAACTGGACCTCGACATTGCCGTGGTCCTGAGCAACCGGGCCGACGCCTTCGGCCTGCAGCGTGCTGCCGATGCGGGCCTGCCAACGGCGGTCGTCGCGCACGGCGATTTCCCCGGGCGCGAAGCCTTCGACCGGGCGGTTGCAGGCATTCTTGACGAGCACGAGGTCGACCTCGTTATTCTCGCCGGCTTCATGCGGATCCTGAGTCCGTGGTTCGTGCAGCACTATGCCGGGCGCGTCCTGAATGTTCACCCGGCCTTGCTGCCCGCCTACCCGGGCCTCGATACGCACCAGCGTGTTCTCGACGCCGGCGACAGGTGGCATGGCAGCACCGTGCATTTTGTAACGGAAGAACTGGATGCCGGCCCGCTGGTACTGCAAGGACGCATCGCCGTGCGCGATGGCGAAACGGCCGCCGAACTCGCGACGCGCGTACAGGCTGCCGAACACCGGATCTACCCGGAGTGCGCCGCCCTGTACGCGGCCGGCCGCCTGCAGATGCGTGACAATGCCGCCTGGCTCGACGGCGAGAAACTCGAGAAGCCGCTGGTGCGGGACTTCTGATGGGGACTTCGGCTTGAACAACGAGACGGCACGCAACCGGTCGCTCGTGCGTGCGCTGACGCTGATACCTGCCATGGCCGTCATTCTCGCCAACATCATCGGCACCGGCGTGTTTGTGAAAGCCCGCGTCATGACCTGCAATGTCGGTAGCCCGGAGATGGTGCTGCTCGTCTGGTTCCTGGCCGGTATCCTGACCCTGGCCGGCGCGCTCGTGTACGCAGAGCTCGGTGCAATGATGCCCCGCTCCGGCGGCGAGTTTCATTTCATTGACGCGGCGTTCGGCAAACGCTGGGCATTTCTTTATGGCTGGACCAAGACGGTTGCACTCGGTGCGTCAGCCGCAGCAACGGCGATCATATTCGTCACCTTCCTGAACGACCTGACCGGCGGTCAGCTGTCGCCAGTCGCCATCCTGCTGCTGCCATTCGCTATTATCGTCGTTTCGACGGCGCTGAACCTGCTCAGCGTACACGCCAACGGCATGACGATTACCGTGTTGACGGCGATCAAGGTTGGCCTGGTCATACTGATTTCCGCCGGAGCCTGGCTGTTGGCAGACGGGTCGATGCAGCACTTTTCCCTGGATGGCGCAGCAGGCACCTGCGAAGGTGTGCCCGAGTCCGCCAAACTCGGCATCAGCGGCTTCGGCGCCGCCATGCTCGGTGCGCTCTGGGGCTACAACGGCTGGGCAATCATCGCGGCCGTTGGCGGCGAGATCAGGAATCCCGGCAAGACTCTGCCGCGAGCGCTGATCGGCGGCACTCTGCTGGTCATCACGCTGTACATGCTGATCAACACCGCCTACTTCTATGTCCTGACGCCGACAGAAGTCGCCAGTGTGGCAGAGTCATCGTCGGTGGCCGGCGAAGCAGCAGCCCGGTTCTTTGGCCCGGGGATTGTCGCGCTGATGTCGGCCGGCCTGATGATGTCTGCCTACGGCACATTGCACACGACGTTGTTGTCCGGGCCGCGAGTGCCGTTCGCGCTGGCCCGAGATGGCCTGTTACCGGATGTGCTCGGGCATGTATCGCGAAACGGCACACCGACCGTGGCCGTCATTGCAATCGGAGCATGGTCGCTATGCCTCGCGGCGACGGGCACGTTCGACATCCTGACGGACATTTACATTTTTGTGCTCTGGGTCTTCTTTGGCCTGAACGGCGCGGCGCTGTTTGTCCTGCGACGGCGCAAGCCGGACGCCGAGCGGCCGTACCGTGTCTGGGGTTACCCGTATGTACCGGCCCTGTTTCTGCTGGTGACCGTTTACCTGCTGGTCAACACCGTCTGGGCAACGCCGTATCGGGCGTTGTCCGGCATCGTACTGATCGTCATCGGGCTGCCGCTGTACAGCTACTTTTCCCAACGCCAGCCGGCCGCCAGGTCGCCGGATCCCGATTAGTCAGGCCCTGGGCAGCGTCACTCCCTGCTGGCCCTGGTACTTGCCGCCGCGATCCTTGTACGACGTTTCGCATTCCTCGTCGGACTCGAGAAACAGCATCTGCGCCACGCCTTCGTTCGCGTAGATCTTCGCCGGCAGCGGCGTCGTATTCGAGAATTCCAGGGTCACATGACCCTCCCACTCCGGTTCGAGCGGCGTCACATTAACGATGATGCCGCAGCGCGCGTAGGTGGACTTGCCAAGACAGATTGTCAGGACATTGCGTGGAATCCGGAAATACTCCACCGTCCGCGCCAGGGCGAAGGAGTTGGGTGGAATGACACACACCTCGCTCTCGACATCGACGAAACTGGTCGCGTCGAACTGCTTGGGGTCGACAACGGCCGAATTGATGTTCGTGAAGATCTTGAATTCGGCCGCACATCGCACGTCGTAGCCGTAGCTGGACGTGCCATAAGACACGATACGGCCACCGTTGTTCTCACGCACCTGGCCGGGCTCGAACGGTTCAATCATGCCGGCCTGCTCTGCCATGCGGCGGATCCACTTGTCAGACTTGATGCTCAACCTGCGTCCTCGACCACGATTTTCGGAAACTTGCTGCTGTAATCCTTGCCCTGACCAGCCAGGACCGCCGCCATTCGCCGTGCTGCGGCACGGTAAGCCTGCGCTGCGGTCGACCCCGGCTCGGCCACCACAGTCGGTTTGCCACTGTCGGTCTGCTCCCGGATGCTGGCCTTGAGCGGCAACTGGCCCAGCAATTCGACCGCAAAGTCTGCCGCCATTTTCTCGCCGCCGCCATGACCGAAAATGGCCTCTTCGTGACCGCAGGACGAACAGATGTGCGTGCTCATGTTCTCGACGATACCCAGCACCGGCACCGACACCTTGCGAAACATCGCCAGGCCCTTGCGCGCATCGAGCAACGCGATGTCCTGCGGCGTCGTTACGATAACGGCACCGCTGACCGGCACCTGCTGCGACAACGTCAGCTGGATATCGCCGGTGCCGGGCGGCATGTCAACAATCAGGTAGTCGAGATCGTGCCAGGTTGTCTGCTGCAGCAGCTGGTTCAGCGCCGACGTGACCATGGGCCCGCGCCAGACCATTGGCTGGTCCGGATCAACCAGGAAACCGATCGAGATGACCTGCAATCCGTGTGCCTGCAGCGGCTGCATCGTCTTGCCATCGATGCTGGTCGGCTGCTGGCCGGCAAGGCCGAGCATGTGCGGTTGGCTGGGTCCGTAGATGTCGGCGTCGAGCAGGCCAACGCGTGCCCCGTCCGCAGCCAGCGACAGGGCCAGGTTGACGGCAACGGTCGACTTGCCAACACCGCCCTTGCCGGATGCGACCGCGATGACGTTCCTGATCTGCTCAAGTGGTTTGAGATTACGCTGTACGCCGTGGGCAACGATTTTGCTCGAAAACTCGAGAGCCAGCGAACGGCGATCACCTTTTGCCTGCAGTGCATCCGCGACTGCCGCCTGGTAATCGTCATAGGCGCCGGCGGCCGGAAATCCGAGTTCGATACGCGCGCGAATGCGCTCGTCGGTCTCTTCGACTTCGAGAATTCGCCCGACATCGGCGATTTTCCGGCCAATACCGGGTAACTCAATGGAATTGAGGAAGTTTTTCACATTCGATTCTGCTGACGGCGTCACATTTCGGCCGTTGGTATTAGGTAAAATGACAGCGCTACAGCTCCTTTATCGGGAGCCGTGTGCGCGCACATTGTAACGAAGCCTGCCCCGGTGCCAAGCACAGAATGGCGAAGGCTCACATCACAATGTGTTCGGGGCGCTGTGGCATAATGCCGCAGCGAATGGATTTACCGCGAATTTCGCACTTCGCCTGGGCACGAGCGAACCGATTGACAACTGACACACGTGGATTACGGACTATGCGCGCAGGGAGGCCCGCCATCGGCTCTCTCCGCACCGCTTTGCGTCTGCCTGTTTCGAGGTGGCTGTCATGAGCCTGCTCGGCGGATTCCGCGCGGACCAGCTGATCGCCCAACTCGCTGCTGAACCACAACCGGACTCCCCGGCCGCACAACGCATCGTCGCCAAGCTCAAGAAAGTCGGCCCCAAGGTCATCCCCAAGGCGATCGACGCTCTTGCGCTGTCCGACAAGTCGCACACGATGGTTTTCGTCGACATCCTGTCCAGCCTGGTCAGTGACAAGACGCTCGATGCCTACCGCGAAGGGCTCGCCGACGGCAACGAACGCGTCGTTTCGGGCACGTCCTGGGCCCTGTCCAGCAGCATCAACTACAACGCCAACAACCTGCTCGAGTTTTTCGACGACCCGGAAGTTGCGAAGCACGCGCTGATCGAGGTCCTGCGCGTGCACAAGCAGGACCTGAGCGTGCACGAACTGCTGCAGCGCGCCTACGAACTCGACCCGAAAGAGTCAGCAGCGCTGTTCAAGCTGATTGAGGAAATCATCAGCCCGGAAATGGTGCCCGACCTGATCGCCCGCATGGGTGGCAAGGACCCGTACATCAAGATCCACCTGATTGGCCTGCTCGGGCGCTTTGACAAGCCCGAGGTCAACCAGGCGCTCGAAGTGCAGTTGCGGGACACGCACAAGCTGGTACGTAGCGCCGCACTGTCAGCGCTGGCGTCCCGTGGCGCCAACGTCAATATTGCCGCTGTCAGCCGGCTGTTACAGGACCCCGACCTGGACGTGCAGAACAAGGCCGTCGACATGCTGGTGCAGATGAATCACCCGGAAACGGTCAAGTATCTTGCCGACGCTCTGAAAGACGATTCCGAATATGCACGCCGCGCAGCAGTTGAAGTCCTGAACGAGATTGGCAATGCCGATTCGGTCAAGGACCTGCTCAATGTGATCAAGGACGACGACTGGTGGGTGCGCTCGCGCGCCGGCGATGCGCTGGCTGAAATCGGCGGACCGAAAGTCGTGCAGTCGGTGGTCGCGTTGATCAAGGACGAAGACGAAGAAATTCGCCGCACGGCAATTGAGATTTTGAATGCCACCAAGGACCCGAGCGCCGTTGATCACCTGATCAAGGCAACCGATGACAGCGACTGGTGGGTGCGCGAACGTTCCGTGGACGCCCTGTCGAAAATCGGTGGGCCGAAAGCGTTGCCGAGACTCCTGGATATGCTGGGCAAGGACGCCAAGACCGACACGGTGGTCATTCGCGCACTCGGCAAGATCGGCAACCAGACACACATTACGAAATTGTTGCCGATGCTGAACCGCCCGGAACGCGACGTCCAGGTCGAGGCGATCAAGGCTATCGCACAGCTCGCGGACGAGTCGCACGCGGATTCCGTGCGCGGCGTACTGCAGAAGGTCAAGCAGTCCGAGGAAGCGACGATCATCAACAGCGCCGACAAGGCACTGAAGGAACTCGACGCGCGTTTCTCGGCCACCGTGCTGGAAGAAAACAAGCGTGCGGAAAAAATCGGCGAACATACGAAAACACTGTTGCTGGACAACGACGAACTCGAGAAGTTGCTGTCTGCTCACCAGCAACTGCCGGCAGCCGGCGACACGCAGGGCGCCAACGGTGCCGATGGCGCAGCAGCCCCTGCGCCGGCGATGGCTGCCCCGGTTCTCGATATCTCCCAGCTTAATCCCGGTGACGTTATCGACGGCCGCTACCGGTACCTCGAGAAGATCGGCAAGGGCGCTTTCGGCACGGTACTGCTGATGCAGGACGAAGTCGTCGACGAGCAACTGATCCTGAAATTCCTGAACCCGAACGTTTCCTCCGATGAAGAGATGATGAAGCGATTCGTGCACGAATTGCGCTACTCGCGCAAGATCACTCATCGCAACGTCATTCGAATTTACGACTTTCTGAACCTGCAGGGCTGCTACGCGATCTCGATGGAGTACTTCCCGTCGCACACGCTGTCCGGTGAGATCCCTGATGGCAAGCCAATGCCGATCGACAAGGCCCTCAAGTATTCGCGCGATATCGCTACCGGCATGGCTATAGCCCACCTCGCCGGCGTCATCCATCGCGACCTGAAACCGGCCAACATCCTGGTCAACGAGGACGGGCTGTTGAAAATCGTGGACTTCGGCGTCGCGGCAGCCGCCTCCAGCGGCGACACGCAACTCACCAAGACCGGCTATGTTATCGGCTCACCAAAATACATGGCGCCGGAGCAGATTCTCGGCAAGAAAGTTGACGAGACGGCCGACATCTACAGCATCGGCGTCATCATGTACGAGATGACTACCGGCATTCCGCCATACAGCCGCGGCGACCACATGTCGGTGATGTACCAGCACGTGCAGGGCAAGGCCAAGCAGTGCCAGGAGATCAACCCCGAGATCCCTGACACCTATGCTGCCGTCATCGCCCGGGCGATGTCCGTCGACAAGTCGAAGCGCTACCAGTCGATGGACGAACTGACCGAGGCCCTCGACACGGTACGCCTGTAAATCCGGCGCAGATTCCCAAAAGTGTGATGTCGCTCTGGAATGCGACATAATTTCCGCCTAGGATAAGCGCAACTGATTGATTTTCAGGCATCTGCCTCTATGGCTCGAATCGATTCCTTCTTGAAGTTAGGCCTGGCGCAGGGCTGCTCGGACGTGCACCTGGCCGTCGGCGTACCGCCGATGCTGCGGATGAACGGCGACCTGCTGCCGATCAAGTTCCGCGCTCTCAGCGATACCGAACTCGAGTCCTATATCAACGAGATCCTGACGAAGAACCAGCAGGACCGGCTGCTGGCCGGGCATGATCTCGACTTCTCCCATGTTGGCGAGGAAGGCGGCCGTTTCCGCGTCAACGTGTTCCGCAAGGCCACCGGTTATGGCGCCGTGTTCCGGCACATCCCGACCGAAGTCCCGAAGCTTGCACAGCTGAACGTACCGCCGGTCCTGACCGAATTCTGCGAATACCACCAGGGCATGGTGCTGGTGACCGGCTCGACCGGCACCGGTAAGTCCACGACGCTGGCGGCGATGGTCGACCACCTGAACGAAACCCGCAGCCTGAACATCATCAGTCTCGAAGACCCGATCGAGTTCGTACACCCGAGCAAGAAGAGCCAGGTGATCCAGCGTGAGCTGGGGACACACATTACATCCTTCGCCGACGGCGTGCGTGCGGCGATGCGCGAGGACCCCGATGTCATCCTCGTCGGCGAGTTGCGCGACGCGGAAACGATATCGATGGCGATGATGGCGGCCGAAACCGGGCACCTCGTTCTCGGCACGCTGCATACGACGGGTGCAGTGAAGACCATTGACCGTATCATCGACGCGCTGCCCGGCGACCTGCGCGAACAGACAAAGGCATTTCTCGCCATGAGCCTGAAAGCCGTTGTAACCCAGGTCCTGGTCAAGACACCGGACGGCCGCGGCCGGCGTGCCATCGTCGAGATCCTGGTCAACAACCGGGCAATCTCGAAACTGATCACGACCGACCAGACGCACCAGATTCCTTCGCAACTGCAAACCGGCCGCGACCAGGGGATGCAGTTGCTGGACTCGGCACTGCTTGCCGCGATCAACGCCAAGGAGATCGATCCGGACGATGCCTATCGCTTTGCCAACGACAAGCGCAAGTTCCAGCGCTATGTCACCAATACCGACCTGGTGCCGCTGATCGACATCGGCGGCAACGAGAAGCTGCTCAATGAGTAAGATTGACCCGTATTTGCAGGAAGCCCTGAAGCAGCGGGCCTCCGATCTGCACTTTATTTCCGGCGACCCGGTGCGCGCCCGCATCCACGGTGACCTGCAGGTACTGATGGACGAGCGGCTGACGATCGACAATGTGCAGGAATGCCTGTTCGAGATCATGGACGGCACAACCCAGCGGGCGTTCGAGGAACACGAGTCCGCCGACTTCGCGTACAACATCCCGGACGTCTCGCGATTTCGCGTCAACGTGTTTCGCCATCTGAATGGTATCGGCGCCATATTCCGGGCCATCCCGGCCCAGGCACTGACGCTGGACCAGCTGAACATGCCGCGCGTCATCCACGACCTGTGCAAACATACCCAGGGCATGATTCTCGTCACCGGCAAGACGGGCTCCGGCAAGTCGACGACGCTGGCCGCGATGATCGACTCGATGAACAAGAACCTCAAGGGTCATATCCTGACGATCGAGGACCCGATCGAATTCGTGCACAAGTCCCAGGGCTGCCTGATGAGCCAGCGCGAGATCGGTGAGCACAGCGCACGTTTTTCCGATGCGCTGCACTCGGCGTTGCGCGAGGACCCCGACGTTATCCTGGTCGGCGAGATGCGCGACCTCGAGACCATCAGCATCGCGGTAACCGCCGCCGAGATGGGTATCCTCGTCATGGGTACCCTGCATACCAACGGCGCCGGGCAGACCGTCGACCGGATCATCAACTCCTTTCCGGCCGACAAGCAGTCGCATATCCGCACAATGATCTCGACGTCATTGCGCGGTGTCGTGTCGCAGCAACTGTTACCAACCAAGCAGCAGGCCGGCCGCGTCGCGGCGCTTGAAGTGCTGATCAACACCCCTGCCGTCGCCAACCTGATCCGCCAGGGCAAGCTCGACCAGCTGGAAACCGCCATGCAATCGGGCGGCGCAGTCGGCATGCAGACGATGGACTCGGCGCTGATGAAACTCGTCGAAGGCGCCGTGATCGCCGGCAAGGAAGCCTATCTGCAGGCCAATGACAAATCCAAGTTCGAACGGCTGAAGGACAGCGACTGAAACGTGGCATAATCGCGGCCTTTGACCCGGCCAAGTATCCTCAAAATGCCCGCAAACGTTCGCAAGATCCTCGTTTCCAATGCCCTGCCCTATGCCAACGGGTCCATTCACATGGGCCACCTGGTGGAATACCTGCAAGGCGACATCTGGGTGCGCTTCCAGAAATTGCGTGGCCACCAGTGCACATATGTCTGTGCCAGCGACGTGCACGGAACGCCGATCATGCTGAAAGCCCGCGAGCTGGGTGTCTCACCCGAGGAACTGACGGAGAAAGTCACCGAAGAATTCCTGCGCGACTTCGCGGCCTTTGGCATCGAGTTCGACAATTACCACACGACACACTCGCCGGAAAACGAAGCGCTTGTCGCTGAGATGTTTTCGGTGCTGTACGAAGCGGGCGACATTTACACGCGGACAATCGAGCAGGCCTACGACGAGCAGGAGGGCATGTTCCTGCCCGACCGCTTCGTGCGTGGCACCTGTCCGCGCTGCAAGACCGCAGACCAGTATGGCGACGCCTGTGAGAACTGCGGCGCAACGTATTCACCGGCCGACCTGATCGACCCGGTTTCCGTCCTGTCAGGAACCACGCCGGTCAAGCGCGATTCGGAGCACTATTTCTTCAAGCTGAGTGACTATGAAGAGCGCCTGCGCCAGTGGATAGCGGAAGCGGCCCTGGAAAAAACGATGGTCGCCAAGCTGGAGGAGTGGTTCGAGGCCGGCCTGCAGGACTGGGATATCTCGCGCGACGCGCCCTACTTCGGCTTCCGGATTCCCGGGACCGACGACAAGTACTTCTATGTCTGGCTGGATGCACCGGTCGGCTACGCCGCCAGCTTCAAGAACCTGTGCGAGCGGCGCGACGACCTGGACTTCGACGAGTACTGGCGCCCCGGCCACGACACCGAGCTGTATCATTTTATCGGCAAGGACATCATGTACTTCCATACGTTGTTCTGGCCTGCTGTGCTGCAGGGTGCCGGGTTCCGTACGCCCACCAGCGTTTTCGCGCACGGTTTCCTGACCGTCAACGGCAAGAAGATGTCGAAGTCACGCGGCACCTTCATCAATGCCCGCACATACCTCGATCACCTGCACCCGGCCCACCTGCGTTATTACTACGCTGCAAAGCTGGGACCAACCGTTGAAGACCTCGACCTGAACCTGGAAGACTTTGTCGCACGCGTCAACTCGGACCTCGTGGGCAAACTCGTGAACATCGCCAGCCGTTGCGCAGGCTTCATCAACAAGCGCTTCGACGGGCAACTGGCTGCCGAACTGCACGATCCCGCGTTGTTCGCGACTGTCGCCGGCGCCGCCGACGACATCGCCGAACATTACGAGCAACGTGAGTATTCGAAGGCCATGCGCCGCGTCATGGCACTCGCCGACGACGCGAATCGCTATATCGACGAGAAAAAGCCCTGGGTCATGGCGAAGGATGAGGCGCAACTGCCTGAAGTACAGGCAATTTGCACCCAGGGCATCAACCTGTTTCGCAGCCTGATGATCTACCTGGCGCCGGTTATTCCCACGGTCGCGGCCGATGCGCGCGAGTTCCTCGCGGAGTCCGCCTGGCATTGGGACGACGCGGGTGATCCCTTGCTCGCTACCGGCATTGCAGCCTTCAGGCCGTTGTTGACCCGGGTGGAAGCCAGCCAGGTCAATGACATGGTCGAGCAATCGAAACAAAGCTAGTTACAATACGCCTCTGTCATGACAGAGCTATTCGCCATCCTTGTCGGCACCGTCCTCGTCAACAATTTCGTGTTGGTACGGTTTCTCGGCCTGTGCCCGTTTCTCGGGGTTTCGCAGAATATTGACGCGGCTGCCGGCATGTCGCTGGCCACGGCATTCGTGCTGACTTTGTCATCAGCAACCGCCTACCTGCTGCACCAGTATGTTCTGGTGCCGCTGGACCTCGAGTACCTGCGCACGATCAGCTTCATCCTGGTGATCGCGGCCAGTGTGCAGTTCACCGAGATCATGGTCCGTCGCCTGAGCCCGATGCTGCACCAGGTGCTGGGTATATTCATCCCGCTGATCGCGACCAACTGCGCGGTTCTCGGCGTCGCGCTGCTGAACGTGCAGGAGTCCAAGGGCTTCGTGCAATCGGTCTTTTTCGGTTTTGGCGCAGCCGGCGGTTTCGCACTCGTGCTCGTCATGTTCGCAGCAATCCGGGAACGGCTCGAAGCAGCCGACATCCCATCGCCATTCCGCGGCACAGCGATCGCGCTGATGACCGCCGGCATCATGTCGCTGGCTTTCATGGGGTTTGCCGGGATGGGCCGCTCGTGACGGCCGTCATCACAATCGGCATCCTGGCACTGGTTGCCGGTGTCGCTCTCAGTTACGCCAGCCGATCGCTGCCGGCACGGGCGTCCGGACTCGTCGACGAGGTGGATAAATTGCTGCCGCAGACCCAATGCGCGCAATGCGGATTTCCAGGATGCCGGCCGTATGCCGAGGCTATTGTCGACAACGGTGCGGCAATCAACCTCTGTCCGCCGGGTGGCGAGACCACCGTCCGGCGGCTCGCCGATCTCCTTGGCAAAGAAGCGTTGCCACTCGCCGAGCCGGCCGCCGGGCCGGCCGGCATCGCTGTGATCGACGAGGCGCGGTGCATCGGTTGCGGGCATTGCCGCAGCGCCTGCCCTGTCGACGCCATCGTCGGTGCTCACCACCTGATGTATTCGATCATTGCCAGCGAATGCACCGGCTGCGAACTGTGTATCGCACCCTGCCCGGTGGATTGCATCAGCATGCAGGCCGCCCGGTGAGTGCCCCGACTTACGACCTCGGCAAGCTGCACGGTGGTTTGCGGCTCGAGGCCAACAAGGCCGAAGCCACGAGTAATCCGATCCAGCCAATGCCGGTGCCCGACGTACTGGTACTGCCGCTTGCACAGCATGTCGGCGAACCGTCGCAGCCGATCGTCAATGTCGGCGATACAGTCGCGCGCGGCCAGTTGATCGCCGCCGTGGAAGGCAGCCTCGGCGCCCCGATTCATGCCTCCTCTTCAGGCACGGTCGTTGCGATTGAGCCCTGGCCCGTTTCCAGGCGGCTCGGCTCGAGAGCACCGTGCATCGTCATCGAGTGCGATGGCAAGGATACGGTCTTCGCAAGCGCCAACGCGCTACCGGACTATCGGCAGCTGGCACCTAAGGAGCTGCTGCAGGAGATCCTGCAAGGCGGGATCGTCGGTCTTGGTGGTGCCGTGTTTCCGACTGCACAGAAACTGATGCAGGCGATCACCTGCGACCTCGAATACCTGATTCTGAACGGCGTCGAGTGTGAGCCGTACATTAGCTGCGATGACGTGTTGATGCGCGAGTACGCCCGCGAAATCCTGGGCGGCGCCCGGATCCTGATGCATGCACTGGGCCTCGAGGTCTGCTTCATCGCTGTTGAAAGCGACAAACCGCAGGCAATCCAGCGACTGGGCGAGGCCATGGCCGAACTGGGCGACGAGCGCATCGTGCTGAAGCAGGTCCCGACAATCTATCCGTCCGGCGGCGAAGACCAGCTCGTGCAGCTGGTCACCAATCTCGAGGTGCCGACTGGCGGCCTGCCGAGCGACGTCGGCTGCCTGGTGCAGAATGTTGGCACGGCCAGCGCGATCTACGACTGGATTGTCAGCCGGCAGCCGCTGACTTCGCGTGTCACAACGATCACCGGCGATGGTGTTGCCCGGCCCATGAACGTCCTGGCCCGCATCGGCACACCCATCGCCGATGTCGTCGCGTTCGCCGGTGGCTACACCGAGCGCGCCAGGCAGCTGATCGTCGGCGGACCGATGACTGGCAAGTCCGTCACGACAGACCGGGTACCGCTCGTCAAGGCCACTAACTGTGTCCTGGTCTTGTCCGAGCCGCCCGCCATCGGCAATGAGATGCCGTGTATCCGTTGCGGCAACTGTGCTGACGTTTGCCCGATCCAGTTGTTGCCGCAACAGCTGTTCTGGTATGCCTGCGCCGACAACGAGAAGAAACTGCGCGAGTATGGCCTGACCGACTGCATCGAGTGCGGTTGTTGCGACCTGGTCTGCCCGAGCCATATTCCGCTGACCGCCGATTTTCGCACCGCCAAGGCCCGCATCCAGGAACTCGCTGACGAAAAAGCGCGGGCGGAACGGGCCCGCAGCCGCTTCGAAGCGCGCAATGAACGCCTGGAGAAGGAACGGCTGGAACGCGTCGAGGAACTGGCCAAACAGAAAGACGTTGCGAAACAGGCCGGCCCGGAGATGATCGCCGAGATCCTGAAGCGCAAACAACAGGAAAAGGACAAGGACTGACCGTGGAGTTTGCCCGCAAAGAAGCGCCGTACTTGTCACCCGAAGCCAGTGTCCCCGCAATGATGCTGCAGGTGCTGCTGGCGCTGGTGCCCGCGGCGCTTGCTCACGTCTGGTTCTTCGGCCCGGGCTTCATTTTCAACCTGCTGATCGCGACACTGTTCTGCGTCGGCGGCGAAGCCCTGATGGTACGCGCACGCGGCAAGGACCCTGTCATTGCGCTCGCAGACTACAGCGCACTGGTCACTGCCGCACTGCTGGCGTTCGCACTGCCCTCGCTCACGCCCTGGTGGGTCACCGCGACGGGTGCCCTGTTCGCCGTCGTTGTCGCCAAACACCTGTACGGCGGGATCGGGTTCAATGTCTTCAACCCGGCCATGGCCGGCTACGTCGTCATCCTCGTGGCCTACCCGATGGAAATGAATCTTTGGGTTGCACCGAGCATGGGTGATATCGACTACGTCAGTCTCGGCATCCTGCAAACGGTAACCTACACGTTGACCGGCAACCTGCCAGCCGACCTGGGCTTTGATGCCATCAGTCGAGCAACGCCGCTCGATGCGATGCAGTCCGGACTGCGCAACATGCAGACCTACGCCGAAATTCGCACGAACCCGATGATGGGCGATTTCGGCGGGCGCGGCTGGGAGTGGATCGGCAATTTCATCGCTATCGGCGGTTTCTGGCTGCTGATCCGCAAGATCATTCGCTGGCAGATCCCGACCGGCGTCCTCGCCGGGCTGCTGCTGCCGGCCGGGATCATGTATTTCATCGACCCCGGCAGCAACGCCAGCCCGGGCTTCCACCTGTTCTCGGGCGCGACCTTGTTGTGCGCATTCTTTATCGCCACCGATCCGGTCTCCGCCGCAACCAGTGCCAGGGGGCGGCTCATTTACGGCATCGGCATCGGGTTGCTGATCTACATCATCCGCCGCTGGGGTGCCTACGCCGACGGCGTGGCCTTCGCGGTCCTGTTAATGAACATGGCCGTACCGGCCATCGACCTCGTGACCCGACCGCACATTGTCGGTCATCCCAGGGGCCGCACACGATGACAGGCCGTCTGCCGATTTTGAAAAGTGGCGCGACGCTTGCGGCAATCGCAGCCATTTGCACGTCTCTGGTTGCGCTGACTTATCACTACACGGCCGACCGCATTGCCGCCAACGACAAGGCATTGCTCGAGCAGTCGCTGCAACCCGCCCTTTCCGACCTGTTTTTCGACAGCGGCGTCAGCGAGTCCCGTCTCGTCGTTGCACCCCCTCACGAGTTGCCCGGTGATGACGAGGCGCTGATCTACCGCATCTACGCGCAAGGCAAACCCGTGGCGGCGCTGTTTGTTGTCACCGCGAAGGACGGTTTCGCCGGGCCGATCCGTATCCTGCTCGGTGTCGACATGCAGGGAGTCGTTACCGGCATCCGCATACTGCAACACCGCGAGACACCCGGACTGGGCGACAAAATCGTCTCCCGCCGCTCAGACTGGGTCCACCAGTTTCCAGGGCATTCGATCCACGACCCCGGTGTAGAGGACTGGGCCATTCGCCGCGATGGCGGGCAATTCGATCAACTGACCGGTGCATCGGTAACGCCACGTGCCGTGGTCAAGGCCATGCGCGACACGCTGCTCTATTTCGAGGCGCACCAGGAAGAAATTTTCGCCGCACCGGCGACGGAGGACGCCACATGAATGACGACCGCCTGTGGCCGAAACTGAAGAACGGTGTCTGGAAAGACAACCCCGGCCTCGTGCAACTGCTCGGCCTCTGTCCGTTGCTGGCCGTCACAACGACACTGGTCAACGGGATCGGGCTCGGCATGGCGACGCTGTTCGTCCTGACCTTCTCGAATGCTCTCGTGTCGGCGACCCGGCGCTGGATCCTGAGCGAAATTCGTATTCCGATCTACGTGCTGATCATCGCCAGTCTCGTGACCTGCATCGAGCTCGTCTTCAAAGCCTGGTTTCCAACGCTGGACCGTTCCCTCGGCATCTTTATCCCGCTGATCGTGACCAACTGCGCCATCGTCGCCAGGGCAGAAATCTACGCGTCGAAGAACCCGGTCGGTGCGAGCATCGTCGACGGCCTCGCAATGGGCACCGGCTTTGCGCTGCTGCTGATGGTCATCGGCCTGTTTCGCGAACTGTTCGGCCACGCATCGTTGCTCACCGATTTTACGATGCTGACCGGGGGCGAAGGCTTCAATGGCTTTGTGTTTGCCGATGGCGGCCTGCTGCTGTTGATCCTGCCGCCCGGCGCATTCTTTGCGCTGGCGTTGGCGGTTGCAGCGAAGAACGCGATCGACCGCAAGCTTCGGCGGGCACGCAATACCGGCGCCACGCGCAGCCTCAGGCGTTCGGGCTAGGCATGCGCCGGGAGCAACAATGAATCGCGACAAGCGCATTGCTATCTATAGCAAGCTGCAGGAGCTGAACCCGGCGCCGGACACCGAGTTGCAGTACGAGAACCCGTTCCAGTTGCTGATCGCCGTAATCCTGTCGGCACAGGCCACCGATATCAGCGTCAACAAGGCAACGGAAAAGCTGTACCCGGTCGCCGGCACGCCCGAGGCCATCCTGGAACTGGGCGTCAGGGGCCTGAAGCCCTACATCCGGACGATCGGCCTGTTCAACAGCAAGGCCGAAAATATCATCAAGACCTGCCGGCTGCTGCTCGACAAACACGGCGGCGAAGTTCCACGCACGCGCGAGGAACTGGAGGCCTTGCCGGGAGTCGGCCGCAAGACCGCCAATGTCATTCTGAACACAGCCTTCGGCGAACCGACCATTGCCGTCGATACGCATATCTTCAGGGTCGCCAACCGCACCGGCATTGCGAAAGGCAAGACGCCACTCGAGGTCGAGAAGCGCCTTGTGCGCCTGACACCGGATGAATTCAAGAAGGACGCACACCACTGGCTGATCCTGCACGGTCGCTATGTCTGCAAGGCCCGCAAGCCGTTGTGCAGCGAGTGCCAGATCATCGACTGGTGCGAATACAAACAAAAGGAGCTCGCATGATTTTCGGCCAGGACCGCGACGAGTTGCGCCGGATGTACCGAGACGCCTGGCACAAGCAGACGAACCAGCAGCCACTGAGTCCGCTGGAGTCGCAGATTGCCGCGGTGGTTGCCGAGCACCCGGAATACCAGGAAGCACTGGCCGGGGAACTCGACAAGGATTACTCGGTTGAAGGCGCCGAGACAAATCCCTTCCTGCACATGGGACTGCACCTCGGAATTCGCGAGCAGATTGCAACCAATCGTCCAGCCGGCATTCGCAAGGTTTTCGAGCAACTGGCTGCAAAGACAGGCGATGCACATGCGGCGGAACATCGCATGATCGATTGCCTCGCCGAGGCCCTGTGGGAGGCACAACGATCCGGACAGCCACCCGACGAACAACGCTACCTGGAAAAACTGCAACGATTGTAATAAACCACGGCACAAAGAGGTCTTGTCCTGTATGAGTGACGCGAACCGCAACTATCCCGTCAGCGGTGCCGGTCTCGGCTTGCGCCGGCCACTGGCCAGCAAGCTGATGGACGTGCCGGCCGGCGCAATCGACTTCATGGAAGTCGCGCCGGAGAACTGGATTCACGTGGGTGGAGCGATGGCGAAGAAACTGCGCTACTTCACCGAACGCTACCCGTTCCTGATACATGGCCTGTCATTGTCCATCGGTTCGCCCGCGCCACTGGACGAACAACTGGTCCGCGACATCAAGCAGTTCATGGCCGACCACGGCATCCGCATGTACTCGGAACACCTGAGCTATTGCAGTGACGACGGTCACCTGTACGACCTGATGCCGATCCCCTTCACCGAGGATGCGGTACACCATGTCGCCGGCCGGGTGAAGCGCGTACAGGACATTCTCGAACAGCGCATCGCGCTGGAGAATGTGTCCTACTACACGCCGACAGACACAGCCATGTCTGAAGTCGAGTTCCTGCTGGCGGTGCTGGAAGAAGCTGATTGCGACCTGATGCTGGACATCAACAATATTGTCGTCAACAGCATCAACCACGGCTACGACAAGCACGAATTCCTGCAGCAAATGCCGGCTGAACGGCTGCGCTATTTTCACCAGGCCGGTCACTACGTCGAGGCGCCGGACCTGCGCGTCGACACACACGGCGCGCCGGTCGACGACGAGTCCTGGCAGCTACTGGAGTCTGCCTACGAGCTGTTCGGACCGGTGCCGACATTGCTCGAACGCGACTTCAACTTTCCTCCGGTCAGCGAGCTGCTGACCGAGGTCGGCCGCATACGCGAATTGCAGCAGGCCGCCGGCAACAAGGCCGCGGCTCATGGCTGATTCAGGCGACTTCCGGGACAAGCAGCGCGCGTTCGCAGCACACATTCGCGACCCGAACAACGTGTCCGCTCCGGGCGGCATTGAGGATCGCCGCATGGCGATCTACCGGGACCTGTTCTTTAATAACCTGAAGAGCCTGCTGTCCAATATGTTCCCGGTGCTGAAGAAACTGCACACGCCGGAGGCCTGGGCACGCATGATTCGCCAGTTCATGATCAGGCACCGCGCCAGTACACCCTACTTCCTGCAACTGCCACAGGAATTCCTGGCTTTCCTGCAGGACGGTTACGAGATGTCCGACGATGACTATCCGTTCCTGCTGGAACTCGCACATTACGAATATGCAGAACTGGCGTTGTCGGTGTCCGAAGCGGAAAACGACATGACCGGCATCGACCCTGGCGGCGACTTGTTGCTGCAGGTCCCGGTCAAATCACAGCTGGCCTGGACGCTCGCCTACGAATACCCGGTGCATCGAATCTCAACCGAGTTCCTGCCCGAGGAACCGGGGGCTGCGCCAACCTATCTCGCAGTCTACCGGGACCGTAACGACAAGGTGGGCTTTCTCGAACTCAACCCGGTGACGGCGGGACTCCTCGACGCCATCGAGAACAACGAAGCGAATACGACCGGCGAGGTGCTTTTGCGCCAGTTGGCCGAAAAGGCCCGGTACGCTGATGTTGATGCATTCATACAGCACGGAGCTGCTGCCTTACAGGAGATGCTGCAGCTCGATATTTTGGTTGGCGCAACAGCGCCCGAATAACGGAGTTTAACAATGGATAAACTGATTGGTCACTACCAGCGGGTAGTGAGCTGGCTGGACTGCGCCGCAACTTATGGTACCGGCCTCATTCTGATTCGATTGCTGATGGCATACGAATTCGGCAAAGCAGGCTTCGGCAAACTGCGCGGTGACAACTGGTTTGCGAACATCCAGGACAATTTCATCTTCCCGTTCAATGTCATTCCGACCGAGATCAGCTGGTTCATGGCAACGTGGTTCGAGATCCTCGGTGCATTCGGTGTCTTGTTCGGCCTGTTCACCCGCTTCTGGGCATTTTCTATGGTCATTATCAGTATCGTTGCAATATCCGGTGTGCACTGGCCTGCGGAATGGCACAGCCTCGGCGAGTTGTGGGAAAGCTATCGTGTGACCAAGCAGGACGGCTCCGGCAATTTCCGCATCCCGCTGCTGTTCATCGCCATGTTATTGCCGCTGGTCTTTCATGGTGCTGGTAAGCTAAGCCTCGACGCATTCCTCGCGAAACGCTATATCAAGTAGGAGCAACACCGTGGAATTTACACTCTCCGCTTTGCAGTTCCTGACCAACCTGCTGATCTTCCTGCTGGGGCTCGGCATTCTTGCCGTCATCGTCATGTACATCGTCGATGTCACGCAAACCACGCACGCTGTCCGAAGAAACTTTCCCGTTATTGGCCGATTCCGGTACCTGTTCGAGGACCTCGGCGAGTTCTTCCGGCAGTACTTTTTCGCGCTGGATCGCGAAGAGATGCCGTTTAACCGCGCGCAACGGTCCTGGGTCTATCGCTCCTGCAAAGGAGTCGACTCGACGGTTGCTTTCGGTTCGACGCTCAACCTGACACCGCCCGGCACGCCGATATTTGTCAACTGCCCGTACCCTACTCTGGAAGCCGACGCGACCCGGGCGCACGAGGTCGTCATTGGGCCGCACGCTCGCGAGCCCTATGCAGCCCGATCGATATTCAATGTATCGGCGATGAGCTACGGCGCCATATCGAAGCCGGCCGTGCTGGCGCTGTCGAACGGGTCGCGAATGGCCGGCAACTGGCTGAATACCGGTGAAGGCGGTGTGTCACCATGGCACCTGGAAGGCGGTGCGGACCTCGTTTTCCAGATTGGTACCGCCAAGTACGGTGTACGCAACGAAGCAGGCGGCATCGACGATGACAAGTTGCGGGAGGTCGCTGCGCACGAGACGGTACGCATGATTGAACTGAAGCTGAGCCAGGGCGCGAAACCGGGCAAAGGCGGTATTCTTCCCGGCGAGAAAGTCACCGAGGAGATTGCGAAGATCCGGCATATCCCGGCCGGCACAGATTCGATCAGCCCCAATCGCCATCCGGAGATCAATTCGGCCGAAGACCTGCTCGACATGATCAACCACATTCGCGACGTGAGCGGCCTGCCGACCGGATTCAAGTCAGTTATCGGTGCCTACGGCTGGCTCGACCAGCTATTTCACCTGATTCGCGAACGCGGTATCGAGTCCGCACCTGACTTCATCACCATCGACAGCGGCGACGGCGGCACCGGTGCCGCGCCGATGAGCCTGATCGACAATGTCGGCCTGCCGATCAAAGAAAGCCTGCCGCTGGTTGTCGACAAGCTCAAGCAATACGGACTGCGCGATCGCATCAAGGTGATCGCAAGCGGCAAACTGATCAACCCGGCCGGCGCCGCCTGGGCGCTGTGTGTCGGTGCCGACTTCATCAATTCCGCCCGCGGCTTTATGTTCGCGCTGGGCTGCATCCAGGCGATGCAATGTAACAAGAACACCTGCCCTACCGGCGTCACGACTCATGACAAAAAACTGCAGCGCGGTCTTGTCCCGGAAGACAAGGCCGAACGCGTACGCAAGTACTCGGAAACAATGCGCAAGGAGATCGGCATAATTGCGCATTCCTGTGGCGTACCGGAGCCGCGTGGCCTGCGCCGGTTTCATTGCAGGATCGTTCAGGATGACGGTCGGTCGATCCCACTGGATGAGTTATATCCCGAGGTTGAGAACGCGTATGCGTAGCATTTGCTGATTCGAAATGACCGGTTTTGCGGTGATGGTGGCCTTTCTTGTGTCTGATATTGGGCTATGATGGGAGACAGTTGGTGACCCATACCTGCCCCTCGAGATTTCCTAGGCTTGCTACGGAATGGCACAAACCGAAGAACGAGAATTGAGCCCCAAAAGAACTATTCGGCAATTGCTGCCGGTATTCATTGCAAGTGCCGTATCCGTCTTCGGATTGCTGTTTCCGCAAATGTGGACGCACGCCCGGGGCTTTGACGGCTATGCCTTCGAGTATTGGGCACCGCGAGCGCTCGGCGTGGTTTTGGTGACAACCTTACTTGGCGCAGCAATAATGAACAGAGGCTGGAAAGCGCGTTGTACGTTCGGCTTCTTTGGAGGGCTGTTCGTCAGTTTCTTCTACATTTGGATCACGAACTGAGCGACTGGTTCTGGCCGTTTTCTGCCCGTAACAGTATGCGCACCGAACGTCTGCTGCCGAAACAAGCAGCCCTACAGATTGTCGGATTCGAAATCGTGAATATTGAATGTCCGGATACCTCGCGCAAGCAGCATATCGAGGGTGGTACACTGACGGTCTGTTGATGACCCGAACCAGCCGGTCGCCTGATCAGATTGCAGTGGCTGATTTTCACGAAATGGACGGCGCTAAACCGAATTGAAAGTTACCGCGCAGATGATAAAGAGCTTAATCGCGGATGAGCTAGCCTCGGTCTCTGACTCGCGAGTACGTGAGCACATCCAATCGCTCCTAATCGAGCCCGTAGCGACGCTTCGTCATTGGGATTACGGTAAGCCGGATACCAAATATGAATGCTGGAATGTGCTCGCAGAAATCGGTGGTCTGGGCATTGCATACTCTGAGTACGGCTTTGGACCCAAATGCCCGTGGGGGCTTGTGCGAATTTCCGGTACGGAATCAGAGCTATCAATGGGCATGGACTGCTTTTGGTACGCGTGTTTTATGGACGCTTATTTCGAGTCGGCTGCTTCCGAAATACCGATCTGGCGTGTATTCAAGCAGGGCGAGAATGAGTCATTCCCCGGCACGCCGATCAGCGACGAATTGGACTGGGACTCTGCGTGGAAGGAAGTTGAAAGACATCGGGAAAGCGACACCAATGCCCGTTTCATCCACCACCACACCATAGGCTATTCCCGGGCTGAGTAACTGGATATGGATGGCTGGTTTTGGCCGAGGCTGTGTGAAAACCCTGTGCCCAGTATAATCATGCTTTCCGTCAAGAGTATGCGCGATGAGCGGATTTATCGAAGGCGAAGACCGCAACCAAGCGACGCT
>JAUIDP010000056.1 GCA_030429005.1 Gammaproteobacteria bacterium | reverse complement strand
GTGCCAGGAAAGTCCTTGCCGCCAAGCCCAGCATGACCTGGGTCAGCGCAACCGGGGAGGCGGACAACTATTACCCCGAGATCCGTGGCACTGCCTGGGTAAGCCCGGACGTGGCGCAAACGATGTTCGCCGGCACGCCGATGACGTTCGAGGATGCGCTCGACGCGATCGAGGCATCGGAAGTCCGGTCCATGCCGCTCGGCATTGAAGCAACGCTCAAACGCAAGTCCCGGCATGAGCGAATCCAGAGCCCCAACGTCGTCGGCCTGCTGCGCGGCAGCGACCCGGACCTGGCCGACGAGTACATCGTCTACACCGCCCACCTGGATCACACCGGCCGCACGACGGCGCCGATTGACGGCGACGACATCAACAACGGGATGTACGACAACGCAATGGGCACCGCCATCATGATCGAGGCGGCCCGGGCGCTGGCGGCGAACCCACCGCGCCGCTCGATCCTGTTTGTCGCGCTGACCAGCGAAGAACGCGGCTTGCTCGGCTCCGATTTTTTTGCCCACTATCCGCCGGTGCCGATTGACTCGATTGTCGCCAACGTCAACATGGACATGCCGCTGTTCCTGTTCCCTTCCGACAGCATGGTCGCATTCGGCGCCGAGCACTCGTCACTCGGGGCGGTCGCAGCGGCTGCTACCGAAGCCGAAGGCTTCGAGCTCGTACCGGACCAGCAGCCGGAGGAAATCCTGTTCTCGAGGAGTGACCAGTTTTCATTCGTCCGCCAGGGAATCCCGGCAATCTGGTTGAGCAGCAGCACAGAGTCGTCTGACCCGGCCGTGGACGGCCCGGCGGTAACGCTGGAACACCGAACGAAACACTATCACAAGCCATCGGACGACCTGACGCGGCCGATCGTCTGGGAAGATGCGCTGGCGTTCACCCGCACCAACGCCCGGATCGGCTGGGGCGTCGGCAACGCCGATGCCCGGCCGACCTGGAACGAGGACAGCTTCTACGGCAAGCTGTACGCGCCGCGGGACTAGCTACCAGATCTTGACGCGTTCTTCCGGCGGCAGGTAGAGCGCGTCGCCCGGCTGCACATCAAACGCTTCGTAGAACTCCGGCACATTGCGCACGGGGCCGTTGGCGCGATACTCGGCCGGCGAGTGCGTGTCCGTCGCGATGCGCTGGCGCAGGTCTTCTTCGCGGAACTTGCGCCGCCAGATTTGCGCGTAGCCCAGGAACACCCGCTGCACACCGGTAAAGCCGTCGATCACCGGCGGCTCCTTGCCGTCCAGCGACATCTGGTAGGCCAGCAGGCCAATACTGATGCCGCCCAGGTCGCCGATGTTCTCACCGAGTGTGAATTTGCCGTTGACCGACAGGTCCGGGAACGGGTGATACTGGTTGTACTGGTCGACCAGCCTGGACGTCCGGGCTTCGAACTCGGCGCGATCCTCGTCCGTCCACCAGTTGCGCAGCACACCGTCACCGTCGAAGGTCGAGCCCTTGTCATCAAAGCCGTGGCCGATTTCATGGCCGATGACAGCGCCGATGGCACCGTAGTTGACAGCCTCGTCGGCTTCCAGGTTGAAGTACGGCGGTTGCAAAATGGCCGCCGGGAATACGATCTCGTTGCGCGTCGGGCTGTAGTAGGCGTTGACCGTCTGCGGCGTCATGCCCCACTCATTCGGATCGATGGGACCGCCCTGCCGGTCGACCTGGCGCTTGTGTTCGGCTATAGCCGCACGTTCGATGTTGCCGAACAGGTCATCGACCTCGATGTCCAGCGCCGAGTAGTCACGCCACTCGTCCGGATAGCCGATCTTCGGTGTGAATTTTGACAGCTTGTCGAGCGCCTGGGCCTTGGTTTCCTCACCCATCCAGTCGAGCTCTTTGATGCTTTTTTCATAAGCGAAGATCAGGTTGCCAACCAGCGTTTCCATCCGCTCTTTCGCCTCGGGTGGAAAGTGCTTCTTGACGTAAACCTTGCCGACAACCTCGCCGAGCGTGCCACTGACGGTATTCGATGCGCGGCGCCACATTTCCGGCTGCTTCGGCGTGCCGGACAGCGTCCGGTTGTAGAAGTCGAAGTTCTGTTCATCGAGCGCGGCATTGAGCCTGCCAGCGGCCGTGTTCACGGCATTCCATTTCAGGTAGGTCTTCCAGGTTTCAAGGTTCGTGTCCTGGATAATGCCGTCCAGCGCGGACATGTAATCGCTCATGATGACGATCAACGCGTCCAGGTCTTCCAGCATCAACCCGCCGAGATAGGCGTCCCAGTCGAAGTTCGGCATCAATTCGGGCAGCTCGGCGACCGGCACCTTGTTGTAGTTTGTCGCCCAGTCGCGCGCCGCTTCTTTGAGCATGTGCTGTTCGGCTATCGTCGTTTCCAGCGCCATGATGGTGTTTGCCGCATCGGCGCCGTTTTCCAGCCCGGCAAGGTTGAACATCTTCTCGATGTGTTCGACATACTTGCTGCGAATATCCGCCGACTTTTGATCTTCGGTGAAGTAATACTCGCGATCCGGCAGACCGAGGCCGCCCTGGAATGCGTAAATGCCGTAGTACTCCGGATTTCGCATGTCCGCAGACTGCACCAGGATGATCGGCGATGCATAGCCGCGAGTCTGTGCCGCGCCGAAATAGCCGGCGAGCTCACTGTAGTTTGATATTGCATCGATGCGGTCAAACTCGGGTTGCAGCGGCGTCACGCCGAGCTCATCGCGGGTCTCCATGTCGAGGTAGGACTTGTAGAGATCGCCGACCTTTTGTTCATCGGTACCCTTGGCGAAATCGCCATTGGCCGACTCCACGATGATGTTCTTGATATCCTCGACAGCCTCGTCGACCAGGACGATGAAGCCACCGTAGTTGGACTTGTCGTCCGGAATATCGGTCTCCTCGAGCCAGGTTCCGTTCATGTAGCGGAACAGGTCGTCACCGGGCTTGACGGACTTGTCCATCGCGTGAAGGTCCAGGCCTGATGTCAGCTCCCGGGACTCTGCGGTGCCGGCCGCGCCGTCGGGCGCGCCGTCCTTCTGCCCGCAGGCAGAGATCATCAACAGCGCTGCAGCGCCAATTACAAGATTCTTCACATTACTCCCCTGGTGGTTCTGTGCGGCTCCGGCCGCAATGATTCGATGGATACAGGTTGGATGTTGCTTCGATAGACAAGGTTTGTCCGGGTTAGTTTCGGCTGCCCGGCGACTCGCCGATGTCACGCAATTCGACGACTTCGGCCTCAGTCAGCGGGTAGATGTTCTCGATGCGGCAACCGCGCAACGTATCAGCCCTTGCGCTGATCGTATTGCCGCTCCTGCGAACGTCGGCGACGACCGGGTAGGTGTACAACTCCTGGCACGGCCGCCAGAACTCGAACAGGTAGGCCTCGTGGCGCTTCAGGTAGAGCACGAAGCTCTCGTCGATGTCCTGCCATTGGTCGTCGGTCGCCGTACGGATCTGCCGGACCGGCTCGAGTTCGCGGACTTCGATGAAATCACGAATTGCCTGCCGGGTATCACGGCTATTGGCGTCTTCCTGCGTGGCGCAGGCCGACAGCAGCAGGACGACAGGAATTGCAGCCAGTCTTTTCATGGGTGCTGGTCCTCGTTGAAGCGCGCTTCGGCATAGAGGCGCTCGATGAACGCGGTCGCTCGCGGGTACTCCGTCTTCCATCGCCCGGTGTCGGCCAGGAAGGTCGGCGGACGCTCGGACTCTGCCAGGCGACAGGCGGCCGTCTTGCCGCCGCCGTAGGCATCCGGTTGCAGCCACAGGCCCGACAGCGCGGCGAACGTGATGTCGACATAGTCGAGCGAGTCGCCGCCAAGCAGCGAGCTTCGCCCATCGGCCAGCATTTCGTCGACATCGGCGAGCATCTTGTCGATATGTTCGACAGCCTTCAGGTAGTGCGCATCCGAAATCTTGAAGGTCCGCCGGAGGAAGGCGGCGAGCAACGGGTACAGAACCGGCAACAGTTTGCGTTGCCACAGCGGGATCTCCGGGTCATGCACGCCCCACAGGCGTAAGAGCTCTTCGCGGTACGGCAGCATCTGGTAGTAAACCCATACCTGCAGGTCGACACCGTAACGATCGATGCGTTTTTCGAGCTCAAGGCGCGCGCTGGTCGGCTCCAGGAATGCCGCACGTTCGCCGAGGCCTGCATGGTACTGGCCCCAGAGGAAGCGCAGGATTTCCGGTGAGTGACCGATGGACGACTGCACGATGCCGGAACGGAACTTGAGTCGTGGAACGGTGCGGCCGGTAAACACGACACCGAGCAGCCCGGCGCACTTCTGTTCCTGGTAATCGACACCGAGGCGATCGAGACACCAGCGGACCTTTTCCGCGTAGTGGCTCATCGTGATCGTCTCGAGAACCATGGCCGGCCCCTTGCCGCCCCGGCTGATGCCGGCGATGACCGCAGCCCAGTGCAGCAGCAGCAAGGCCAGTAACAGCAGCAGTGCCGCCAGGAACGACCAGTCAAAGGCCGCGACCAGCAACGGCAGCAGTAACAAGCCCGCGAATAATAAGTGCCTGGGACCGAAGTTCATCGGCCCGGCGCTAGACGTCGAGGTTGGCGACGGTCAGGGCGTTCTTTTCGATGAACTCGCGGCGTGGCTCCACCTGGTCGCCCATCAACGTCGTAAAGATGTCGTCAGCCTTGATTGCATCTTCAACCTTTACCTGCATCAGCCGGCGCGTCTCCGGGTTGACCGTCGTGTCCCAGAGCTGCTCCGGGTTCATCTCACCGAGACCCTTGTAGCGCTGGATCGACTGGCCGCGGCGTGCTTCGGCCATCAGCCATTCGATCGCGTCGGAGAATGCCGTGACGTCTTCACGGCGTTCGCCGCGCTGCACGTAAGCGCCGTCGCCGAGAAGCTCGGAGAGCTTGGTGCTGAGCGTGCTGATGTGCTTGTACTCGTTGCTGGAGAAGAACTCGCGCGGCAGGTAACGGGTTGCGCCGATGCCGTGTTGTACACGCGTGATCGCGATGCGCACGCCCTCGCCGTCTTCATCGCCACGATCGAGTGTTGCCGAGTAGCTGCCGCCATTGCCGTTCGATGCGCGGTCGCCCTGGTTCTTCGGCAACGCGGCCGACAACGTTTCGGTCCAGCCTTCGAGCGCGTCGAGATCCTCGCGCAATTCTTTGGTAACGACAGGCAGCGAACTGATTGCGCGCAACACTTTCCCGTCATAGCGTGCAGACAGTCGCGCGATGATTGCTTCGACCGCAATGTATTCCTTGGCCAGCGCTTCCAGCGCGATGCCGGACAGCGCCGGCGCGTCCTGGCTGACATGCAGGCTCGCGCTGTCCAGCGCGGCGTTCAGCAGGTAACTGTTCAGCTCGGCATCGTCCTTGACGTAGACCTCCTGCTTGCCGCGCTTGATCTTGTACAACGGCGGCTGCGCGATGTAGATGTGGCCGCGCTCGATCAGCTCCGGCATCTGCCGGTAGAAGAACGTCAGCAACAGCGTGCGGATATGCGAGCCATCGACGTCGGCGTCCGTCATGATGATGATGCGGTGGTAGCGCAGCTTCTCGATATCGAAGTCGTCGCGACCGATGCCGGTGCCGAGCGCAGTGATCAGCGTGCCGACTTCGGCCGACGACAGCATCTTGTCGAAGCGCGCCTTTTCGACATTCAGGATCTTGCCCTTTAACGGCAGAATTGCCTGCGTGCGCCGGTCGCGGCCCTGCTTGGCCGATCCACCGGCCGAGTCACCCTCGACAAGGAACAGCTCGGACAACGCCGGATCCTTTTCCTGGCAATCTGCGAGCTTGCCGGGCAGGCCGGCAATGTCCAGGGCGCCTTTGCGCCGGGTCATTTCCCGCGCCTTGCGAGCAGCCTCACGGGCGCGGGCTGCATCGACGATCTTCGAAACGATCGCCTTTGCTTCCTGTGGATGCTCGAGCAGGAAGTCCTGCAACCGCCCGGCCATTGCCTGCTCGACAATGCCTTTAATTTCAGATGAAACTAATTTGTCCTTGGTCTGGGACGAGAACTTCGGGTCCGGGACCTTGACCGACAGCACCGCGGTCAGGCCCTCGCGGGCGTCGTCGCCGGACGGTGTGAACTTGTCTTTCTTGTTGCCCAGCTCCTTGTCGAGGTAGGCGTTCAAGGTGCGTGTCAGCGCGGTGCGGAAGCCGGACAGGTGGGTGCCGCCATCGCGCTGTGGAATATTGTTCGTATAGCAGAACATGTTTTCCTGGTAGCCGTCGTTCCACTGCAACGCCGCCTCGACGCCGACGCCGTCCTGCATCGTCGTGAAATGAAACACCGTATTGTGAATCGGTGCCTTGTTGCGGTTCAGGTGTTCAACGAAGGCCATGATGCCGCCCTCGTACTGGAAAATATCCTGTTTCTCGGCGCGCTCATCGATCAGGTCGATGCGAACGCCGGAGTTCAGGAACGACAGCTCGCGCAGCCGGCCGGCGAGCACATCGTAGTGAAACTCGATATTCGTAAAGGTATTGCCGCTCGGCTTGAACCGAATTGTCGTACCGGTGCGGTCCGTCTTGCCGACCTCTTTCAGCGGCTCCACCGGCTCGCCGTGCTCGTATTCCTGGTGATACGTCTTGCCTTCACGATGGATCGTCAACGCAAGGTGCTCGGACAGCGCATTGACGACGGAAACGCCGACGCCGTGCAGACCGCCGGAAACCTTGTAGGAGTTGTCGTCGAATTTGCCGCCTGCGTGCAGCACCGTCATGATGACTTCGGCCGCTGAACGACCCTCTTCCGGGTGCATGTCGACCGGGATGCCACGGCCGTCATCGCTGACGGTGACGGACTCATCGGCATGGATCGTAACCGTGATGACGCTGCAGTGGCCGGCCAGGGCCTCGTCGATCGAGTTATCGACGACCTCGAAAACCATGTGGTGCAGGCCGGTGCCGTCATCGGTGTCGCCGATGTACATGCCCGGGCGTTTTCGAACGGCCTCGAGGCCCTTTAAGACCTTGATATTACTGGAAGTATATTCGGTGGGATCGGTCATTCCGTGTCCTCTGGATATAACCGGACTATTCTACCAAAAAAGCCCTCTTAAAGTACCCCCAAAGCCTTATGTTTTAAGGGTTTATCGGGCGTTTTCGGCGCACCGGTACAGGCGCTTCAGGCGCTTTCTCGCAAAGACCCGTGTTCCACGTGGAACACGCGCGCGCCGGAAGGAAACAGCGGCATGTCAGCTTCCAGGCTGGTTGCGATCACCTGGCTGCCAAGACCCACCACGCGCCGCATCAGGCGGGCCAGCGCCTCACGGTCGAGTTCAGCGCCCGGGTCGTCCAGCAACAGCAACAACGGCCGCTCGCGCACCGTCTGTGCCGTCTCCGCCGCCGCCAGCACCATCGCACAGGCAAGCAGTTTCTGCTGTCCGCGGGACACCAGCTTGCGGGCCTTACGGGCATCAAACTCCAGCTTCAGGTCACCGCGGTGCGGCCCGGACTGCGTGCTCCCCTGTTGCCGATCCCGGTCGAGGGTATTCTGCAGCGCTGCCAGCAGGCCCACCTCCTCGTTCCAGCCAGAGCGATATTCGAACCGGACCTCGCTACCCAGTAGATCGGCCCCGGCCTCCAGCAGGCTCTCCTGCGCCACCGTCAGGGCCTGCCGACGGCCGGCATCGACGGCAACCGCCAGCTCGGCAAATTCTGAATTCCAGCCATCCAGCACGGCCGCACTCGCACCGGATCGCAGCGCGGCATTGCGTTGTTTCAGTGCGCGCCGGAACCGGCGCCAGGCGTCGAGAAAGCCGTGTTCCACGTGGAACGCGATCCAGTCGAGGTACCGACGACGCTGTTCCGGGCCGCCGGCCACCAGCTCATGCACGTCCGGATCGATGATCTGCAGCGGCAACGCTTCGGCCAACGCCGCAACTCCCCCGCTGCTTTCCCCGTCAACGCGCATCTCGAGGCCGTCCTGGCTGTTACGAACGCCAACCCGGGCAACCCGATCACCGTCCGCGACCTGGCCAAACAGTACGAACTCCTGTTCTCCGTGACGAACCAGGTCCGCTGTCGCCGCGCCACGAAACGACTTGCCACGACCAAGATAGGCAATCGCCTCGAGAATGCTGGTCTTGCCGGAGGCATTCCGGCCATAGATAAGGTTGAACTGCGGGTCCGCAGTCAGCTCAATACTTTCCAGGCACCGGAAATTCCTGGCGGTGAACTGCTGTATCGGCACCCGCTTGCCCGGATTGTGCGCCCTACAGGCGCATCGGCATCACGACAAACTTCCCGTCGTCACGTCCCGGCTGCCGAATCAGGCAACTCGAATTGCTGTCGAGCACGGACAGCGTTACCTCATCGCCGTCCACGGCGCCGAGCGCATCCAGCAGGTAATTCACATTGAAGCCGATCTCGATATCCTCACCACTGTAGGTGACCTCGAGCTCTTCCTCCGCCTCTTCCTGCTCCGGGTTGTGGGCCTGGATGACGACGCCGCTGTCACGAATCACCAGCCGGATGCCCCGGTATTTCTCGTTCGACAGGATCGCCGTTCGCTGCAGCGCGCCCCGAAACAGGCCCTTGTCAGCCGTCAGTTCGTTGCTGGATTCCTTCGGTATGACTCTCTCATACTCCGGGAAACGCCCGTCGATCAGCTTCGAAGTGAAGCGAATGTCGTCTAACTGGATCCGAACGTGATTCGCGCCCAGTTCGATATTCAGGTCCCCGTCACCGCTCATCAGCCGCTGCAACTCGAGCACACCCTTGCGCGGCACAATCACCTGTTGCTCATCCAGCGCAGCCCCGTCAATCTCGGCCTCGCACAATGCGAGCCGATGTCCATCCGTTGCCACCGCGCGCAGATGCTTGCCACCCGTTTCGAGCAGCATCCCGTTCAGGTAGTAGCGAACATCCTGCTGCGCCATTGAAAAATGCGTTTTCTCGATCAGGCGACCCAGCGTCTCCTGGGAAACCCGGATCGTTTGGCCGGCCTTGATATCCTCAACCGTCGGAAAGTCTGCCGTCGGCAATGTGGCCAGGCTGAACTTGCTTCGTCCCGAGCGAACGACGAGCTTCTCACCGCTCAGGCTCATGTCGACATCTGAGCCGTCCGGCAAAGCCCGGCAGATATCCAGCAGCTTGCGGCCAGACACGGTGATCTCGCCACCCGACTCCACGCTAACCTCGGCAGATGCCACCAGCTCCACCTCGAGATCCGTGGCGGTCACCGATAACGACCCATCTCTCGCGACCAGCAGCACGTTGGAGAGTATCGGCATTGTCTGCCGTCTTTCCACGACACCAATGACAGCCTGCAGCGGCTTCAAAAGGACGTCTCGAGCAGCGCGTAATTTCATGCAATCCACCTGTTGATAAAAATTGGAATTAAATATTTATTATTACTATTAAGGGACCATCACCCTGTGGATAACTTTAAAAGTCCATTATAAAACAATATCTTAACTTCAAAAACCGCCGCGGCAAAACGGCGTATATCCTATCGCGGGCCTGTGAGTACCCTGTGGATAAACTTTCATACAGAACTTATCCACCGGCTATCCACATCATCCTGTTAATGTCCTGAGCAAGTTCAGGTAGTCATCGTCAATTCGCTTGTCGGTCTGACGCAATTCATCGATTCTGCGGCAACCGTGCAGGATTGTTGTGTGGTCACGGCCGCCGAAGGCGTCGCCGATTTCAGGCAGGCTGTGGTTGGTCAATTCCTTGGCCAGGGCCATGGCAACCTGCCGCGGTCGAGCGATAGAGCGGCTGCGGCTTTTAGACAACAGGTCCGCGACGCGAATCTTAAAATAGTCTGCGACGGTTTTCTGAATATTTTCAATCGAAACCAGGCGTGCCTGGACGGCCAGCAGATCACGCAGCGCTTCCTTGGCGAATTCGAGATCGATCGGTCGTTCGGTGAAACGCGAATTGGCGATGACCCGCCTCAACGCACCTTCCAGTTCGCGAACGTTCGAGCGTATGCGCTTGGCGATGAAGAATGCGACTTCGTCCGGGAGCTCCACGCCTTCCGCCTGTGCCTTGCTCATCAGGATAGCCACGGAGGTCTCGAGCTCCGGTGGCTCGATCGCGACCGTCAGGCCCCAGCCGAAGCGCGACTTCAGGCGTTCTTCAAGCCCGTGAACCTCCTTTGGATAGCGGTCACAGGTCAGGATGATCTGCCGCTGCCCTTCGAGCAGCGCGTTAAAGGTGTGAAAAAACTCCTCCTGGGAGCGATCCTTGCCGGCAAAGAACTGGATGTCATCGATCAACAGCGCGTCCAGTGACCGATAGGCACGCTTGAACTCGGAAATCGTGTTGTGTTGCAGGCCGCGGACCATGTCACCGACGAAACGCTCCGAGTGTACGTAGGCCACGTTTGCCGACGGATTGCGCTCAAGCATCGCATTGCCGATCGCGTGCATCAGGTGTGTCTTGCCCAGACCGACGCCGCCGTAAATGAACAACGGGTTGTAGGACTTGCCGGGATTTTCGCCAACCTGGCTTGCGGCCGCTTTCGCCAGCTGGTTGCTCTTGCCCTCGACAAACGTGTCAAAGACGAAGCCGGGATGCAGCCGGGATTCGAGCGAAGCCGGCGACGGAGCCCGGGGCGTCGCGGCCGCGACGGCCGTGGTGCTGGTTGCCGGCTGCGCCGTTGCCTGTCGCGAGCCAACCTCGACGACGACCTCGGCGGGTGTGCCGGATCCATCCACGATCTCCAGGATGCGCTCGATATAGTGCTCCTGCAGCCAATCCACGACGAAGCGGTTGGGCGCCAGCAGCCGGAGCGTGCTGCCGTCCTCTACGGCCTGCAGGGGACGAATCCAGGTATTAAACTGCTGCTCCGGAATCTCGGACTGCAGGTCGCGCATGCAGCGATTCCAGAGCGTCATATCAGCCGGCAAGGCGGTCCCCAATCTTCTGATTCGTGTGGTTTGTGAACGTGGACCCGGCAGTCTATACCGTCTGCCGGTACGCCGCCAGAAGCGTCTATTGACACTGTAGAGCCTTCTGCGTAACCTTGCCGCCCTTCCAAAAAGAGGGCCGTTTTCGGCCGTCTTTTACACGTCTCAGATTCGGGTATCGGACAATGAAACGCACATTTCAGCCAAGCACGATCAAGCGCGCACGCACCCATGGATTTCGTGCCCGCATGGCGACGAAAGCGGGCCGCCTCGTACTGAAGCGCCGCCGCGCGAAAGGCCGCGCCAAACTGACGCCGTAAGGGCGCCGCCAGCAATCTCTGCTGCGGACCAGCAACCCATCAAAGCAGGCAGCTCCTTATACCGGTTCCAGAAGGAAAACCGGCTGCTTGACGCTGCCGCTTTCGGGCGCGTGTTTGCCCGGGCCAGGCGGAGCCGGGATAACTGCTTCACCGTGCTGTGCCGGAGCAACGACAAGGGAATCGCGCGGCTGGGTCTCGCAATATCGAAGAAAAACTGTCGCGCCGCCACCGGACGGAATCGGCTGAAACGCCTGACCCGTGAGTCATTTCGCTGCAACCAGGAGCTGCTAAAAGGCCTGGACGTAGTCGTAATCAATCAGCCGGCCGCCAGAAACAGCAGCAACCGGCAAATTTTTGATAGCCTGCACGGCCATTGGCAGCGATGTGCCGGAGCCAGGGAACAGGGCGCCAAAGAATAAGAGCAGGGGCAGGACCAGGACAGCATGGACAACCAACGACTTTTTATCTGGGCTATCTTCGGTATGCTCGCGTTTCTGACCTTCCAGGCGTGGCAGGACGACTACGGTCCGGCGCCGGCTCCTGCTGCGACCAGCGCCCCCGAGCAACCCGAGCCCGGCATCGCCGACACCGACCTGCCGGCTCTCAGCGCAACCGAACCCGTAACCGGTACTGCCGGCGATGTCCCATCGCTGCAGCCGGAGGCACCGACCGAACCGGCGGCAAGGGCCGCGACGATCCGGGTAACGACCGACGTGCTGGACCTGCAAATCAGCACCGCCGGCGGCACGCTCGAAAGCGCAGTACTCAAGAAATACCCGGTTGCCAAAGATCGGCCCGACGAGCTCGTCAACCTGCTGAACGACGGCTCGGATCGCCTGGCTGTCATCCAGTCCGGCCTGTTGTCACGCGGCGGCGCAGCAGATGCCAACCACCGCACGATCTTCAGTGCCGACAAGACCAGCTACGATCTCGGCAACGGCGATGAACTGCTCGTCCCGCTGACCTTTACCAACGACGCCGGCATCACATTCACGAAGACCTATCGTTTTACGCGCGGCAGCTACATCATCGAGCTCGACCAGGGTGTCAACAACCAGGGCGAGGCCGCCTGGCAGGGCACCGACTACGTGCAGATCGATCGTTACCTCGGCGAATGGGAGCGGTCGATGTTCGACGTCGACTCCTATTCTTTCAACGGGCCGATCGTCTACGACGGCGAGAAAGCCGAGAAGCTGCAGCGCGACGACCTGCTCGACGACGGGCCTTATACGTACAAGACCGACCAGGGCTGGTTTGGAGCAATCCAGCACCATTTCGTCGTCGCTGTCGTTCCCGAGCGCGGCATCCAGCAAAGCTACGAAACGTCGTTCAGCAACCCGCAGGACCTGACCGCGTTGTCGCGCGCCATCGGCGCAGTCATTTCGGTATCGCCGGGGCAGAGTCATACTTTTGATACAACCCTGTTTATCGGCCCGAAACTGCAGTCGCAGCTCGAACAAGTCGATGAAAAGCTGAAGCTGACGGTCGATTACGGCTGGCTCACACTGTTGTCGCAACCGCTGTTCTGGCTGTTGAGCCTGGTCCACGGAGTTGTCGCCAACTGGGGCGTGGCCATCATTATCGTGACGATCCTGATCAAGCTGGCCTTCTACAAGCTGACCGAGTCCAGCGGCCGGTCGATGGCCAAGATGCGCAACCTGCAGCCGCGCGTCAAGGCAATCCAGGAGCGCTACAAGGACGACAAGCAGGCGCAAAGCCAGGCGATGATGGACCTGTACAAGACCGAGAAAGTGAACCCGGCGGCTGGCTGCCTGCCGATCCTGATCCAGATGCCGTTTTTCCTGGCGTTCTACTGGGTATTGCTCGAAAGCGTCGAAATGCGCCAGGCCCCGTTCATGCTCTGGATCACCGACCTGTCCGTGCGCGATCCGTTCTTCATCCTGCCGCTGATCATGGGTGCGGCAATGTTCTTCCAGCAAAAACTGAACCCGCAGGTGGGCGACCCGGTACAGATCAAGGTCATGCAGATCATGCCGATCATCTTCACCGCATTTTTTGCATTTTTCCCGGCGGGCCTCGTGCTGTACTGGGTAACCAATACCTTGCTGTCGATTGCGCAGCAGTGGAAGATCAACAAGGTCGTCGAGGCAGAAAGCAAGCAGCAAAAGAGCCGCAAGAAACCGAAGAAGGCGTAGGCCATTAACGACACGATTGTTGCAGCAGCGACCCCGCCCGGCACCGGCGGCGTCGGGATTGTGCGACTCTCCGGACCTTCGGCGGTGACCATTTCGCGCGGTATGCTCGGCAAACTGCCGCCACCGCGCCAGGCGGCACACCGACAATTTCGCGACGCAGACGGCAATGCTCTGGACAACGGCATCGCGTTGTATTTCCCGGCACCGAACTCGTTCACCGGCGAAGACGTCATCGAACTGCAGGGCCATGGCGGACCGGTCGTCATCGGCATGCTCGTGGACGCTGCCGTCGCACTGGGAGCCCGCCTGGCGGAGCCGGGCGAGTTTACGCGACGCGCATTCCTGAACGACAAGCTGGACCTCGCACAGGCAGAAGCGATCGTCGACCTCGTCGAAAGCGGCACTGAGCAGGCAGCGCGGGCGGCATTACGGTCGCTCAGCGGCGCGTTCTCGGCGCTGGTCGGCACGGTCGCGGCAGAACTCGAGCGCCTGCGCCTGTTTGTCGAAGCGGCCATCGATTTTCCGGAAGAAGAAATCGACTTCCTTTCAGACCGGCAACTGCAGGATGCGATAGCTTCGGCCGAGGCCTCGTTCGCCGCACTGATCGCGCAGGCGAAAGTCGGCCGAGTGCTGCGGGACGGTTACCGCGTGGTTATCGTCGGCAAGCCCAATGCCGGCAAGTCCAGCCTGATGAACCGGCTGAGCGGTGAAGACACCGCGATCGTGACGGAACTGGCCGGAACGACCCGCGACATCCTGCGCGAGCAGATCAACATCGACGGCCTCGCGGTCGAGCTCGTGGATACGGCCGGGCTGCGCAACGACCCGGACCGGATCGAGGCAGAGGGCATCCGGCGCGCGCGCGAGGCTCTGCAAAGTGCGGATGCCGTGCTCTGGATACAGGACGCAACCGATTCGCAGGCGGCACTGGACGAAGAATTGCCGGTCGATGTGCCCGTCATCGTCGTGCGCAACAAGATCGACCTGACCGACGAATCGCCGGGTGGCGATGAACAGGAAATTCGCCTGTCCGCAAAGACCGGCGCCGGCCTCGACGAGCTGCGTACCGCGATAAGACGGTTGGCCGGTTACAGGGACCTGGGTGAGCAAACCGTGACGGCCCGGCGAAGACACGTCGACGCCATTCGCCGCGCACGCGATCATTTTACGGCCGGTCAAAAAGCGCTTGCGGAGCAACGCGCAGGCGAGGTGTTTGCCGAAGAGTTGCGCCTTGCGCACCAGGCGCTTGGAGAGGTTACCGGCAGCACTTCGTCCGACGACCTGCTTGGCAAGATCTTTACAAAATTTTGCATTGGCAAATAGTTCCGTCGAACATTGTGACACCGTGCCGGTCTGACCAGATACGCACTGATAGTCTCGCGAAACTTGGGCAACTCAAAACTCCTGGAGGGAGCAAAATGTTACGTTACCTGACCCTTGGTGTGCTTATGTTGAGCAGCACCGCAGCGCTGGCCGAAGGGCCCAGCTACAGTTTTATCCAGGCGCTTTACCAGCAAATCGACATCGATGATGCCGGCGACGGCGATGGCTACGGTGTAGCCGGTTCGGTCGCTATCGACGATAGCTGGTTCGTGTTTGCCGGCTACTCGTCGTTCGACCCGGATGATTTTTCTGATGTCGATCAGATCGAGGTTGGTGGTGGCTGGCACTCACCGATTTCCAGCACGACGGACTGGTTTGTCACGGCATCGTACCTGGATGTTGACTACGGACCGGGCAGCGAGGACGGTTTTGGCGTCGGTGTCGGAGTACGCAGCATGTTCAGCCCGAGCCTCGAGCTGTATGGCCAGGTAAATTATGAAGACGTGTTCGATGGCGATACGTCTGTCGGCGCTGGTGCCTGGTATACACTGAGTGGCAACCTGGCGCTGGGTGCTGCTGTAGAGTTCGGTGACGACGTCACATCCTACGGTGTGGGTATCCGTCTCTACTTCGACAAGTAAAAGCGCTCGAAACAGCAAAGGGGTCAGAGCCCGCTCTGACCCCTTTTTTGTTGACCAGCTAGTGGTTCCGGCGCGAAGGCGATGGCCGGTCTGCGCGTGGCGGCCGCACCTGCAGCGTCTTCAGGAACTCGATAAGCTGGTCTTGTTTCACAGGGCTCAGGGCTTCGAACGCGAGCCGCGACTGAAGCGCCTCGCCGGCATGCGCAAGCGTGGCCTGGCGAAGCGTCGTGAATTGCCCGTGGTGAAAATAGGGCCGCTCGTTGGCGGCGCCCCAGAGCTTCTTGGTCAGGAAGAAGCGGTTGCCCGACAGGAACTCCGGTGAACCCGCTGGCTGGTTGATGTTGATGTGTTCGCGATTCGGGTCATCCGGGCCACTGGTGATGTCGTGCAGCTTGAGATCGGTGAAGGCGGGCACCCAGACAACCCCGTTGCGGGGTTGCAGCCGTCGGCCCGGCAGTTGCCGGCTGCTGAGATCGACGGCGAGTTCGGGACCCTCGCCAACCTGCAGGTTGCCAGGCGGGTTGTAGGGATTCGGCTCGGTGAAAACCCAGCCGTTGTTGTCGAGCGGCAGCGCCGGAACGTGGCAGCCGTTACAGCCGATCATCGAGAAAACCGCCCGACCCTTGATGGCGGCACGGCGCGCCGCCGGGTTTTCCGGCAATACCATGCCCGGTGGTGGCAGGGCTGCCTGGAAAATCGTCGCTGCCGTGATATCGGCCCGTGTCAGCTCGTTATAGCTGCCATCCCCGTCAGCATCCACGTTATCGCCGAATCGTTCGACGGCCTGCATGCCGTGATGGTGATTGAATGCATTGGTCGTAAACTGCCGCAGCGACACGACGCTGCCGGACTGGTGAAACGGCTGAATGACGAGGCTCGGCGGGTCCGCCGGACCCGTCGTTGCCAGGCTTTGCCGCGGCAGTCCTTCGACGCGCGAAGTGTCCCAGTTGCCGTTGCCGTCGCGGCGAATCAGGCCGAACGAAACCTGCTTGGTCTTTAGCTTCTGCACCTGGCCGGGCCGCACATTGTCGCGAATGCGTTGCAGGTCCGCCGTCATTTGCCGCGCAAGCATCTCGATATAACCGGCACCGTACATGCCCGGCGTGGCGCGAAAGTTGCCCATCTGTTGCAGCGTCGCAGGAGCGCCCGACTCATCGGTCGAACCGCGCAGCGGCATGCTGTCACTGCCGTCAAAGGTCGCAAAGTCGAAACGCTGTGCCGCGACAAACACACCGGTAACGAAGTCACCGCCGCCGCCCGGTTCGCCAAACGGCGCGTTGTGACAACCGGCGCAGCTGTTGGCATCGCGAGCGGAGATTCGGTTGAAGCTGTGCGGGAAATGCAGCGGTGACGTCGGGTCGCTGAGCGGCGCGCCGGTGCCCTTGGTCATCGGGCGGCCACCGCCTTCGACAGGCGTCCATTCGGCGGCGAATGCCAGCTCGCCGCGACGAAGCAACTCGTGCAGCGACAGCGTGAATTCCTGTCCGTCCTCGAGCCGCAGATAGCCGGACCGTTCCTCGCCGATCTGTGCAAACGCGGTGAGTGCTGCCAGTAGCAGTGCAATGGTCGATGCCAGTTTCATGATGCTGTCCTCATCGGCTGGGTGGATGCGGGCATGCTAGAGACCGGCACAGATAATTAAACGAACAAAACCCGAAAGTTCGTTGAAATTCGGCCTTAAGTCCGGCAATTCCGCAACATCAGGCAATCCTCAGCTACCAATCCGCTCATCATCAGGCAACCACCGCCGGCAGCTCGTATCGTCAGCCTGGAAGTACAGCGGGAGGAAGAGATGAAGACGAGACCCAGGAAGATGCTGTTTTTGGCGCTCTGTTTCGCACAGTTTGGCAACATCGGCTGCACGACGCTGGAAACGGTCCACAGCTCGCCCGAAGCGCTGGCGCAAAAAAAGATTGAACGCGGCGATAGCGTGACACTCGAGTTCCTGAGTGGCCACACGGAACAGGTAAAACTGACCAAAGTTGGCAACCAAACGCTGAGCGGTGTAACCGGCGATGGCCGCGTTATCGAGGTGGCTTACGTCGACTTGTTGTCACTGCAGCGCAAGAAAGTCGGGATTTTGAAAACTGCCGGGCTTGCTGTCGGCGTGGTTGCTGCGGCAGCTGTCATTACCACCGCGGTTGCAGCCGGAACCGCGGTTGCGCTTTCCGGCGGCGGTTGACCCCAACTGGCGTTCGGTCGCCGCTACTTCGGGTAAGATAGCGACAGTTTCTTTCCGGAGGCTTTCGTGTTGAAGAAAGTCGCTGCAGGCATGCTTGGGCTCTTGCTTGCTTTATCAAGTTTGTTCTTCGCCGTAATCATCGGCTATCTCTGCTCGACGGAGATCATGCCGGCCATCAGGAACGGCAGTTTGAACGTCGAGACGAGCACGATGATCCTCAACCGCACATGGGCCGGCAACGAGATCTACCTGCTTCTTGCGGGCTACCTGTTGCTGGCTGTTGCGCTTGGGTTTGGTGCGTACAAAATGCTGCGTAAAGCAATTGCGGGTTGAGTGCCGCAATCGATTCTGCCAGTCTGCACCATCGTTATGCGCTTTCCTGTTAACCGGCTGTCACTGGAGAATTTCCGGGGCGATCTGTTCGGCGGACTGACCGCCGCGATCGTCGCGCTGCCACTCGCGCTTGCATTCGGCGTAACGTCCGGAATGGGGCCGACGGCGGGCCTGTACGGCGCCATTTGCGTGGGCCTGTTTGCCGCCCTGTTCGGCGGAACCCCGGCACAGATCTCCGGCCCCACCGGGCCGATGACGATCGTTGCGGCAAGCGTGTTTACACAGTTTGGCGACAACCCGGCAGCAGCATTTACCGTCGTCATCATGGCGGGCGGCTTCCAGGTCCTGTTTGGCTACCTGTCGATAGGCCGCTACATCAACATGATGCCGTACCCGGTTATATCCGGGTTCATGTCCGGCATCGGTGTCATCCTGATAATCCTGCAGCTGGAGCCATTGGTCGGAATAGCGCCGCAATCCGATGTTATCAATGCGATAACCGCTCTCCCCGGCGAATTCGACCAGTTCAACCTTGCCGCGGCCGTGGTTGGCGTGCTGTCACTGCTTCTGTGCAGCGCCCTGCCAAAACAGTGGACACGGGTTGTCCCGGCGCCGCTGATCGCCATCTTCGTCTGCACGCTGCTCGCGCTGTTCGCGCCGGGAGTGCCCCGGCTCGGGCCCATGCCCTCGGGGCTGCCGGACCTGCAGGTGCCGAACATCGACCTCGCGCGGCTCAATTATATGCTCGTCAGCGCTGCCGTTCTTGCGGCGCTTGGCGCAATCGACAGCTTG
>JAUIDP010000055.1 GCA_030429005.1 Gammaproteobacteria bacterium | reverse complement strand
CCGATCTTGTTGATGATGACGTATTTGCCGATCTTGGCGGGGGCATCATTCGCTTTGTCGATTTCGCTTACCGGGGTCGCCATTTTTACTCACAGGTTATGTCATCAGCCACCCATACAAAGCCAGTAAAATCGCGGCGTACAGAGCGGCTACGAGGTCATCCAGCATAATTCCCAGCCCCCCGCCGATACTGTGATCCAGGTCCCGAATCGGCCACGGTTTGACAATATCGAACACGCGAAACGCGGCAAATGCCAACAGCCACGCGGTAATGGTCGCCGGGGCCACCAGCAGCACGATGTACATGGCGGCGATCTCATCCCAGACGATGCCGCCCGGATCGTGCACGCCAATGCGTTTCGAACTGTTGTCGCAAATCCAGATGCCGGCGATGACCAGGAATGCGGCAATGCCGACCTGGACATGCAACCCCAAACCCAGCGTGAACCAGGCCAGCGCCACCCCGAGCAAGGTTCCCACCGTCCCCGGCGCGACGGGCGACAAGCCGGTACCCAGGCCGAACGCGAGCAGATGAACAGGGTCCGTCAGGACAGTTCGTGCCGGGATTCTGGAGTCGTTGTTCACTGGAAGTGAAGGTACCCGCTGTCGCGATAGTCGACCAGCGAACCCTGCAAACGGCATTCGATGCCGGTCCCGGCGACGACCTCGCCAATACGCGTGACGCGTGTACCGCAGTCAGGTACGTCGCTTGCAGCCGGCAGCGTGAAGCACAGTTCGTAATCGTCGCCGCCGGACAGCGCGAAACGGCGGCAGACATCAGCATCGAACTGTTGCTGCAATGCCGGCGATAGCGGCAAATCGGACAATTCGATCACCGCACCGGCGCCGCTGGCTGCGAGCAGCTTGCCGAGATCCGCGTACAGTCCGTCTGAAATATCGATCGCCGCGGTGGCAAGACCCTGCAGTGCCTGCCCAAGTACAACACGTGCATCCGGGCGCAGGAACCGCCCGGCAAGGTGGCCCTCCTGCGAACCGGCTTTGATCAACTCCAGCCCGCCGGCCGCGTCGCCTACATGGCCGCTGACATAAACCTGATCGCCAGGCCTGGCGCCGGCGCGGGTAACGGCCTGGCCGGCCGGCACGTCGGCAATGATCTGTACTGTGATGACCAGCGTCTCGCCGGACGTCGTGTCGCCGCCAACCAGCACCAGTTCGTACGGCGTTGCCGCGGCGCGCATGCCTGCGGCAAATCGTTCCAGCCATTCCGCCCGGGCCTCCGGCAGCGTCAGCGCCAGCGTCATCCAGCGCGGTGTTGCCGCCATCGCAGCGACGTCGGACAGGTTCACTGCAACGGCGCGAAACGCGATGTCATACGGGTCGGTGCCGGCGGGAAAATGCGTGTCCGCAACCAGCGTGTCGACGACAGCAACCAGTTCGCGGCCCGATCTCGGCTGCAGGACGGCGCCGTCATCGCCGATCCCCGTAACAACGCCCGGCCCGCTGCTGCCGGCGAAGTACTTTTGAATCAGCTCGAACTCATCCACTGCCTTGCGCTTGTACTTCGTCGCTGCGCAGGCTCTGCGCCGCTTTGTCCAGGCACGCATTAATGTACTTGTGGCCGTCCAGCGCGCCGAATCGTTTCGCCAGGTTTACGCCTTCGTTAATCACTACCCGGTACGGTACATCGGGCCGCGTGGTCAGTTCGAATACACCGATCAGCAGGATGCCCTTCTCAACCGGATCCAGTTGCGCGAGCGGCCGGTCGACGAGTGGTTCGAGCGCTGCTTCCAGCTCCTCCCAGTCTGCACAAATGGCCGGTAACGCCGTGTCGAAGAACTCCCGGTCCACGCGATTGTACGCCGCCTGTTGATGGAATTGCTCCAGCAACTCCGCGCTGTCATGGCCGGCGATTTGCTGCTGGTACAACGCCTGCAACAGTAATTCGCGTGCGCGCGTGCGCGTGCCGGTGGATGCAGCTGGAGGCATGATTCGGTTCCCGGCAGCGCTAGTCGACGCGCCGCAGGAAATTGACCATCTCGATGACCGCAAGGGCTGCTTCCTCACCCTTGTTGCCGGCCTTGGTGCCGGCGCGCTCAATGGCCTGTTCGATCGTATTGACTGTCAGGACGCCCATCCCGACCGGCACACCGTGCCGTTGCGACGCGGCGGAAATGCCTTTCACGCATTCGCCGGCGACATAGTCGAAGTGCGGCGTTCCACCGCGGATGACCGCGCCGAGGGCAATGATGCCGTCGCAACGCCGACTCGCCGCGAGCTTGTCGACCGCGAGCGGCATTTCGAAGGCGCCCGGGACACGCAGGATTTCAATATCCGCATCGGCGGCGCCGTGCTGCCGCAGGCAGTGCAATGCACCTTTCAACAGGGACTCGACAATGAATTCATTGAATCGCGACGCGACGATACCGAAATGCGCATCGCGAACGACCCGATCTCCTTCTGTTGTCCTGATTTTGTCCATCACTCCTCGACGTATCCGGTGATCTCGAGGTCAAAACCGGAGATCGCGTGCATTTGTTTGGGTGCCGATAATACACGTATTTTCGACAGTCCGAGGTCACGCAGTATCTGTGCACCGATACCGTACATACGAAACACGGATTCGCCATCCCGGCGTTCGCGCAGCTCGTCACCGTCACCGGACAGGGCTTCTACCGCTTCCATGAAGTCGCGCGATGTCTCCTGCTCACGCAGCACGACCACCACACCGGTGTCTTCCTTTGCAATCCGTGCAATCGCCGCGTCCAGCGGCCAGCCCAGCGACCGGCTCTTGACGCCGATAACGTCGCCGAGCGTGTCCTGCAGGTGCACGCGCACCAGCGGTTGCTCTGCCTTTTCAAGATCGCCTTTGACGAGCGCAATATGGACCGCGCGGTTGATGCGATCGTCGTAGCAGAACATCCTGAATTCACCGTACTCGCTGTCGATCTGTTGCTCGGCGATGCGCTCGACGTTGCGCTCCGTCTCCAGCCGGTAACGAATCAGGTCGGCGATCGTGCCGATACGGATATCGTGCTGCCTGGCAAACCGCTCCAGGTCCTGGCGACGCGCCATGCTGCCATCTTCGTTCAGGATCTCGACGATCACCGCTGCCGGTTCCAGGCCGGCGAGCCTCGCCAGGTCACAGCCGGCCTCGGTATGCCCTGCCCGCGTCAGGACACCGCCCGGCTGGGCCATGACCGGGAAAATGTGTCCGGGTTGCCGGAGGTCGCCCGGCTTCGCATCGGGTGCAACGGCCGCCTGCACGGTGCGCGCCCGGTCATGGGCCGAGATGCCGGTGGTGATGCCCTCGGCTGCTTCGATCGACAACGTGAAATTGGTGCCGTGATGCTGGTCGGTTTCGCTGACCATCAGCGGCAGGCGCAGCTGCGCGCAGCGTTCCCGCGAGAGTGTCAGGCATATCAGTCCGCGGCCATGCGTTGCCATGTAATTGATATCTTCCGGCCGCACCCTGCTTGCCGCCATCAGCAGGTCACCTTCGTTCTCGCGGCTCTCGTCATCGACCATGATGACCATCTTGCCGGCCCGGATGTCGGCTATCAGCTCCTCGATCCCGCTGAATGCATTGTCGTCAGCGCCGTGCAGCGCGCTCGGGTGAATCGTGGTGTTGTCAGACATAACCATGTGCCTTCAGGAATTCCAGCGAGATGCCGTCCGCATCGCGCGTCAAGAGTCGCTCCAGGTAACGTGCCAGCAGATCAACCTCGATATTGACAACCGTGCCCGGAGTGTAACCGCCGATCGTCGTAGTCTCGGCGGTATGCGGGATGATATTCAAGTCGAAGCGGTTTGCGGATACCGAATTTACGGTAAGGCTGACACCGTCAACACAGACCGAGCCCTTGTGTGCTACGTAGCGTGCATAATCCGACGGCATCTCGATGCCGATACGCAGCGACCGGGCGTCTTCGTGGATATCCAGCACTCTACCGGTGCAATCGACGTGGCCGCTGACCAGGTGCCCGCCAAGGCGATCGCCAAGGCTCATCGCAGGTTCCAGGTTGACCCGCGATCCCTGTTGCAGCCCGGCCAGCGACGTCACGGCCAGCGTTTCCGTCGACACGTCGGTGTCGAAGCCGTCTTCGCGCAACGCCGTTGCCGTCAGGCAGACGCCGTTGACCGCGATACTCTCGCCGACAGCGTATTCTGCGAATGGCAGGCCGGCGGAGCGGATTGACAGGCGCACATCCCCGTCGACTTCCGCCAGTGTCTCGATTTCGCCCAGCGCCTGGATAATGCCGGTAAACATACTTACTTATACTCCGGAATCGCCGTGATCCGCATGTCGTCGCCCACCCGGGTCATCTCCAGGATATCCAGCGTCACCCGGTCGGCCAGGCGCAGCCAGTTCGGCGTCGTCAGCATGCCTTTCGTCTCACTGCCGAGGATTGTTGGTGCCTGGTAGATTATCAGCTCATCCACCAGCCCGGCGGCAAGTACGCGGCCGGCAACTGTCGGGCCGGCCTCGACCAGTACATCGTTGACCCCGCGACCCGCGAGATCCGCAAGAACTGCGGCAAGATCCGTGAAGGCTCCGTCCGCTGCAACCTCGACCACGGTCGCGCCGGCGGCACTCAGCGCGCGCGCGTTGCCGGCATCGTGACAATAGACCAGCGTCTCTCCGGGCAGGGACAGCATGCGGGCGGATGCCGGCATTCGCAAACGGCTGTCCAGCACGACGCGAAATGGCTGACGATCGTGAGGATTGAATTCCGGCATGCGTACTGTCAGCGACGGGTCATCGGCAAGCACCGTCGCGACGCCGGTCAGCACGGCTCCGGATTCGGCGCGCAGACGCTGTACATCGGTACGCGCCGCTGGTCCGGTGATCCACTGGCTCTCGCCGCTGGCCATGGCCGTGCGGCCGTCGAGGCTGGCGGCAATCTTCAGGCGCACGCGCGGACGGCCGCGCTGCATGCGGCTCAGGAAACCGGCCATCAATTTGTCGGCAAGATCCCGCAGCAAGCCGCTCCTGACGTCGATCCCTGCGTCAACCAGGCGCGCGATGCCCTGGCCGTTGACCCGGGGATTCGGGTCTTCGCGCGCGACGACAACAGCGGCCACGCCGGCCGCAATCAATGCTTCGCAGCATGGCGGTGTCTTGCCTTGGTGGGAACACGGCTCGAGAGTGACATAGGCTGTCGCGCCGCGTGCCTCGTCACCGGCGTCGCGCAGCGCAAAGACCTCTGCGTGCGGTTCCCCGGCCAGCGGGTGCCAGCCTTCGCCAACGATGTCGCCGTCACGCACGACTACGCAGCCAACCATCGGGTTCGGGTGCGCACCGTAGCGGCCATGCTGCGCCAGTTCCAGCGCACGTTGCATGTACTTGCGGTCGTCAGGCGAAAACTCGGGCATCGGCGGTTACTTCTTCTTGCCGAGCAACTCCGGCAACAGGGACATCTGTTCGCGGCTGGCAGCAGTCTCGGAGATTCGTTGCAGTCGCCTGATTTCTTCTTCGAACTCGGTGACATCCTGGAACCGGCGATACACCGAGGCAAAGCGGACATAGGCGACCTCGTCCAACGCACGCAACTCCTCCATCACCAGGTCACCGACCAGCCGGGACGGCACTTCGCGTTCGCCCATCGTGCGTAGGCGGTGAATCAGCCGCTCGACGGCTTCTTCCAGTTCGTCGCTGGGTACCGGCCGTTTTTCCAGCGCCCGTGTCATGCTACTGCGCAATTTCGACTCGTCGAAAGGTTGCCGGGAACTGTCATTCTTGATCAGTCGCGGCATGACGAGTTCGGCCGACTCAAAGGTCGTGAAGCGCTCACTGCAGTCCGAGCACTGCCGCCGCCGCCGAATCTGCCGGCCGTCAGCGGCCAGGCGCGAATCGATGACCTTGGTCTCTTCGTGGCTGCAGAACGGGCAGTGCATGGAGTCAGGCCGTCAGGCGTATACGGGAAAGCGTTTGCAGAGTTCCAGGACCTGGTCACGCACCCGTCTGTTGGTCTCCTCGTTGTCGAGATCATCCAGTATATCGGCTATCCAGCCGCTAAGCTCCCGGGTTTCCTCTGCGCCAAAGCCACGCGTCGTGATTGCCGGTGTACCCAGTCGAAGGCCGCTGGTGACGAACGGCGACTGCGGGTCGTTGGGCACCGCATTCTTGTTCACGGTAATATTGGCCCGGCCCAGCGCGGCGTCGGCGTCCTTGCCGGTAATCCCCTTGTCGATCAGGCTGACCAGCATCAGGTGGTTGTCAGTGCCACCGGAGACAATCGGGTAACCCCGGTCGGCCAGCACTTCTGCCATAACTTTCGCGTTCGCACACACCTGCCCCTGGTAGTCCCGGAACGACGGATCCATCGCTTCCTTCAGGGCCACGGCCTTGGCCGCGATAACGTGCTCGAGTGGCCCACCCTGCGTTCCCGGAAATACCAGCGAATTGAATTTCTTCGTCAACTCGTCGTTGGCGCGTGCCAGGATCAGGCCGCCACGAGGTCCGCGCAAGGTCTTGTGAGTCGTCGTCGTACAAACGTCGGCGATCGCGATGGGACTCGGGTAGTGGCCCGTTGCGACCAGGCCGGCGACGTGCGCCATATCCACCATCAACCAGGCGCTGACGCTGTCTGCAATTTCACGAAAACGCTGCCAGTCGACGACGCGCGAGTACGCCGAGAAACCGGCGACAATCATCGTCGGCCGATGCTCTTTGGCAAGGGCTTCAACCTGCGCATAGTCGATTTCCCCGGTCTCTGCATCGAGACCGTACTGGACGGCGTTGTACAGCTTGCCGGAGAAATTTACTCTCGATCCGTGCGTCAGGTGGCCGCCCTCGGCAAGGCTCATGCCCAACACCGTATCGCCGGGTTCGCACAGGGCCATGTAAACGGCGGCGTTGGCCTGCGATCCCGAGTGCGGCTGCACGTTGGCGTAGTCGGCACCGAACAACGCCTTGGCCCGCTCGATGGCCAGCGTCTCGGAGTCGTCGACATACTCGCAACCACCGTAATAACGCTTGCCCGGGTAACCCTCGGCATACTTGTTGGTCAACACAGATCCCTGCGCGGCCATCACGCGCGGGCTGGCGTAATTCTCGGAAGCTATCAGCTCGATATGCTCCTCCTGGCGCCGGGCTTCCTGGGCAATGGCTTTGGCCAGGTCCGGATCGAAGGACTCCAGCGTGGTTGACGTATCGAACATGATTTCGGGGCTCCGCGGCTATTGTTTACGAGGGCGCGATGTTACTGCTTAGTCCGCGTCGACGAAAGACTGCACGATACGGGTCCAGGCCCGCGCGAGGTTGCGGCGGTTGTAGCCACCGCCACCGGTGCCGACGATTCGTCCTTCACAGTGTTTCTCGGCGATCCGGCACAACGCCGCCGCCGCGCTGGCATGGGACTCCTCGGTATAACTGAGGTGTGTGATCGGGTCGCCTTCGAGGCTGTCGGCACCGCCCTGCAACAGGATGAACTCGGGCCGGGCCTGTTCGAGATAACGCTCGACGCGCTCCCACTCGCGGCTGAAATCCGCATCGTCAGCGCCCGGCGCAACCGGGATATTCAGCTTGGTACCGCGAGCCCGCCCCTTGCCGGTTTCTTCGGCGGCCCCGGTGCCAGGATAAAGGTAGCGGCCATCTTCGTGGATATCCGCGAAGATCAGGTCCGGGTCGTCGACAAAGCCGTAGAACATGCCGTCACCGTGATGGGCATCGATATCGATGTAGGCGATCCGCTGCACGCCGTGTTGTTTGCGCAGATACTCGGCGGCGACACCGCAGTCATTGAATACGCAAAAGCCTGCCGCATGGTCTCGCGCCGCGTGGTGCAAGCCGGCAATTGGCACAAATGCCCGTTTCGCCGCACCCGTCATGACCGCGTCAACAGCCGCCAGCGTCGTGCCGACGACATCCGACGCTGCATCAAAAATACCGGGAACCGCCGGCGTATCGCCGTCATCGAGAAACCCCCGTCCCTCCACCGACTTTCTCGACACCAGGTCTATGTAGTCCGCGGAATGAAACAGCAACAATTCGTCGACACTCGCACGCCGTGGCAAGCCGAACTCGACGCTCGCAGCCAGGCCGGCGTCAACCAGTTCCTGCTGGAACACGTCATGGCGATCGAAACCGAACGGATGCGGATCGCCGAAACCGTAGCTGGCAATCTCGTTTCCCTTGTAGACAAGCACCGAATCGCTCATATGCGCGAGTTCTTGTTGTTGGCTATCGCTGCAGCATACCGGATAATGCGCGCTGCAGAACAACCAGCAGAGATAAATGGCGCAATACATATATACGATGAATCGCGTGGCCAAGGTGGTCCCGCCGAAACGCTACATCATCAAGGACATTTCACTGTCGTTCTTCCCGGGCGCGAAAATTGGCATCCTGGGACTGAACGGCGCCGGCAAATCGACGGTCCTGCGGATCATGGCGGGCCTCGATACCGAGATTGACGGCGAAGCCCGGCCACAGCCCGGCATCAATATCGGTTACCTGCCACAGGAACCCGAGCTCGACGAAAGCAAGGACGTTCGCGGCAATGTCGAGGAAGGCGTTGCGGAGACCAAGGCACTGCTGGACCGGTTCAACGAAATCTCGATGCAGTTCGCCGAGCCCATGAGCGATGACGAAATGACGGCGTTGCTCGAGGAACAGGGCAAGCTGCAGGATGCTATCGACACTGCCGGCGCCTGGGAACTGGACCGCAAACTCGAAATTGCGGCCGATGCGCTGCGCTTGCCGCCATGGGACGCTGACGTCAGCAAGCTGTCCGGCGGTGAAAAACGCCGCGTCGCGCTGTGCCGCCTGCTGTTGTCGCAGCCGGACATGCTGCTGCTGGACGAGCCGACCAACCACCTGGATGCCGAGTCGGTGGCCTGGCTGGAGCGTTTTCTTGACGAATATCCGAGCACGGTCATCGCCGTCACCCATGACCGCTACTTCCTCGACAACGTGGCCGGCTGGATTCTCGAACTCGACCGCGGCCACGGCATTCCGTGGGAAGGGAATTACTCGTCGTGGCTGGAACAGAAGAGCAATCGCCTAAAGAACGAGGAAGCCAGCGAAAAGGCACGGCAAAAGGCCATGCAAACCGAACTCGAATGGGTACGATCGAACCCGAAAGGCCGCCAGGCGAAGTCGAAGGCACGCCTCAGGCAGTTCGAGGAAATATCGTCGGCGAGTTACCAGAAACGCAACGAGACCAACGAAATCTATATTCCGCCCGGACCCCGGCTCGGAGACGTCGTCATCGAAGTCGAGGGACTCAGAAAAGGTTTCGCCGACAAGCTGCTCATCGATGACCTGAGCTTCCAGCTTCCGGCTGGCGGCATTGTCGGTGTCATCGGGCCGAACGGTGCAGGCAAGACAACGATGTTTCGTATGCTCGAAGGCAGCGAAAAACCGGATGCCGGGACAATTCGACTCGGCGAAACGGTCCAGATCTCCAGTGTCGACCAGTCCCGTGACAGCCTCGATGACAACAAGACTGTCTGGGAGGAAATCTCGGATGGCCTCGACCTGATCAAGGTCGGCAACTACGAAACGTCGTCGCGCGCCTACGTCGGCCGCTTCAATTTCCGTGGACCGGAGCAGCAAAAGAAAATCGGGGTACTCTCGGGCGGCGAGCGCAATCGCGTGCACCTTGCCAAGATGCTCAAGTCCGGCGGCAACCTGCTGCTGCTCGACGAACCGACCAACGATCTCGACGTGGAAACCCTGCGCGCGCTCGAAGAAGCGCTGCTGGAGTTCCCCGGCTCGGCCGTCGTTATCTCGCATGACCGGTGGTTTCTCGATCGTATCGCGACACACATCCTGGCGTTCGAGGGCGATTCCCAGGTCACCTGGTTCGCCGGCAACTACGCGGACTACGAGGCGGACCGCAAACGCCGGCTCGGCGATGACGCTGACAAGCCCCACCGGATCAAGTACAAGCGTCTGGATGCCTAGGGGACGCAGATGATCTGGCTCGTAGCAGCGGCTTGCGTATTCTCGATTCTCGCGCTGCTGTTCCTGCGCCCCGTCTTCGGCCAGCTGCGCCGCGGTCGGTTTGTGCGAGCTACCGGGTCCATCGCTGTCAGCGCCAGCGCAGCAGCACTGGCCACGGCAGCCGTGCTGGTTTGCATGAGCTACGTCAGCTACAAGCGCCTGGTCGCCGAGAAGCCTGTTGCACTGATCGAGTTCAGCCGCGAGAGTGGCAATGAATACACCGCCCGGCTGATGCTCGACGGCGAGCTGGACCGCATGTTGCCGATCCGTGGCGACGAATGGCAGCTGGACGCGCGCGTACTCACCTGGAAACCGCCGGCCACGATCCTCGGACTGGATCCCGTTTACCAGCTTGAACGGCTGAGCGGCCGCTACTCAAGCGTCGATCGCGAACTGACCGAGCCTCGCACGGTGCACTCCCTTGCCGAGGAACGGCCCCTGGACCTGTGGAACCTGGCACGCGAATACCCGTCCTGGACGCCGGGTGTCGACGCGTTCTATGGCACCGCCACCTATTTGCCGCTGGCGGATGGCGCGCGGTTCAGCATTACGCTCAGCCGGGATGCCCTGGTCGCACGCCCGGTCAACGAGCAAGCGCGCCAGGCGGTTGGCACCTGGGGCCGCAAACAGGAATGATTCCGGTATTATGTTAAGCATCGGCGGCAGGCCCGCAGCATTGGTGCATACTCACCCAAACAATTGATATCAGAGCGATTATGAGCATTAGTCTGGACAAGGATCAGGGGCTACTCATCGCCGGGGGTGAGCAAATCGGGCTCGAATGCCCGCACTGCAATGTCTACGCTAATATGAGCCCGCAAGCCGTCCCGGACGTGACGACGCTCCTCGGCAACAAACCCGGCCAGGTAGGCCTCGTGTTCCAGTGCGACTCCTGCAAGTCACCGGTGTTCCTGCGCTTTACGGCGCGTGAGTATTCGGATTCGACGGTCGAACTCGGACCGAATTTCGTCGAACTGGAGCGACCGAAAGAGCGCTTCTCGTTCTCCTACCTGCCGAAAGAGACGGAATTACTGTTTCGCGAAGCGCTCGCCTGCTATTCAGGCAACAGCTTCAATGCATTTGCATCGATGTGCCGACGCTCCGCATTGGCCGCGTTTGACGCGCTCGGCGAAGGCGGCAAACTGCGTGCCTTCGATGAAGTAATGGTTGCGCGCGACATCGCCGGCTTGCAGGACGACATGTTCGACCCGATCCGCAAGGTCCTGTTTGAAGCAGAAAGCGAGGCGGACCTGCCACTGATCAGTCGTGCCCAGGCCGGTATACTGCTGGAACTGATGAAGGACATGTTCTACCAGTGCTTTGTACGGCGAGGCAAACTGACGCGGGCAATCAAGGTTCGCCGGTTCTTTGTCGAGGAAAGCAGCAACGACTACCAGTCAACGGCTTAGTCCAGCGCACGCCTCGCATTCCGGAACATGCGCAGCCAGGGACCGTCCTCGCCCCAGGTATCCGGGTGCCACGAATTCTGCACAGTTCGCGCCACCCGCTCCGGGTGCGGCATGATTATCGTTACCCGGCCATCATCGTTCGAAAGGGCGCAGATGCCGTCGCGCGATCCGTTCGGATTCGCCGGGTAGCTGTCAGCCACGTTACCGCTATTGTCGACGTAACGGGCTGCGATCAGGTGGGATGCCGCATAGCGGTCAGTGTCATCTGCGAATACAACGCGGCCTTCACCATGCGATGTCGCGATGGGCATACGTGAGCCGGCCATTCCTTCCAGGAAGATCGACGGACTCTGCAATACTTCGACAAGACTCAATCGCGCTTCGAACTGCTCGGACTTGTTGCGCAGGAAGCGCGGCCAGCTATCGGCACCGGGAATCAGTTCGCGCAGGTTGGAAAACATCTGGCAACCATTGCAGACGCCGAGCGCAAACGTATCGTTGCGCCCGAAGAATTCTGCAAACTGCTCGCGTGTCCGCTCATGGTAGAGAATCGACTTGGCCCAGCCGCCACCGGCGCCCAGCACATCACCAAAGGAAAACCCGCCACAGGCAACGACACCATGATAATTGGCGAGGTTATCGCGCCCTTCGTGCAGGTCGCTCATATGGACATCGACCGCCGTGAAATTGGCGCGCATGAAAGCAGCGGCCATCTCGTACTGGCTGTTCACGCCCTGTTCGCGAAGAATGGCGACCCGCGGCCCCGGCGTTCCGCGGTATTGACGAACGATATCGTCCGACGGGTCAAAGGTGAGCACAGCGTTCAGCCCCGGGTCCCTGTCATCGAGGATTCGATCGAATTCCTCCCTGGCGGTCGCCGGGTTGTCGCGCAATGCCTGCATGCGATAGCTGGTCTCGGACCAGTCGCGCTGCATCGCGGCACGCTCGGTGCTCAGCACGACATCGTCACCCCGGCGCACGCGCAGGACTTCGCTGTCGTATTCCACCCGGCCGATCGCCCTGGCCGTCGCACCGGTACGGTCCAGCACCATTTGTACCTGGGTGAGCTTCTTCTTTTCAACCTGCACGACAGCGCCCGGTTCTTCACTGAACAGCTGCCGCAGAATTTCCTCGTCCGTGCCATCCAGTTTGAGGCTCACACCAAGGCGGCTCGCAAACATCATCTCTGCAATCGTTGCCAACAAGCCACCGTCACTACGGTCGTGATACGCGAGCAACATATCGCGCTGGTTCAGCTCCTGGATAGCCGCGAAAAAATTCTTCAGCTCGTCAGCACTGTCGAGGTCCGGCACTGCCCCGCCGACGCGCCCGAATGCCTGGGCGAGACAGGAGCCACCCATGCGTTGCTGGCCGCCGCTGAGATCGAACAACAACAGGTAACTGGCATCGTCTGCTACGCGTAACTGGGGTGTCAGTTGATTGCGGACATCCGACGTCGGCGCGAAAGCCGAGACGATCAGCGAAACCGGCGCTACTACTTCGAAGTCCTGCTCCTGTTCTGTCCAGCGTGCTTTCAGAGACAGGGAATCCTTGCCGACCGGAATGGCAATTCCGAGGTCCCGGCATAACTCGTGAGCAACCGCTTTTACTGTATCGAACAAGCGGGCATCTTCACCGGGATGCCCGCTGGCTGCCATCCAGTTTGCGGACAGGCGCACCTTGCCGAGATCGTCAATCGCCGCTGCTGCGATGTTCGTGACCGCCTCGGCGACGGCCATGCGGCCTGAAGCCGGCGCGTTGCTGGCCGCAAGTGGGGTTCTCTCACCCATCGCCATGGCTTCGCCCGTGTAACCGGAAAAGCCGGTGGTCGTCATGGCAACGTCGCTCACCGGTACCTGCCACGGCCCGATCATCTGGTCGCGAGCGGTCAAGCCGCCAACCGTGCGGTCACCGATATTAATCAGGAAGGATTTGTCGGCAACTGCCGGGAAGCGCAAAACCCGGCGCACCGCCTCTTCCAGCCTGATGCCGGACAGGTCGATATCAGGGGCATCGGCCTCGTCCCTGGCGACCCTGCGCGTCATCTTCGGCGTATTGCCGAACAGCAACGACATCGGCATATCCACTGGCGAGTTGCCAAACTCGAGGTCGCTGACCTGCAATCGCTCCTCTTCTGTCAGCGTGCCTATGACGGACAACGGACAGCGCTCACGATCGCAGATAGCCTCGAATGCTTCCATCTCATCGGCGTCCACGACCAGTACATAGCGTTCCTGGGCCTCGTTGCACCAGATGGCCATCGGCGACATGCCACGTTCGACATTGGCGATATTGCGCAATTCGATCTCTGCGCCGTGCTTGCTGTGGTCTACGGCTTCGGGAACCGCGTTCGACAATCCGCCGGCACCGACATCGTGGATCAGCAGGATCGGGTTCTTGTCACCCATCTGCCAGCATCGATCGATGACTTCCTGGGCGCGGCGCTGCATCTCCGGATTGCCGCGCTGTACCGACGCAAAGTCGAGGTCTTCACTGCTGCTGCCGCTGGCGAGGCTCGACGCGGCGCCGCCGCCGAGGCCGATCAGCATTGCCGGGCCGCCGATAATGACCAGCCTGGCGCCAACCGGCACGTCGATCTTCCGGGCATGGCCAGCGCGAACGTTGCCGACGCCACCGGCGATCATGATCGGCTTGTGGTAGCCGCGAATCTCGTTCTCCGGGAGCCCCGGCAATCGAGCCTCGAAAGTACGGAAGTAGCCCAGCAGGTTGGGCCGCCCGAATTCGTTGTTGAAGGCTGCGCCGCCAATCGGTCCTTCCAGCATGATCGCAAGCGGCGACGCCATGCGCTCGGGATGCGGAAAGTCGATCTCCCAGGGCTGCGCGAAGCCCGGGATACGCAGGTGCGATACCGAGAACCCGGTCAGGCCGGCCTTCGGTTTGGCACCAAGTCCGGTCGCACCCTCGTCACGGATTTCGCCGCCGGCACCGGTCGCTGCGCCCGGGAATGGAGAGATCGCTGTCGGGTGGTTGTGCGTTTCCACCTTCATCAGTATGTGTACCGGCTCGTCGCTGTATTGATACTCGCGATCACTCGCCAGCGGCAGCAATCGCGAACCCTGCCAGCCTTCGATGACCGCAGCATTGTCGGAATAGGCCGACAGCACGCCGTCCGGGCTGGCTGCCGTGGTCGAACGAATCATGCCGAACAGTTGCTCGTCCTGCAGTTCTCCATCGATCTCCCAGTCAGCGTTGAAAATCTTGTGCCGGCAATGCTCCGAGTTCGCCTGTGCAAACATCATCAGTTCGGCATCCGTCGGGTCCCGGTCCAGGGCCTTGTAGCTTTCAGCCAGGTAGTCGATTTCCTCGTCGGCGAGTGCCAGACCAAGTGCGACATTCGCGTCCACCAGTGCCTGCCTGCCGCTCTCGCGCAACGGCACGATTGCCACCGGTGCCGGCTCATGCATGTCGAACAACTGCCCGGCATCCGAGCCGCTGCCGAACACCGCCTCGGTCATGCGGTCATGCAGAAGTGGCGCAAGGCGGTCAAGTACGTCGTCAGCGACAGCGCCTTTGAATTGCATGTCGTAGCAGATGCCGCGCTCGATGCGTGCCACGCTATCGAGACCACAGGCACGCGCGATATCGGTCGCTTTGCTGGACCAGGGCGAGATCGTGCCCGGCCGCGGCGCGACATAGAGTGACCGGGCGCGTTTGTTGCGCCTGGCGGGCCTGTCACCCGACAGCAGCAGGTCCTGCAGCCGCTTTTTTTGCTCGGCGGCGATGTTCGCACCGGGATTCGGCTCGACGAAATAGCTGAAGCTGGCAAAAAGTGATGTCAGCCGCGGTTCAACTTGTTGCAGCGCATCTTTCAGCTTGGTTAGACGAAAATCTGACAGCGCCGGCTGTCCCGGTATTTCAAGCATCAGGGTTTAGGGTCCCCGGGCGAGTAAATCGGCATCGGGAACTGGGCCACGTTGCCCTCCATCTTGGAAATCTTCGACGCACCCTGTTTGTCGACTTCGTCAATGCGCACGATTGAATGCATCGGCAGGTACGTGCGTGTGACGTGTTCGAACTCAGACTTGATACGCTCTTCCGACGGATCGACCACGACGGTCGTACGCTCGCCGAAGACCAGCTGCTCGACGGAAACGAATCCGAACAGGTCACCGTGCCCGACATCGCGGGCATAGACCTCGTAGATCTGCCCCTGGCTCATGAAAACTACCCTGTAGAGCTTCTTTTTCGTCACAGCTACCACCCCTGAAGGTCGCGTAGTTTAACTAAATCCGGATGTCTTGGCGCAAGTATCTGGGAAACCGCCGTACTGTCATTATATGGTCTTTATTGCTCATATCAGGAAACCCAATCGCTGACTGCGGTTCTTATTATGTGAACTGCGTAGCAGCGCAACCCCCTGATTCTCTGCATTATTCGAGTGTCATGGCACTCCAGCTTGAAATAGTCAGCGAACACCGGGAAATCGTCGGCGACGATGCCGTCCGTGAGTTTAACGAACAGGGCGGCACGATTGGCAGGTCGTTGCAAAATGACTGGATCCTGCCCGACCCGGATCGCTACATTTCCGGTCGGCACGCCACCATTGATTTCAAGGCCGGCGCCTATTACCTCGCTGACACGAGTTCCAACGGCGTTTTTATTAACGGCGACTGCGAACCGCTCGGCAAGGGCAATCCGCGACGCCTGTTTAACGGCGATGTCATCCGACTCGGTGACTTCGTCATCAATGTATCAATCGACGCCGGCGAAAGCGTCGCTATGCCACTCGATGACGACAGCCAACCCACGTTGAAAGACCACGCACGCTCCATGGTCGACGAAAGTGCACTGAAAACGGGCCTGATGCTTCTCGACGAAGAAGAAATTACCGGCGACGATGAATTCCAGTCTGCCCTGTTTGGCGGCAGCGCGTCGATGCAGGCCGCGGATGATTCGGTATTCGAACCACAACCGCCTTCTCTCGACGAGGTGCAGCAACCGGCACCGCAACCGCCGCCGGCACCCCTGGCGTCGGCAGACCTCGATATCAACGAACTATTCAATACCTTCCTTGCCGGACTCGGTATCGACAGGTCCGAACTGAGCCCTCAGGCTGACCTGAACGAGATCATGCGCAACGTCGGCGAAGTCCTGCGCGAGTTTGTCGAGGGCAGCACGCAGTTGCTGGCGAGCCGCGCCAACCTGAAAAACGCGTTCCGTCTCGACCAGACCACGGTATTGCCGAGGCACAATAACCCGCTGAAGCTTTCCGCCAACAGCCGCGACTCGATTTTGCAGTTACTGGTCGGGAAAGAAGGCGAGTATCTCGGTCCGCGCGATTCGGTCCGCGAAGTCTGCCGGGACCTGCTGTTCCACCAGGATGCGTTCCTCGATGCCATGAACAATGCGTTCCTGGAGTTTGCCGACCGCTTTGACCCGGCCGAGCTACAGGAAAGTTTTGACCGGACGCTGGGGTCCGGGCCGATTGCGAAACTCACGAATCGCTTCAGGTACTGGAACCTGTTTGTCGACCTGTACCCGATCCTGACCGAGACCGGCGGCGGGCGTTTTCCGCAGATGTACGCTGAAGAATTCGTCAGCGCCTACGAACGCCAGATCGCGGATTACAAGCGCCTCGGCGGCGTTGATGAGAACCTGAAAGAAACGGTGATTCTCGGCGAGCAGGACTACAATCCTGCACGCGATTTCGAAATTGACCCGGAAATTTCGGCGGAACTCGAAGCGATCGATGATTCGCCCTTCGAGCACGACGAAATGGTGGTCCCGGAGGAAGTCGATCCGGATTGGGTCGACCCCGCCCTGCTGGAGCCGAATCCGGTCGAGAAGGCCGAAGGCCAGTAAACTAGTCGCTACGGTTCTGCCGGTTCTCGATCAGGTCGTTGACGACGGCCGGATCAGCCAGGGTCGACGTATCACCCAATTCCGCGAAGTCATCCGCGGCAATCTTGCGCAGGATACGGCGCATGATCTTGCCGGAGCGCGTTTTTGGCAGCCCCGGGGCCCACTGGATCAGGTCGGGTTTTGCAATCGGCCCGATCTCGGTCCGGACCCATTGCTGCAGTTCCGTGCGCAACTCGTCGCCGGGCTCAGTTCCTTCCATCAGCGTGACGTAAGCATAGATGCCCTGCCCCTTGATATCGTGCGGATAGCCAACGACAGCCGCTTCGGCTACCTGGTGATGCGCAACCAGCGCGCTTTCGATCTCCGCCGTGCCCATACGATGCCCCGAGACGTTCAGCACGTCGTCGACCCGGCCGGTGATCCAGTAATAACCGTCTTCGTCGCGGCGAGCGCCGTCGCCGGTAAAATACGCGTTGTCGAACGTCGAGAAATAGGTATCGATGAAGCGCTGGTGATCACCATAGATCGTGCGCATCTGGCCTGGCCAGCTGTCTGTCATGATCAGGACGCCTTCCGCCGCGCCTTCGAGCGTATTGCCATCGCCGTCAACGATGGCCGGCTGTACACCGAACAGCGGCTTGCTGGCTGAACCGGGCTTCAGGTCGGTCGCACCTGGCAGCGGGCTGATCAGGATGCCGCCGGTCTCTGTCTGCCACCAGGTATCGACTATCGGACAGCGGCCGTCGCCGACAACCTGGTAGTACCACTCCCAGGCTTCCGGGTTGATCGGCTCGCCGACGGAGCCCAGCAGGCGCAGGCTTTTTCGTGACGTCTTCTTCACCGGCTCGTCACCTTCGCGCATCAGAGCGCGAATCGCGGTTGGTGCCGTGTAGCAGATATCCACGGCGTGCTTGTCACACACTTCCCAGAAGCGCGATGACGTCGGGTAGTTCGGCACGCCCTCAAACATCAGCGTAATTGCGCCGTTCGCCAGCGGCCCGTACACGATATAGCTGTGCCCGGTCACCCAGCCGACATCGGCGGTGCACCAGTAGACATCGCCCGGGTGATAGTCGAAGACCAACTCGTGCGTCAGTGACGCGTAAACGAGATAGCCACCAGTCGTGTGCAGCACGCCTTTCGGCTTGCCGGTCGACCCGGACGTGTACAGGATAAAGAGCGGGTCTTCCGCGGCCATTTCTTCGCACGGGCAGTCGGTATCCGCCTCTGCTTCCAGGTCGTGCAACCAGGCATCGCGCCCTTCGGTCCAGGCGATCTCGTTGCCGGTGTTGCGCACCACCAGCACTTTCTCCAGCGTTGTCACATTCTCGCGATTCGCCGCTGCATCGACATTGGCTTTCAGCGGTATCGTCTTGCCGCCACGCACGCCCTCGTCGGCCGTAATTACGATGTTCGATGCGCAATCCTCGATGCGTCCTGCCAGCGCATCCGGCGAGAAGCCGCCGAATACTACCGAGTGCACGGCACCGATACGGGCACAGGCGAGCATCGCAATCGCGGCTTCCGGGATCATCGGCATGTAAATCGTGATGCGGTCACCTTTCTTGGCCCCGAGCGATTTCAGGCCGTTCGCGAACCTGCAGACACGGGCATGCAGTTCGCCATAGGTGATCGTGAGGTCGCGGTCCGGGTCGTCGCCTTCCCAGATGATGGCAACGTCGTCCCGTTTGCTATCGAGGTGCCGGTCGACGCAGTTGTAGCAAGCGTTCAGCGTGCCGTCTTCGTACCAGCGAATATGCAGGTCTTCCCTGGCATACGAGACATC
>JAUIDP010000054.1 GCA_030429005.1 Gammaproteobacteria bacterium | reverse complement strand
GATGTTGACCGCCACCAGCCCATCTTGCAATAGCAAATCATACCGCACGGCCTCCCTGGTTGCGGCCGCCGCCGCGCTGTTGCTGTTCGGCGGCTGTGCGAGCATTGAAGTCGAGTCGCAGAGTTTTCGCGTCGCAAAGGACTCACAAATCGAGTCAGCCCAGGTAGCCATTGATGCAGATTTCAGCCAGTACCGGCAAATCCTAGCCTCGGAACTGGGCATCTATTTCCCGCAATCGAGCATAACGACAGCGGACGATATTGCGCGCATCCGGCTGATTTTCCGCGCTGCTTTTCTCGAGCAATTGCAGGGCTACAACATCGTCTCCGAACCCGGCCCCGGCACAATGACAGTCGAGGCATCGCTCGTTGACATGCGCAATGCGAGCAGCAACGAAATTCCGCATATGCGCCGGGAGGTCCGCGAAATGGCAAATCCCGGCAGCATCGTGTTCCTGATGGAAATGCGCGATTCCGTCAGTGATCACGTACTTGCACGGGCTGCCGACAGCGCGAGGGCCCCGACAATCGCGACGGCGGAAGGCACCGAAACCGACTGGCCAAGCATCGAGCAGGCCGCGGTCCACTGGGCCAAGTTGTTCCGGACGTTCCTCGACGAAAATTTCACGCACTGAGCTGGGTCAACACGCAGGCAGAGAATAAGGAAGACTGGCTAGAACGAATAACCCAGCGACGTCGTAACACCGTAGTCATTCTGCTCTGCCCCGTCCGTGACCGGGTCGCTGTCATAACTGTCATAGAAGCTCAGTTGCCAGAACAGGTCGTGGATGATTTCCCATTTCAGCGTGATATCGAACTCGCCGCGCACCCTGCCGGTATTCGTCAGGTTCGGGATGATATCGAGCGATGTCGACAGGTCGAATTCCGGCGAGTCATACCTGAACCAGTCCCAGTCTATCGAGATATACGCTTCAACTGTGTCTTCATCCGGAGGGTCGTTGCCATCCTCGTCTGGTGCCAGGTTTTCGTGGGTTAGCAACAGGCCGCTCTCGACGAGCAACCTGCTGTGGTTGGACTGCGATATGACCCGGCCGCCGCCGCCACCGATAGATGTTCGCAGGTCGACGCCGAGTTCATCGTTGCGGGTTGCGCCCAGCACGCCGGCGTAGTACCAGCGATTCGGGTAAAAGCGCTTGAAATTGGCATCGGCGGTATGCCGTTGGCTGGACTCGCTGCCCTGACTGTTTGAGATCGTGGAATTCAGCGACACGCCGAGGCTCCGAATCTCACCACGCAACTCGACGTCGAGGCCGAGATTCATCTGCTCGTTCGCGTCGGCCTTCGCGAAGTTGTAGCCCGCCGTAATATCGCCATCCACTCGTTCGAAGCCACGGTCTTCGATCGGCGTCATTACAACCACCTCGGTCGCATCGAGTTCCACGTAGTCGTCGCCCAACTGTACGTTGATTTTCTTCACCGCGGGACTGAGCGCAAGGTGCCCGAGGTAGCGCCGGCCGGTGAACGTCTCTACCTGTATGTTCTGTTCGCTGGACAGGAACGCAATGTCCTCCCATTCAATCGAGATCGTATCGGTGGCCTCTGTCTTGAAACGCAGTTTGCCGCGTTCGAGAGACTTGATCTCCCCGGTCAGTCGGTCGCCGTTGTCGAAGACGACGACATCCGAATTCGCCGCGACGGCCATCGGCACCGCGAATATCATTGCAAGAAGCCAGCGAGATCGTATGTACATATTGTTTGCCTGTTGGTGAAACCGCCCGCTTATTCTGTACTATAGGGCTGATTTTTTCAGCGGAAGCGATCCGGCAAAGGTGCACCCAATTCGACTGCAACAATGCGTGGGCGTTCTCAGCCTCTTCCTGCTTGCCGCATGTGATACAGCACCGACCAGGCTGCGGCTGGCACTGCCTTCGTCCGAGCTCGACGCCGACATTGCGACAGACCTGGCCAGCGTCCTGAATAAAGGCAGCGCGTTTCAAATCAGTCTGATGACAGAGCCCAGTGCCGGCGAAGACGCGCTGGAGATGCTGGTAAAAGGACAGGTGGATCTCGCGCTGGTTTCAAATTACCTGCCCTACCGGGAAGGCGTCGCCACGGTTACGCCCGTGTATCCTGCCGTGCTGCATATTGGCTACAAGGATGGGCGTGACACGAGCTCCGGACTGCGACTTCTGGATGGTGCCAGGGTATTCGCCGGCGTCGATGGGTCTGCCTCTCGCCTGATGTTTTCGAGAATTGCGAGGCACATCGGGCTTACGCAAGACGATTTTTCTTTTGTCGATGATCCGGATACTTCCGATACGACAGTTGCCGATATCGTTGCCGTTTTCGCACCCATTTCGCAGCAACATCGGGAGAGTTTTACCGGCTACCGCCTATACTCTCTTGGCAATCCCGGCGACATCGGATCCGGGTCCGTTGTCGATGCCGCCACGCTCCTCAATCCTCCACTGCGCCCGTTTGTCATACCGGCCGGTACCTATGGCCCTGCGAATACCGCGCCGGTTGTCACCGTCGCCGTCGACAAGATGCTGGTCGCGCGCAGCGACCTCAGTGCGTCAGTCGTGTACGACCTGATATACGAGCTTCGGCGGGCCCGACCGGCGCTCGTGGCCACACGCCCCGGCCTCTTCGATGCCAGTGAAGCGTCATTCGATGTATTGCGCTCCACGTTCGTCCTGCATTCCGGTACGCAGAACTTTCTGCATCGCAACGAACCGACGATTTACGAGCGTTATTCCGGCGTTGCCGAAGTCGTCGTTACGCTGGTCATCGCGCTGGTATCCGCTTCGTTTGCAGCAATTCGGATTCTGCGCATTCGACGCAAAAATCGAATCGACCGTTTTTACTCGGCTGCATTAGAGTTGCGGAACAAGCTGGACGCCGCATCAAGTGACGCCGAAAGAGCCTCAGCAAGGCTGGCATTGCGCAAGTTACAGGATGAGGCCTTTGCGCAGCTCGTTGATGAAAAGCTGGCGGCTGACGACAGTTTCCGTATCTTTATCACCCTGTCGAACGATATCTTAAGGCAGTATTCAGATGACCCCAACTAAGGTGTATGCCATGAAAACCATTGCTATCGCGTTCGCCTGCCTGGTCGCCGTGCCCGGGCTGGCAGACGACACGCCCGCCAAGACGCTTGCTTCTTCCATCGATGTTTATGTATTTCCGAAAGATGGCCAGGACGCAAGCCAACAATCCAAAGACGAAGCCGGCTGCTACGACTGGGCAGTCGACAACACCGGCGATGATCCGTTTGACCTGGCCAAAAAGGCTGAAAACGATGAAGAACAGTCTGCAGCCGAGATGCAGGCCGCCGAAACCGTCGGTGAAGGTGCTGGCGGGCGCGGTGCGGTTCGCGGTGCTGCCGCAGGTGCAATCATTGGTGAAATCGCGAGTGACGATGCTGGCGAAGGTGCTGCGATCGGCGCTGCCGCCGGAATCATCCATGGTCGCCGTGAAGCACGCGCTGCCCGGCACCATGCTAGCGAAGAAGCCGCTGAGCAGGCCGAAGCGCGGCAAGAAGCAACTGCCGAAGATCTCGACAATTTCAAGAAGGCTTTCAGCGTCTGCCTGGAAGCAAAAGACTACCTGGTCAAGTACTGACCAGACCGAGGACACCCGATGAACATGAAAGTTTCCATGTTGGTGCTTGCGGGGATTTGCGCGGCAGGCCCGGCAAGTGCAGATGACTGGACCTACAGCATCGAACCGTACCTGCTGGCCGCCAGTATCGAAGGCGACTCCGGCGTCGGCCGCGTGACCGGCGCGCCGGTCGACCTGGATTTTTCGACTATCCTCGACAACCTGGACATGGCGGCGATGTTGCATTTCGAGGCGCACAGCGGCAACGGCTGGGGCGTCGTTCTCGACTATGGCTTCATGGATCTCTCGGACGATATTTTTGGCAGCAGGGGCGGCGTGCTGGACGCCCGGTTGCGCCAGGGCATCCTCGAGGGCCTGTTGCTACGGCAATCGAGCGGTGCAGCCCGGAATTTCGAGTATTTTGCCGGATTCCGCTGGTGGGACAACGATGTCGACGTCCGACTGGATCCGGCCGTTCTGCCCGGTGACGCCACGCGCCGCGTCGATGCCAGCTGGATCGACCTGCTTGTTGGTGCGCGCTGGACTTACCCGATCAATGACCGCTGGGTTGCCCGGGTCAAGGGCGATGTTGGCGGTTTTGGCATCGAGTCCGATTTTACGTCGTCGTTATCGCTGAGCGCCGTCTATGCTTTTTCGGAACGCTATGCGCTGGACCTGCAGTACAAGGCCCTGTGGGTCGACTACAAGGACGGCAATCCTGGCCGGCCCGGTTATTTCAGGTACGACACGGTCACGCACGGGCCGATTATCGGTTTTCAGTTCAATTTCTAGATCTCGTCTAGAATTCGTAGCCAAGAAACAGCACCGGCCCGCGGTGTTCGATATCGACGTAGCCGTTCAGCTCTTCGTTTCTTGAACGCAGTTTCGTCCGGTAGTAGTTGAAACCGATGCCTGCATTGATTTGTTTCGCAAAACGCTTGCGGACTTCCACCGCGAAGTAGTTTAGCGAACCCTCGTAGTCGTCAAAGTCGGTCCGAAACAGGTGTGCATTCGCTGCAACCGTGATGCGCGCAGCAAGATTCACCGAGAAGTGGATGCCGAACACCGGCAGTGGCGCGTCGAGCCGGGATTTCTCGCTCACCTCGTCCTCCGGCGCTGCGATAATTGCATCGAAGCTCGAAAAGTGCACTCCACCCATCAACGCCAGCTCCTTTTGCTGGTCTCGTATCAACGAGTAGGCGTAGCCGACCCGAAAAGACTTGAAATGGGAACGACTGGTGAGAGTCGTGCCGGCACTGAATAGCGAGTCGCCATGGCGTAGCTCGTCATCGATTGTCACGTCACCGCTGCGTACCAGCTCGAAGTAGCCAGCCTCGATACGGTGATAGCGGTTAAGGCGCCAGTATGCGTCCAGCTGCGCGACATTTTCCTTGTCTGATTCACCAAACATGTCTTCAAGGTCGACTTCGTCTCCCGGGACTCCACCGCTCGTATACCGCCCTACCTTGCTGTCAACCCGCGCATTGAAAATGCCAAAGCGGAAATCGAAGCGTTGCGGGTCGGGCGGCCCGGCCTCCAGGCTGCCGTCACGAAACACGCCGGGATCGTAGGCAACACCCAGGTTTGCGGACCAGGTATGGTCGCGGCCGACGATCGGGCTGTTACGTATTTCGCTCGCAAGCAGCTCGTAACTGACCCTGCCGCTCAACAGCCAGTTCCGCCCCAATCGATAACCCCAGGCAATGCGAAACTTCGCATTGGTTGCCGAACCCGGCACATACTCCGGCCGCGCCGCCGTCATCTCCTCGTCGGACACCCCAAAGTAATAATCGGTGTACGCACTGTCCTGGTAGACGGCGGCCACTTCCGGCACCAGGTAGCCGCGGGAATGTTGCAGTGGGTAGGACAGCGACAGTTGCGCGGATGCGCCACTGTGGCGGTCCGTGGGCTCAAACCAGCTGCTCAGGTGAAACTGCACAGGCCAGCGCCGGAAGCCGATGCCCGGACCGATTTCGACCGCCCACTTCGGCGCCTCGACGCCCCGCAATGCGTCCGAATCGCTGTTACCAAAACCGAGCGTCCGTACCCGCCCCGCAATCCAGTACTCCCAGCCATCGTCGGTGATACGCCGCAATGCAAGTTCGCCGTCACGCATCACCAGCAACTTGTCGGTCATCGAGGGATGTTCAAACGATGTCAGGTAGGGATAGGCAAAGGTGCTGTTTTCGCCGCCGACGTACGGGTTTTGCTGGGCGGTCACAGCCAAGCCGAGCGAATAGTCGTTCAGGTCGATGCTACGCAGCTCGTCTAGCCATTCGCCCGCTGGCGCGACAACGGGCGCGGATACCAGCAACAACATGACCGCAAGATTTCGCATCGGCGCGATTATCCGGTAAATTGCCCTGAAGCGCATGCCCGCTGCAAAAAAACAAGAATTAGCAATGGCGCAGAACAGTGCGCCGCTACGGTGTCGAAAATGAACAAGTGGCTAACGTTGGTTGTCGGTCTGTTGCTCTTCTGGGCCTGGTTTCAATATGGCGCAAGGCCCAGAGCACCGGAAATCCAGGCCGATATCCAGGCACGATCGGCTGCCGCTTTAACGCAGGCTGGCCATGACGAGGCGATCGTCGCAACCGATGGCAGGGATGTCACGCTGACAGGTCAGGCGCCAGACCAGGAAACAATAGACAATGCCGGGCGGATCGTACGCGACATCAATGGTGTGCGCGTTGTCCACAACAACATGAGCGTCTACGCACCGTACCTGACCCGTTTCTGCAAGGATGAGTCGAGTATTCACCTGGCCGGCGACGTGCCGGATGACGACGCGATGGCTGCGTTCCCGGAACGGGCAAGAGACCTGTTTCGCTACTGGACTGTTACCGAAGACCTGACCGTGCGTGCAGATTCCGCCGACGGCTTTCGGCATTTCATGGACGAAGCGCTGATCGAACTGGGGCAGCTCGATGCAGGCTGTATCGAACTGACCGACCAGTCGCTCCTCGTACGAGGCAAAATCCGCAGCGAACGTGCTGAAGCCGACTTGAAGGACCGCCTCGCAAGCCTGTCCAGGATGCATTTTGACATCCGTTATGAGCTCGAGCTTCCGGTTCTGTCCGCCGAGGCCCGTGCCTGCCTGCGTGAAGCCAACCGGCGCATTTCACGTGATGAATCCGTGCTGTTCAGCTTTGACAGCGATGTCATCCACGAAGTCGGCCGGCAATTGCTCGACGAGGTGGCTGAGGTCGGCGACCTGTGCCCCGACGTTGCATTCCTGGTACTGGGACATACGGATTCCGTCGGCGACAAGGACTATAACGTTGCCCTGGGCGAGCGGCGTGCAGAAGCGGTTGTAGCCTATCTTGTGGAACAAGGTGTTGCGGCGGATCGCCTGACCGCCGTCAGCATGGGATTTTCACAACCGGTCGCTGACAATTCGACCGAAGCCGGTCGCTCCGCCAACCGACGAATCGAATTCCGCGCGATGGAGGAATAAGCATGGCATACCTGATCCAGGAAATATTCTGGTACCTGGCGGTAGCATTCGTACTCGGTGCGATTGTTGCCTGGCTGCTCTGCAAGCAGCAGTGCGAGAAAAAACTCGCAGCGCTCGCAGCATCGATCCCGGCGGACAATAGAGCCGGAACACCCGTCGAAACCATAGAAGGCATCGGCGAGGGCTTCGGCAGGCGACTGAAAGCCGATGGAATCACCACGACTGAAGAACTGTTGCAGCTTTGCAGTAGTGACGACGGTATCGCACGCGTATGCAAATGCGTCGACCTGGATGCTGATACGGTGCGCAACTGGGGCACGATGGCCGACCTGATCCGCATCAGGGGCCTCGGCGGCCAATGGGCTGAACTCCTGTGGCGTGCCGGCGTGCGCAACGTCCAGGACCTGGCGACCCGCGACATCGGTGAGCTGCGCGCACGCATGCGGGAAGTCAATGAAAAAGAGCACCGGGTTGCCGAGTTACCCGGCGAGAAACGCGTGGCGCGATTCATTGAAGAAGCCCGCCAACTCCAGCCGGTTTTGCACGACTGACCTGCAGCACGAACCGAAGTTGCTGATGCAGACAAAACCCGGAAGGAGAAAGGGGTCAGAGCCCTTTCTGAAAAGAGTGGCAGAGTCGGGTCAAGCGCACAAAGGGCTCTGACCCCTTATTGCGCACGTCCTGGCGGAGAGGGCGGGATTCGAACCCGCGGTACGCTATAAACGTACACTCGCTTTCCAAGCGAGCGCCTTAAGCCACTCAGCCACCTCTCCGAATTTTTTCGTCAGCCCTCCAGCCGGATCTGTGGTGGACGATCAAAACAGGGCGCACCTTCCGGACGCGGCTCGCGTGGCGACGCCTCGGGCAGCGGCATCTCGCGTAGCGGATCGAGCTCGTCCAGACCTTCAGGTGCCTCGACTCGCTTGGTGATCTTCGCCTGCTGGTAGTACTGCACTTCGTCGCAGGTCAGGTCCATGGTGCCACCACAACCGGAAATCACGAGCGCACCCAGCGACAACAAAACGGCGAAACTGCGCTTCATGCAGCATTCTCCAGGACTACGCCTGCGGTGGCCAGCGCTTTGCGCATGCCCTCGTGATACTGCTCGTCATGCTCGGTCAGCGGGAGCCGAAGACCGGCCTGGATCAAGCCCATTTGTGCGAGCGCCCATTTGACGGGAATCGGGTTGGATTCGATGAACAGCGCCGAGTTCAATGGCTGCAGAGAATCGTCGAGCGACTTCGCCTGCGCAGAATCCCCGCTGCTTGCGAGTTTGCACAATTTCGCCATCGCCGCCGGAACGACGTTGCCGCTGACGGTGATCACGCCGTGTCCGCCAGCTTCGATAAACGGCAAAACAGTAAAGTCGTCGCCACTGTACAGGGCGAAGTCAGCGTCGACGAGCTCCCGAATGGCTCGCAGACGGTCGATATTGCCGGTCGCCTCCTTGATACCGATGATATTGCCGTGCCGTGCCAGCCGCCCTACCGTAGCCGGTTGCATATCGGCAACCGTCCGGCCAGGGACGTTGTACAGGATAACGGGCTTGTCGACGGCGTCAGCGACAGCTGAAAAATGCCGGAACATGCCTTCCTGGACCGGCTTGTTGTAGTACGGAACCACCAGCAGATAGCCGTCGATCGCAGATTTCCCGACCGCGCGTGACAGGTCGATTGTCTGGGCAGTTGAATTTGACCCGGTACCGGCGATCACCGGCAGCCTGCCGTCCACGAGATCGACCGCGCGGGCGACGAGGTCAATGTGCTCGTCCCGGCTCAGGGTCGCCGCTTCGCCCGTCGTTCCGGCAATGACCAGCCCGTCGCTGCCTTCGGCAACGTGGAACTCGATCAGCGCCGCAAGCGCGTCATAGTCGACACGACCTTGCCGGTCGAAAGGTGTAACCAAAGCGACCAGAGAACCTTTAAACACGAGCTGCCCTCGCCATAAACAAGGGCGCGATGTTACTGTTCAACTGATGTGCTGGCAAGGCACACTGGCAGCATGCAAAATGTCTGTGTTCCATATGTAAGGTTAATTCTCAATAAATGTCACAACTAATTGTTTTATCAGCTATTGGTACCGATCGAACTGGCGTTGTCCAGGATATCAGCAAGGTCGTGCTGGCCTGCGGTGGCAACATCGAGGAAAGCCGCATGACCACACTGGGGACGGAATTCGCCGTACTGATGCTGGTGTCCGGCAACTGGCACACGCTCAACAAGCTCGAATCCGCCCTCAACAAGCTCACCGGAGACGACCTGACGATCGTCATCCGCAAGACGGCCAAACGCATAACCCGAAGCGACCGGATGCCGTACGCCGTGGATGTCGTAAGTCTCGATGCCCAGGGCATCGTATTCAACCTGGCTGAGTTCTTCGCGTCGCGTGATATTGAGATTGCCGACGTAGCAACCCGGCGCTATTCTGCCGCGCACACCGGTGCACCGATGTTTGCTGTGCAGATGGCCATCAATATTCCTGCCTCCGAGTCGATCTCGCATCTGCGCGACGAGTTCATGGAGCTATGCGACCGACTGAACCTGGACGCCATACTGGAACCTGTCAAAACCTGAGGACGCTATCCGACATGAGCACTACACCCGAGAACGCTTCCGCGACCAGCGGTCCACGAATGAACCGCGTCGTCGGCGACTTCGCCGCCGAAGCTACCGGCGGCCAGAAAGTGCGACTCAAGGACTTGCGCGGCCAGAACATCGTGCTGTATTTCTACCCGAAGGACAGCACGCCCGGCTGTACAACCGAGGGACGCGATTTTTCCGCACTGCACGCAAAATTCCGGCGCAGAAATACAGTCATCTTCGGGGTTTCCCGGGACAGCATTGCATCGCATGAGAAATTCAAGGCGAAACAGGGCTTCAAATTCGACCTGATATCCGATCCCGACGAGAAACTCTGCCGCAAGTTCGACGTGATCCGGGAGAAAAACCTGTACGGTCGCAAATTCCTGGGCGTGGTCCGCAGCACTTTCCTGATCGATAAAGACGGCAAGTTGCGTCGGGAATGGCGCAACGTCAAGGTCAAGGGGCATGCGGACAGCGTTTACGAGGCAATCGCCTCCCTGCCCGGCTAGCCATTCGAATATCTTTACCTGGATCAATACCTTATGTAACACGCGCTTGCCCGGCCCGTGCAGGCCCGGCTCCAATCCCCCGCAATAACCGTTATCATGGGAACAGTCCGGCGGCGGGTTGGTCGGATTGAACAGGTAGCAAAGCAGAGACTGAATTCTTGATACAGCAGTTCATTAGAAAAGCCGTCCTCGCGGTGCTGTTGGCGACTGCCGTGGTAGCCGCCGGCGCCAGTGCGGACGACATTAATCTGCCGGACATGGGAAGCCCGGCCGACGCGCTGTTGTCCAAGTCAACGGAAGCCCAGATCGGCCGCGCCATCATGCGGGATATCCGTGCCAGCGGCATGGTCGTCGAAGATCCGCAGATAGCGGAATACATCAATGAAATCGGTCACCGGATTGCTGCACAGGCGAATGACGGTGATCATGAGTTCACGTTTTTCGTCGTGAACGATCCGCGCATCAATGCCTTCGCACTGCCGGGTGGCTACATCGGTGTGCATACCGGGCTGATTGAAGCCTCGCGCAATGAAAGTGAACTGGCCGGTGTCGTCGCACACGAGGTTGCGCACGTAACGCAGCGGCATATTGCGCGAGCGGTCCACGCAAGTTCCCGGCAGAGCATACTCTCCACTGCCTTGATGCTCGGCGCCATGATTCTCGGAGCGGCCGGCGGCGACTCGGACATTGTGCAGGCAGGCATGGCTATGTCGCAGGGCGGCGCCGTGCAGCAACAGATCAACTTCACGCGCAGCAACGAGTATGAGGCGGACCGGATCGGTATTCGCGCGCTGACCAACGCCGGTTTCGACGCCTACGGTATGGCCTCATTTTTCGAAGTCATGTCGCGCCAGGATACGTCGTCGCCGGACTCTCGAATCCCGGATTTCCTGCGTACTCACCCGGTCACGACTGAACGCATCTCCGAGGCCCGCGCTCGGGCTTCGGACTACGAGCGTGTACACAGCATAGACTCCCAGGGCTACGGCATCGCGCGTTCGCGCATCGTCGTGCAGCGCTACGACACGGCCAAAGCTGCCGTCGAGCATTTTGAGCGTGAGCCGTATTCGCGGCAGTCGCCGGTCGAGCGCTACGGCCGCGCCGTTGCCTACCAGCGCGACGGCCGCAACACCGACGCAAACCGAATCTTCGAAGACCTGATCGAGGCCGACAAGACGGTGATCGCCTACCATATCGGCCTCGGCCAGACACAACTTGCACTCGAGGACTACGCAGCCAGCGAACAAACCTTTGCACGTGCGATCGAGTTATTCCCGCGCAATGTACCGCTGGTCATCCACTATGCAGAAGCGCTACTGCAGACCGGCAATGCCGACAAGGCGCATGCCATTTTGCTCGACCTGCTGAACAACGTTCCGCCGACACCGGAGCAGGTGCGCCTGATCGCCAAGGCAGCCAATGAAGCCGGCGATGTCGCCGAAGCCATGTACTACATGTCGGAGTTTCGCCTGATGACGGGCGACCTGGTCGGTGGCATCAGCTTCCTGCGGCAGGCCCTGGCCTTGCCCGAATTGCAGGAGATCCAGCGCATCCGGTTCGAGGCACGAATCGACTTTATTCGCGAGTTCCTGACTGAGGACCAGCTGAAGCAATTGCAAAAAGCGCGGCCCGTTTCCGCTTCCGCCAGAAACGAACTATGAGAACAGCCACCCTGCTCGCTCTGCTTGCATGCCTCGGTGCCTGTGCCTCCTCCACCCAGGAGGTCGATCCCTACGAGGACTTCAACAGGGCAATGTTTGCCGTCAATCGCTTTGGCGACAAGATCATCTACAAGCCCTTCGGCAAAGCGTACAAGGCTGTCGTGCCGAGCTTTGCGCGCAAAGGCGTCAACAATTTCTTCGACAACCTGACCACGCCGCGATCGGCGCTGAACAACTTCCTGCAAGGCAAGCCGAAACGCGGTTTCAATGAACTGGGACGCTTCCTGTTCAACAGCACACTGGGCATCGGCGGCCTGTTCGACATTGCGGCAGCAGGTGGAATGTCCCGCTATGACGAAGACTTTTCCCAGACACTGGCAGTCTGGGGCGTGCCGGACGGGCCGTTCCTGTACATCCCGATCTGGGGGCCGCGCACCGTTCTGAGCACCGCGTCGATTCCGGTGGATTTCACGACCGACCTGCAATGGCGTATTGGCGACACCGGTGTTCGTGACAAGTTGTATGTCCTGCGTTTGCTGGACGTCCGCTCGCGTTTGCTGACGACCGAAGAAATCCTCAACAAGTCACAGGACCCTTACATTGCCTATCGCGAAGCCTACCTGCAAAACCGGAACTTCGAGATTCACGACGGCAATCCACCGGTCGACGAGGATTTCTATTTCTTTGAAGACGACGAGTACTTCGAAGATGACGAGTTTGCAGACGATGCGCTCGACGACGAATCCTACGAGACAGAAACGCCCGATGACGTGGGTCAGTGATCCTGTAGCATCTCGCTTAGGTCCGATGCCATCGCAATCGCCTGGATCTTTTCTGGAACATTCGCGAAATGGATCTGCGCTCCTGTAGAAGCGGCTTTGCGCATCCACTCCAGCAGCAGCGCCAGCCCGGCAGAATCCGTACGTGATACGCCGGCTAGATCCAGTTCAAATTCCGACTTGCCTTTAAACAACCTGTCACTGCGGCGCAGAATCGCTTCTGCAGTGCGAAACGACACGTCACCACGCAACGCGTAGCGTCCTTCGCCGAGTTCTGCCAGCTCGAAATCACTCAACGCTTTCGTCCGCTGCTTCTTTCTCGAGCCTGGCAATCACGGCCTCGAGGCTGCTGCCTTTGATCTCGGCATCGAACTCGGTACGGAAATTCCGGATGTAAGAAACGCCCTCGATCGTGACGTCGAACATCATCCATCCGGTCTTGCGATTGATCAGCGTGTAGTTCACGCTGACGTTTGTACCGTCCTCCAGATCCACTGTCGTCTTTACCGTTGCCGTGCGCTTGCTGGCATCACCGCGAAAAGGCAGCACCTTGATGCGATCCGGTTCAAAGTCCAGTACTCCGTCTGCATAGCGCTGCACGAGGATGGTGTAAAAAGCGTCTATGAAACGGTTGCGCTGTTCTTCGCTGGCGCCTCGCCAGTGCCGTGCCAGCACCTGCTGCGCTGCCATACGCCGGTCAAACCGGGGCAATAACAGTTCGTCGATCAATGCGTACAGGGCTTCCTTGTCGTCCGCCAGTTCACTGCGCCGGCCCTCCAGGCTTTCCGCCAGCACATCAACCGCATCCGTCACGAAATCACTCGGCGACATCACCGGCGCGGCCTCTGCCAACACCTGGTGACCGACCAGCACAAACAGGACTATTGCGAATATCCGCCGAAATCCATTCAACTTAATATCTCCCATGAGACGAATCACTCGTCCGAACCACTTTTGACAAGAAACTTGCCGATAAGGTTCTCAAGAACGATCGCAGATTGCGTGAACAGGATCTCACTTCCCTCTTCGAGGTAAAGCTCCGAGCCGCCCGCCTGCAGGCCTATATACTGGCTGCCGAGTAGCCCCGCCGTCAGGATGCTCGCGTCGGAGTCGTCCGGGATCTGGCTGAAGCGCCGGTCGATGACGAGAGTTACGACTGCTTCCAGGGATTCACCGTCGAACTCGATATTCGTCACGCGGCCGATTGTCACGCCGGACATCGCCACTGGCGCACGAGTCTTCAGGCTGCCGACGTTTTCGAACCTCGCCTGTACGGTATACGTATCGGTCCCCGCAAAGTCGTTTCGACCGGTCGTCTGCGTGGTCAGGAAAAACAACGCACCAATGCCGAGCAGGACGAACAGTCCGGTGCCAATTTCAACAGCGAGATTTTGTCGCATGGTAATTCCTCAAATCAGGCTAGCGGTAATCATGAAATCCAGAATCAGTACGGCGATAGCGGTGGCTACCACTGTGCGGGTCGTCGCCCTGCCTACGCCCTCTGCGGTCGGTACGGCGCTGTATCCTTCCCAGACGGCCAACAGGCTCGCGACGACACCGAACACGATACTCTTGATGATGCCTTCATAGACATCTTCGACATCCATGGCTTGCTGCAATTGCTGCCAGAACGCGCCCACGTCCACACCAAGCAATTCCACCGCGACCAGGTGCGCGCCCAAAAGGCCGACCATGGTAAACACGGCTGTCAGCAACGGCACCGAAATTACGCCGCCGAGGAAACGCGGTACCAGGACACGTTGCATCGGGTTGACCGCCATCATTTCCATGGCCGACAACTGGTCCGTTGCTTTCATCAGCCCGATCTCGGACGCCAGCGCCGTGCCTGCGCGGCCGGCAAACAGCAGCGCCGTGATAACCGGACCGATCTCCTTGACCAGCGCGAACGCCGCCAGGATGCCGGTTGCTTCCTCCGCATTGAATCGCTCGAGGTTGGCGAAGGCCTGCAGCCCCAGGACACCGCCAACGAACAGGCCACAGACCATGATGATGACTATCGACAGCGCACCGGCATTGTAGACCTGCCCGACGACCAGGCCGAAGCGGCGTACAAAGGTCCACGGCGTGTACCGCAACAACTGCACGAAGAACAACACCATGGCGCCGAAATTGCGCACAAACTCCAGGGCGGGACTGAAGACCTCTCGCAGCAAACGCGTCATTTGTGCGTCCCCAGCAATTGTTGCTTATAGTCCGGCGCGTCGTAGTGAAAAGCGACAGGGCCATCCGGCAATCCGTGCATGAACTGCCTGACCATGTCCGACTGATCATTGCGCAGTTCGTCCGGCGTTCCTGCCGCGACCACGTGGCCATCCGATATCAGGAAGCTCCGGTCCGAGACCTCGGCCAGCTCCTTGATGTCGTGACTGACGACGATGCTGGATATACCCAGCGCATCATTCATGCGACGCAGCAGCCGCGCAATAACGCCCATTGAAATCGGGTCGAGCCCAACAAACGGCTCATCGTAGATCAGGATGTCCGGGTCCATGACAATCGCGCGGGCCAGTGCGACGCGCCTTGCCATGCCACCGGACAGCTCGGATGGCATCAGCTCCGCTGCGCCGCGCAATCCCACTGCATGCAGCTTGGGCAACACGACCAGCCGGATCAGGCGATCGCTGAGATTGGTATGCTCGCGAAGTGGAAACGCCACGTTCTCGAAGACACTCATGTCCGTCAGCAACGCGCCATTCTGGAAAAGCATGCCGAAGCGTTTGCGCAACTCGTACAGCTCCCTCTGGCTCAACGTCGCGATATCCACACCGTCAACGATGATCTGCCCGCGGTCCGGGTAGAGCTGGCGTGCAATCAGCTTCAGCAGCGTGGTTTTGCCGGTGCCGCTGGGCCCCATGATGGCCGTGACGTCACCCGCATTGATCGTGAGATTCAGGTTCGAAAAGATCCGTCGGGAACCTCGTGAAAAGTCGAGATCGCGAACCTCTATGAGTGCGTTAGACAGGGTCGGGCTCCAAAGCTCTGTGCAGTGCGGAGTGTACAGCGCTAGCCTATCCGAATAAATAGGACTAAAATAGTCCTTTATTTGGCTCCAGCAGAGGCCGGCGATGCTCAGAATCAGCAAATTGACCGACTACGGTACGGTCGTCCTGGCCCACCTCGCGGCAAACAGCGACGTGGTATGCAGCGCAGCGGACGTATCCAGCGCCACCGGCATTGCGCCACCGACCGTCAGCAAACTATTGAAGTCGCTGGCCAGGGCCGAACTGGTCAGCTCTACGCGCGGCGCGAATGGTGGCTACAGGCTGACCCGAGAAGCGCGTGAGATCAGCGCTGCTGACGTCATCGACGCACTCGAGGGGCCGGTTTCGATTACCGAGTGCAGCGCATCGGACAGCCACTGCAATTTCGAGTCGGTTTGCAGCGTCGGCAATGCCTGGAAACGTATCAATCTCGCAATTCGCCGCGCGTTGCAGGATGTAAGCCTCAGTGACCTGCTGAAAACGCAACAGCCACTGCCTAACTTCAATTTTGCCGGCTTGCCTGTCACCGTAATTGACAGTGCGGCCAAGGACAGCAACTAGACGTGTCTACAGAACCAGAAAACCTACAGGAACTCGTCAACCGGCGCTACGCGCACGGTTTCGTTACGGATATCGAGTCGGACAGCCTGCCACCCGGGCTGGATGAAAACGTCATCCGGGCGATTTCCGCACGCAAGAATGAGCCGGCTTTCATGCTGGAGTGGCGACTGAAAAGCTATGAATTGTGGTGCGAGATGCAGGAACCAAAATGGGCGCATGTCCACTACCCGCCTATCGACTACAACGCGATCTCCTACTATTCGGCACCGAAGTCCGACAAGGACAAACCGCAAAGCCTGGACGAAGTGGATCCCAAGCTCCTTGAAACCTATGACAAGCTTGGCATTCCGCTGCATGAACGGGCGCGACTTGCCGGTGTCGCCGTCGATGCCGTCTTCGACAGCGTTTCGGTTGCGACGACGTTCAAGGAGAAGCTCTCCGCGGCAGGCGTCATATTCTGTTCGTTCTCCGAGGCGGTGCAGAAACACCCGGAACTTGTCGAGAAGTATCTCGGCAGTGTCGTGCCGCAGCGGGACAATTTTTTTGCGGCATTGAACTCGGCCGTGTTCAGTGACGGCTCGTTCGTCTACGTTCCGAAAGGCGTACGCTGCCCCATGGAGCTGTCGACCTACTTCCGTATCAATGCCGCGAATACCGGTCAGTTCGAACGAACCCTGATCGTCGCAGACGAAGGCAGTTACGTCAGCTATCTCGAAGGCTGTACCGCACCGATGCGCGACGAGAACCAGCTGCACGCGGCTGTAGTCGAACTCGTTGCACTGCAGGACGCCGAAATCAAGTATTCGACGGTGCAGAACTGGTACCCGGGTGACGAGAACGGCGTTGGTGGCATCTACAATTTTGTCACGAAGCGCGGCGACTGCCGTGGCGCCAACTCGCGGATTTCATGGACCCAGGTCGAAACCGGTTCGGCCATTACGTGGAAATACCCGAGCTGTATCCTGCGCGGCGAAAACTCCGTCGGTGAATTTTATTCGGTTGCGGTGGCCAACAATCACCAGCAGGCGGACACCGGTACGAAGATGATTCATATCGGCAAGAACACCCGCAGCACGATTGTTTCCAAGGGCATTTCCGCCGGCAAGGCGCAAAATGCCTACCGCGGACTGGTCCGCGTCATGCCGCAAGCCGCCGGTGCGCGCAATCACACGCAGTGCGATTCATTGCTCATAGGCAAGGAATGCGGAGCGCATACGTTTCCCTACATGGAAATCCGGAACCCCGGGGCCAGGATCGAACATGAAGCGACAACGTCGAAGATCTCTGCAGACCAGCTGTTCTATTGCCGGCAGCGGGGGATTTCGGAAGAAGACGCAGTCAATTTGATCGTCAACGGCTTTTGTAAGGAAGTATTCAAGGAACTCCCGATGGAGTTCGCAGTGGAGGCACAGGCGTTGCTGAATGTCAGTCTCGAAGGTGCCGTAGGATAAGGAAGAACATGCTTGAAATAGATAATCTGCATGCCAGCGTGGGCGGCAACGAGATCCTGCGTGGCTTGTCTTTGACAGTACAGCCCGGCGAAGTACACGCGATCATGGGGCCGAACGGCTCGGGCAAGAGTACGCTTGCGCAGGTCGTTGCCGGCAACGAGTCCTACGAGGTCACGGCCGGAAGCGTGCGCTACGCGGGCGAGGACCTGCTGGAACTTGCTGCAGAAGAACGGGCCCGGCGCGGCGTCTTTCTCGGTTTCCAGTATCCCGTCGAAATTCCGGGCGTAAACAACGCCTACCTCCTCAAGGCCGCGCTGAACGCAAAGCGTGCACATGCCGGTTTGGGTGAGATCGACGCATTCGAGTTCCTGCAGCTGGCCCGTGAGAAAATGGCACTGCTGGATATGGACCCCAAATTCCTGAATCGTGGCGTCAACGAAGGTTTTTCCGGTGGCGAGAAAAAACGCAATGAAATTTTGCAGATGGCAGTCCTGGAGCCACGGCTGGCGATTCTCGACGAAACCGACTCCGGCCTGGACATCGACGCACTGCGCGCAGTCGCCGAGGGAGTCAATGCGCTGCGCGACCCGGATCGGGCGGTCGTGCTGGTGACACATTACCAGCGCTTGCTTGACTACATCACGCCGGATTTCGTGCACGTACTTTCGGCCGGCAGGATCGTCAAGTCGGGTGGCAAATCCCTCGCCGTCGAACTGGAAGAGAAAGGCTACGACTGGATCAAGGAGGTAGCGAACGGATGATACCGACCCTCGCTATCGATGCTGCGGATCACGTTGTCGGGCAACTCCCGCACAACGGCCTCGAGAACGCGCGTGCGACAGCATTGGCCGCACTGCGCCAAAAAGGCGTTCCAGGATTACGCGATGAAGACTGGAAGTACACGGACCTGGCAGGGATTGTCGAGCTCAGCAACGACTGGCTCCGATCGGGTGGCATCACAAGCCAGGTCGATAGCGCCGCTGTGGATACCGTCGCCGCGGACTTTGATGTCGACTGGCTCGTCATCCGTAATGGCGAAGTGGATACTGATTCGTTGCGCCGTTTGCAGCAGCCGGGCCTCGATGTGGCATTGCTGTCGACAGTTGCCTCCCCCGGCACGCTGGAGACTGCGTTGTCCGATATGAACCTCGCGCTATTGCGCGACGGCATTGCCATTCATGTCGCAGCAGGAGCGGAACTTTCCCGGCCGATCGGCCTGTTGCATTTCGATGATGCCGGGGACAGCCAGTCTGTCAGCCAGGCACGCATTGTTATCACGCAAGAAGCTGGTAGCCGTGCCTGCTTCCTGGAGTATCACGTATCCCGCGGCGATTCGGCGCATTTCGCCAATACCGTTATAGACCTGGCGCTTGCTGATGGCGCTCACGCCGAGTTCCTGCGGATCCAGGAACGGCACTCACTGCATAGCCAGACCGGTTACCTGCGGGCGCGCCTGCACGCCGGCAGCGGGTTCCGGCATGGAGCATTCGACTTCGGCGGCAAACTCGTTCGCAACGACCTGCGAATTGAAATCAACGCACCGGATGCACATGCAGAATTCTGTGGCCTGTACCTGGCA
>JAUIDP010000053.1 GCA_030429005.1 Gammaproteobacteria bacterium | reverse complement strand
TACCCCGATGCCCAGAATGACCTTGCCGCCGTGCCTGTCAGCGAGGCGCCCACCGATGATCTGCGTCGCGATGTAGCCGATGAAAAACGATGACAGGCCCAGCCCCTGCTTGTCGGCACCCCAGCCCAATGCCTCGGACATCGGGATGATTGCAACCGAGATATTCACCCGGTCCAGGTAACAGATCAGGATTGCCAGGCAGGTCAGCGCAACCACGACGATGCGCCGCGGAAGCCCGCCTGCCCGCACCTTTTGCGTCGTCTCGGTCACGGCAGCATGCCTGCGTCAGTTCATGCGCAGGATGGGCTTGATAACTTCGCCGGTTACCGCGCTGTCATGCACAGCCTGGTCGATGTCGGCGAAATCGTAGAACTGTACAAAGCGGTCATACGGCAGGCGGCCGTCGCGATACAACTCGGCAAGATATGGCACGAAGTTGGCAACCTGGGCTTCGCCCATGACCACACCACGTATGCCACGACCGTACAGCACCTGGTCCATTTCCAGCGGTACCGTTACGCCGGACGGCGTGACGCCAACCTGCGCACACCAGCCGGGTCGGGTCAGGCAGTTCACGGCCTGGATGACGACCTCCGGGACGCCAGTGCACTCGACCGAGTAGTTCGCCCCGCCCTTCGTAATCGAAAGGATCGCGTCGACCACATCTTCCTTGCCGGCGTCGATGACATGGCTCGCACCCAGTTCCGTTGCGACTTCCAGCCGCGGCGCCAGCACATCGACGACAATGATTTTCTCACAGCCCGCGAGCCGCGCACCCATGACCGCTGCCAGGCCGACGGTGCCGGCGCCGAAAATGGCAATCGATGAACCAGGGCTGGGTTTCAGGGCATTCTGTACCGTGCCGACTCCGGTCGTCAGGCCGCAACCCAGCGGCCCCATCAACTCGAGCGGCAGGTCTTTCGGAATCTTGATCGCACCGCGTCCCGATGCCACCACCTTGGTCGCGAACGACGACTGGCCAACAAACCGTCCAGGCAGCACCTCGTCGCCATCGGCAAGCGATGAACTGCCATCCGGGCGCAAGCCGCTGAGGTTGCGCTCGACAAACTGGTCACAATAGAAATTCAGGCCCTGGTTGCAGGACCTGCAGTGACCACAGGAGTCCCCGCAAAGGACTACATGGTCGCCGACAGCAATATGGTTGACGGCCGCACCAACCTCCTCGACAACGCCGGCGCCTTCATGGCCCAGCACCATTGGCAAAGGCAACGCAAAATACTGGTCCTTGACGGCAACGTCCGTGTGGCAAATGCCGGTCGCCTTTATACGCACGCGGATTTCATCGGCGCGCGGCGGCAACAATTCCACCTTGCGGAACTCGAAGGGTTTGTCCGGCGCCACTGCGACGGCTACGTCGATCATTTCGGTCATGTTCTTTGCCTCCTGGACCTCACAGCGTACTGGCTATCAGGTCTTCGTTAATTGCGACGCCCAAGCCTGGCGACTCAGGCATCGCGATCATTCCTTTCTCATCGACGAGGGGGGGTTCGTCGAAGATCGAAAGAAAATGGCGATAGTCCCCAACCGGCGGGTCGTGGACCACTTCCAGGTACGGCGCATTGCGCCAACTGGCGACAAGGTGCAGGTGCGCCAACATTCCGATCTTGCCGTAACCGTTGTGCGGGATGATCTGTTTGCCATGTAACTCGGCAAGGACACCCACCTTGCGCAACGCGGAGATGCCATTCATGACCAGGCATTCCGGTTGCAGGATGCTGTACGCATCCTGCTCGCACATCTGCACGAATTCGTGTAACTCCGCATTGCTTTCGCCACCGGCGATCGCAATCTCGACTTCGGCCGACAATCGACTCAACTCGTCGAATGCAAACCGCGGACGCGGTTCCTCGAGCCAGGCACATCCGAGGTCCTGCAGTGCTCGCGCGGTCTCCGCGGCACGCCGGTAGTCCCAGATGACACCGGGCTGCCATTCGCCGGTCGACTGCGCCTGGTTGGCATCGACCATCAAGACCATGTCATCACCAACGGCTTTGCGGACCATGGCAACCGTTCGAATGTCGTCTGCCATCTTGTCGTGATGCAGTCGCAGCTTGATGGCCTGCCACCCCTGTTCCTGCAGGCGCACTGCCATCTCGGCGCGTTCTTCGGGAACCGACAGGCGCACCATCGATGCATATGGTTTGACGCTATCTTGGGCGGAACCCCACAGCCGGTACAACGGCTGCCCGCAGGCTTTGCCGACCAGGTCCCACAATGCGATATCCGCACAGCCCACCTGCGCGTAGTAGGTGCCTGCCGGTGCGTAATAGCGCAGGCGCGCGCTCAGGTTTTCGACGTCGAAGGCATCCTGCCCGACCAGGTGTTCCCGCAGAACGGGCAGCAGACGATCGTCGATCCCGGGACCGATACCCGACAGACCGTCCTCATCGACGATCTCGATGAACGATCCGCCACCGCGCTGCCACATCAGCGTCGACCCCGGGCTCCAGGCAAGGTCCAGCTCACCGATTTCCTCGAGTACTCGCAGCCGGTGAATGCGCACCTCGCGGATGATCGAGCACTTGCCTGCCGGCACGTCGATCGGCGGCGCCTGTAGCGACTGTGCATTGCGCACCTGGCTCATTCGTCGTCCAGCCAGGTCATGCGCGGCGCCTCGAGTCGCCCCGCCTGCACGAGTCGATCCTGCTCACCGCGCGCGCGTACGTATTTTTCGATCAGTGCAACGTCGTCCGCCGACAGGATATCGTCGAAAGCTGCCATGCCGATCGCGGCAAAGGTGCCGTCGAGTACAACAGTTTCGAACAATGCTTGCCGCTCCGTCGGTACCAGGCGCAGGTCGTTGATACCGCTGCTGGCCATGGCGAATATCCCGTGACAGGCCGCGCAATAGCTCGTGAACAGTCGCTCACCCTGCGCAATTTCGGCCTCCGTACCGCCCACATCGAGTTGCTCAGGCACCGTGCGATCGACAGGTTCTGCGGGTGGCAGCGACCCGGTGCCGCCCAGCGCAAACGCCAGCAGGCGGCCGTGGTTACCGTACCGATAGGATGCCGTCGCGGCGCCCTGCGACCACAGGTCCGAGCCACCGCTGCCGGTCAGGATGGCGATGTACTGGACCCCGTCGATACGGTAGGTGATCGGCGGTGCCAGCATCGAAACCTGGGCATCGAACGCCCAGAGTTTGTTGCCGTTGTCCTTGTCATAGGCTGTCAGCATGCCTTGCGAGTCGCCCTGGAAGACCAGGCCGCCGGCCGTCGCCAGCACACCGCCGTTCCAGTAGTAGGGGTGTTCGACGGACCAGCGCGTCTCCCCGGTCAGCGGATCGAATGCTTTCAGTACGCCGCGCGCGGCAGGCGCCTCGGCTGCGTGCTCGAGGAATATCTTGCCGAGGCCTTCCAGCTCGATGCCGGGCTTCCAGCGGGCCTTGCGTGTGTCGATTGCCCCGTCGTGCAGCCATTCGTCCGGCAGCTTGAACAACATCGGTGTTTCCTGGCTCGGAATATAGACGAGACCGGCCTCGACATCGGTCGACATCGCCTGCCAGTTGTGGCCGCCGCCCGAGCCGGGCATGACCCATGTGGCGGCGTCACGATAGTCCATGCCGGGCACTTCGACAGGACGCCCGGTCTCAAGGTCGACATGCGATGCCCAGGTTACGACGGTGTAAGGATGAGCCCGCAGCAGGCGGCCGTCCTCTCGGTCGAGCACATAGAAGAAACCGTTCTTCGGCGCCTGCAGCAATACCTTGCGGCGCTTGCCGTCGACTTCCATTTCGGCCAGCGCCATGTCCTGGGTGGCGGTGTAGTCCCAGTTGTCGGACGGCGTGGTCTGGTAGTACCACTTCATGCGGCCGGTGTCGGGATCGAGAGCGATGATCGACGACAGGTACAGGTTGTCGCCACCTCCGGGAGAGCGAATCGTGCGTGACCAGGGCGAGCCATTGCCGGTACCAATGTAGAGCTGGTCCAGCTCCGCGTCGTAGACGATGCTGTTCCAGACAGTGCCACCGGCACCAATCTCCCACCACTTGTCGCCCGTCCAGGTCTTGGCTGCCGCTTCGAGCTCGGGATGCTCGAATGGCTCGGCGGGATCGCCCGGCACGGTGAAGAAACGCCATACCTGCTCGCCGGAGCTCGCGTCGTAGGCCGTGACGTACCCGCGCACACCGAATTCGGCGCCACCGTTGCCGATGAATACCTTGCCATTGGCAACACGAGGCGCCCCGGTTATCGTGTAAAACCGGCTGCGATCGACCAGCGTGTCGACTTCCCAGGCGAGCTTGCCGGTCGCCGCATCGAGCGCGATCAGCCGTCCATCGAGCGTGCCGGCGTAGACCCTGCCCTCGTAAACCGCGACACCGCGGTTCACGACATCGCAACACGAACGACGCGCCCAGGCACCCGGCACTTCCGGGTCATACTTCCAGAGCAGGTCACCATTTTTAGCATCGACCGCATAGACGCGACTCCACGTGCTCGTGAAGTACATGACGCCGTCAACGACGATCGGGGTCGACTCCTGGGTCCGCTTGGTGCCGAGATCGATGGACCAGGCCAGGCCCAGCTGCGCCACGTTGTCGCGGTTGATGTCGGTCAGTGGCGAGAACCGCTGTTCGTCCCGCGTGCGGCCGTGTGCCAGCCAGGCATCCGGTTCCTCCGCATGGTTGCGGATTCGCTCGTCGGTGATCGCCCCGGCCAGTCCTTCCCCGGCTGGCTGTTCGACCTTGGGCGCAGGTTCACTGCAGGCCGACAGCAGCCAGAGCAAGGCGGTTGCGAGGGCAGGCAAAGCCTGTCGACGGCGCTCTATTGCAACACCCGGATCGCGCATTACCCGTCCAGTATAGTCAGAAAATAAACTCGGCCTGGAAGCTGATCATCTGCGGCGGGTCGACAATCGCGTCGACGCCCTTGCCACCATAGAGATTTGCCAGCGGGATGTCGTTGGTCTGGTGCGAAGTCAGCTTGTCGGTGATGTTGTTGCCGACGATGGCGAAGGCCATCGAACCGTCAGACCGGGATACACTGATCCTGGCATTCATCTTGGTGTACGCGTCCTGGATGGTTTCCGGATCGTTGTCGCCGGCGATGTAGAACTCATCCGTGTAGGAAACATCGAGGTACAGTCCGAAGTCCCAGTTGCCGGACATCGGCACGACATAGTCACCGTAGATCCGGCCGGAGAAATCCGGCGCATACTGCAGCGGCTCGCCCGACAGATCGCAGGACTCGGCGATTGAATTGCCTGCGTCGTCCAGGATGCACGGCCCGGTCGGGTAGTCATCGTACTTGGCATCCAGGAATACGGCAGCGGCGCCGATCGTGAAGTTGTCCGTCGCGGACCAGACCATGTCGATATCGAGTCCTTTCGAGGTTGCTTCGGCGGCATTGCCGACAAGGAAGCTGGCGATCGAGAATGTCGATACCTGCAGGTTCTGTATATTCGTGTCGAACAGTTCAGCGTTGATGTAGCCGCGACCACCGCCCAGTGTCCACTTGGCGCCGAGCGCCCAGGATTCGGCCTCTTCGTCCTCGTATTCGAAGTCTTCAGGAACGCCGGACGTAAAATCTTCGTCGAAACCGCCAGCCTTGAAACCTTCGGTATAGGACAGGTAGGTCATCAGGTTGTCACTGGCATCCCATTCGAACGTAATTGCAGGCGAGAAGTTGTCCGTCGAACGCTTGACGTTCATCAGGTTGTGCTCGACGCCGATAACGCCATTGTAGGAGGCCGCGATATCCGGGTCGGGCACCGCGTTGTCCAGTGTCGACGCATCGGAATACCAGAGACGTTTGTCGGCCGTTTTGTCATCCTCGGTGTAGCGTCCGCCGAGCGTGGTCCGGAATGTATCGCTGATGTTCCAGATGACTTCGCCGAACACGGCCCAGCTCTGGTCTTCCTGGTGGAATTGCTGGTTACGCCCGAGCCGGTCGGAATAGAACACACCGGCGAGTGCAGACAGACCGAGGTCGAGCGTCGCCTGCAATCGCGTCTTGTAGTCTTCATCCGAGTAGTAGGCACCAACCAGGTACTCGAAGGTCTGGTCGCTGGGCGATGTATAGCGGAGTTCCTGCGCAAAGGCTTTGAAGTCCTGCCGCTGCGGGCCGGAAACGACGTTCAGGTTGGTGTGGTCGTTGTTCGTCAGTGCTTCCCAGTCAAAACCGATGTGACTGGTCACCGAGGTCACGACGCCGCCATTGTCCAGGTCCCACTCCAGCGTCAGCGTCGAATTGTCCGTGTTGGTGTCGTTAAACAGGCCCGTGAACAGCGGGTCATTGGTTGCAGGTACGGACGTCTGGTAGTCGCGCTTGACTTCGGCTTTCGGATCCACCGCCTGCACCAGTGCAAAATGGTTGTCCGAAAGCCGTATCGGCTGCGTCGGGTAGCCACCCGAAACATCGTAGGTTGCAGCCTCCAGCTTCAGCGTTGCGACAAAGTCATCGCTGGGCTCCCATTGCAGTATGCCGCGCAGCACGCTCTCCTCGCGACCGTAGGGATCTTCGGCGCCCGGTAGCGTGTTTTTCATGAAACCGTCGATGTCCGAGTAGTTGGCAGCGAGCCGAATGCCGACCGTGTCACTGAGCGGCCCGGACACGACTGCGGTACCTTCGAAACCGCTGTACTCCGGCGTTACCTCGCCGCGCAGCGTGGTTTCCCACTCATCAGTCGGCTTGCGGGTCGTGATGTTGAAGGCACCTGCGATGACATTCTTTCCGAGAATGACGCTTTGCGGACCCTTCAGAATTTCGACACGCTCGACATCGAAGAACGGGTTGCGGAAGGCGCGGCCGCGGCTGAAGTGCACACCGTCGATGAACATGCCAACGGACTGTTCGAAGCCGTAGTTCTGACCCGAACCAACGCCGCGAATAAAGATGTTCGTTGCTGCCTGTGCTTCCGACATCATCACGCTCGGTGCGAACTCGGTCAGCCTTGCAAGATTGTTGATTGACAGGTGATCAACAACCAGGCCGTCAAATACGGTAACCGCCGCGGACACGTCCTGCAGGCTCTCAGCGCGTTTGGTCGCTGTAATCACGATCTCATCGACCGGGCTGTTGTCCTGCGCATGCAGCGGCATGGCCGGCAGCAATGCAACAGCAACTGCCAGCGTAATGACAAAACTGGGTTGTTTAACTCTCATGAACTTCCCCCCGTGCTTCTCAGCATCGTCAGTCGTGGCCGGCGGCCACAAAATCCCGCTACTGAATCTACGCCCTCCGCGTGTATGCCGTCTGTACGAAGAATGCCAAATAACATCCAATTGGCGCCAACGGGTCGCCGGCAGGGTGATCCGTTTCTGCTCGGGCAGGTATGCTGTTTTAAGGAATTAACCTGGCACCAGGACACGACTGCGTATGAGTGACGCCATCATTGAAGAAATAGAAACACTGCGGCTTGAGCGCTACCCGAACCTGATCTGGGTCACGGTCAGAACGGACTCTGGCGAACACGGGCTGGGCGAAAGCTTCCTCTGGCCGGAAGCGGTCGAGGCACATGTTCACAATACGCTGGCACCTTACCTGCTCGGCAAGCGCGCAGCTGACCGCGACGCACACTGGAAGAACCTGTACGGCTACCTCGGGTTCCGGCACACGGGCGCGGAGATGCGTGCGTTGTCAGCCGTCGATATCGCATTGACCGATCTCTGGGGACGCATCACGGGGCAACCGGTGTATGACGTCCTCGGCGGCCGCTCGAGAGACGCCATCCGTACCTACAATACCTGTGCCGGCTATAGCTATATTCGCAGCAAGGAGGGCCAGAAGTCGTCCAACTGGGGACTGGACAAGGACGATCCGCCAGGGCCTTATGAGGACCTGGAAGCCTTCCTGCACCATGCCGACGAGCTGGCGGAAAGCCTGCTGTCGGAAGGCATCTCGGCGATGAAGATCTGGCCGTTCGACGTTGCAGCGGAGCGCAGTGGCGGTCTTGAGATCAGCGCCGCCGAACTCGCGACGGCGCTGGAGCCCTTCGAGAAAATCCGCACTGCAGTCGGCGATCGCATGGACATCATGGTCGAGTGTCATTCGCTCTGGAACCTGCCAACGGCGCTGCGTATCAGCCGCGCGCTCGAGCCTTACGAACCTTTCTGGATCGAGGATCCGATCAAGTCCGACTGCCTCGACAACCTCGCCGATTTCCGCAACCGTTCCGCGATTCCCGTCTGTGCCAGCGAGACGCTGGCAACACGCTGGGGCTTTCGCGACCTGATGGACCTGCGCGGTGTTGATTTCGTCATGCCGGACATCGGCTGGTGTGGCGGTCTGACCGAGGCCAAGAAAATCGCGACGATGGCAGAAAGCTACTCGCTGCCGGTCGCGCCGCACGATTGCACCGGCCCGGTTGTCTGGGCCGCATCGGTTCACCTGTCGCTGAACGCGCCAAACGCATGCATCCAGGAGTCGGTGCGGGCGCAGTATACCGGCTGGTATTGCGACGTCATGACCCGCCTGCCGGTGGTCGACAGTGGAATGATTTCTGTCGACGACACACCGGGCCTGGGCCTCGACCTGAAACCGGGACTGCGGGACAGTGACGACGCCATCGTCAAGGTGTCATCACGCTGATGCAAAGGGAAACTGCACTGGTCACCGGGGCGGGGCGCGGGCTGGGTCGCGCCACGGCCTGGCGTTTGCACCAGGACGGCTATGCCATCGCCGTCAATTACAGCCAGAGCAGCGACGCAGCGGACAGCCTGGTCCGGGAGATCACGGCGGATGGCGGTGTTGCTCGTGCATATCATGCCGACATCTCGAACCCGCAGGATGTTGCGTCACTTTTCGAGCGCGTCTGTGCCGAAATGGGCGGCGTCGACGTGCTGGTCAATAACGCCGGAGTCTCACCGGCGCGAGCACCGATTCGCGACTACGATGTCAATGACTTCGACCGGATGCTTGCCGTGAACGTGCGCGGGACTTTTCTCGCACTGCAGCAGGCGGCGAGGCGCATGCGATCCGGCGGGCGCATCGTTTCGATCAGTTCGTCAACGGTCAAGCTCGATGCCCCGGGCGCCGGACCTTACGCCGCCACCAAGGGCGCGGTGGAAAGGTTGTCCGCCATTCTTGTCAAGGAGCTGGCCGGTTCGGGGATTCGAGTCAACGTCGTCGCGCCGGGACTTGCTCTCACCGACCTGGTCATCGAGTCGAACACCGAGGAACAGATCGAGGAGGTGAAGCAGATGATCCCGATGGGGCGTCTTGCCGAACCGCAGGAGGTGGCGGATGCCGTCGCCTACCTGGTCAGCGACAGGGCCAGCTTTGTCAACGGCGCCGTGCTGTCGGTCAACGGCGGCCTGGTCTAGGTTCCGCAGCAGCTAGTTGGCTGCGCGCTCGCGGCGCCGATACGCCAGCGGTGTCATGCCGGCATGTGCGCGAAAGCCACGGCAAAAACTGGAAACACTCGAGTAGCAGAGTATCTCGCTGATCTCGCCAATCTGTTTTTCCGAGTCCGCCAGGTAGCGCTTGGCCATACTGCTGCGCATGCTGCGATACAGGTCGCCAAAGGTGCAATCACCTTCAGCCAGCAAGCGCCGTTGCAACGTCCGGCGACTGAGGCCCAGTTCGGCGGCAATGTGATCGATGTGCACATCGCGCAACTCGATCGCTTTGATGATCTGCGCGCGCACCAGCCCGACAAACGAAGCGTCGCGCAATTCCTTGATTTTGCGCTCCAGCAACGACATCGATAATTCGTACAATTCCGGTTCGTAGGAGGGGCACGTCCGCAATGCAGCCTCCCGCGGAAAGCGCAGGTACGTCCGGCCACCTTTCTGGAACGTCGGCTCGACACCGAAGAACGCACGCCACTTGCTGGTGTCCACCGGTTTGCTGCGGCTGAGCACCAGCCGATCCGGTCGCAGGCTCGGGTTGCCGAGACTCTGGCACATGTTGAGAATCGCTGCCGGTACTGCATCTTTCATTTCCTCGGCACCGGTTCCCGAGCGTCCATAGCGCGTCAACTCGACATACTCGTCTGTTTCATGAAACCACCAGACTGCGACGTTGGTGCCAAACTGGCTGTAAGTGGCGTAGGTTTTCAACGCGGTGACTGCGTTGCGGCTGGAATACATGGCGAAAGACAACGGGCCGAACGAGCTGGGGCCGATATGTTGCGCCGCAACTATGCCGATGGCGGGATCCCGTGTGAGCATCGCAGCGCGGCGCCAAAGCCGTGAAATGGCGTCGTAGCCGAATTGCGTGTGCACGACATGTTCGATTTCTTCGTCGCCAACCTCTTCTGCCAGTAGCTGGCTGGCGCTGATACCGTAGGTTTCAATCGCCCTGACCAGCGGCGCAACCCAGCTGCCGGTCATGACGTAGCCGCTCATTTCCCCCATTGCCTGCCCCCCTCCGGACTGGAATAGCGCCATCAAACTTAGCCTGAAGTGGCACCAGATTGGTGCTCCGGCACTGCGCAGGTACGCCGTTTGGCACCTTAAGGATGTAATTTGGCACAGAATGTCTGTTTATGCGAGGAGTGCACCGCGCAGGCGCTGCGCTTCGAGCTGCGCCGCTTTCGCGCTGTCGATCTTCAGCGGGCCGAATCCGCGAATGGCATCCGGCAGTTGCAATAGCTCAATGGCCAGCCCGTAGCGCTCCGGTGTGGTGTGGTCAATGACCGCGCGCATCCAGGCTTCGTAGTCGGCAATCAGCTGCCGCTCCAGGCGCCGCTCGGCGGTGTAGCCAAAGATATCGGCAGCACCGCCGCGAAGGCCGCGCAGTGACGCCAGTACCCGCAGAACCGGCCGCACCCACGGACCGAACTCCGTCTTGCGCGGCCGGCCGGTCAGCGGGTCCGGCCGCGCCAGTAACGGTGGCGCGAAGTTGAATGCCAGCCGGTAGTCCCCGTCGAACTCGGCCTGGACCCGCTCGACAAAGTCGTCGCTCGAATACAGGCGGGCGATTTCGTATTCGTCCTTGTACGCCAGCAGCTTCGCATAGTTGATTGCAACAGCTTCCTGCAACGCCGTCTGGCCGGGGGCCAATCGCGATTCGGCAGCAGCAATCGCGGTCACTGCCTGCCGGTAGCGATTCGCATAGTCTCTATCCTGGTAGTCCGCCAGGTGTGCGGCACGATGGTCGATGATCTCGTCCAGCGTTGCCGGCAGTTGCGTTCCCGATTGCGGTACAGCCGCGATCAGGCGTTCGATGGCTGCCGGGTCATGTGCAGCCAGCCGGCCGACGTCCAGCGCAGCGACATTGCTTGCGACCGCGACACCATTCAGTTCGATCGCTCGCTTGAGTGCGGCGACCGAAACCGGCAGGGCGCCGAGCTGCGCAGCGAAACCGAGCAACAGGAAATTGCTCATGATCGAGTCACCGCAGATCTTGCTGGCCAGTTGGCGCGCATCGATCGTGTGCACGCGATCCGCACCGATATCAGCGACGATTTTAGCCAGCAATGCCGGCTCGTCGACGATTGCATCCGGATTGACCTGGAACGTCGGCAGTGGTGCGACACCGCTGTCACCGACAAACCGTGTCAATGCCGGATCGATTGTCCGGTACGACTCAGCGCTCGTCGCCGCGACCAGGTCGAAACCAAGTACGAGATCCGCCGCCGAATCGGCTACGGCAGCCGTCAGGATATCCGTCTCGTTGTCCGCCACTTTCAGGTGGCTGTAGACGGCTCCATTCTTTTGCGCGAGACCGGTCATATCGAATACTGAACACGCGCGGCGCTCCAGGTGAGCTGCCATGCCCAGCACGGCTGCGACGGTCACAACACCGGTGCCGCCGATGCCCGCGACCATGACATTGAAACTGCGGTCGTCAGCGACGGCTACCGCAGGGACAGGAATGTCGTCGAGCGCAACATCGTCGAGCAACGACTCCCCTTTCTTCGGCCGGCCGCCACGCACCGTGATGAAAGACGGGCAGAAACCATGGTTGCAGCTGTAATCCTTGTTGCAGCTGAACTGGTCGATCCTGCGCTTGGTGCCGAAAGCGGTATCGAGCGGCTGGACCGAAACGCAGTTGGACTGGCGCGAGCAGTCGCCGCAACCCTCACAGACCGGGTCATAGATAAACATGCGCTGGTCCGGATCGTCCATCTGGCCGCGTTTCCTGCGACGACGTTTTTCCGCTGCGCAGGTCTGTTCGTAGATGATGACGGTGCAACCCTCGAGCTCGCGCATTTCGCGCTGCACGCGGTCCAGTTCGTCGCGATGAAATACATCCACGCCAGCCGGCAAACGGGCAGTTCGCCGGTAGCGCTGCGGATCCTCGGCGACGACGACGCAGCGCCGCACACCCTCTGCGAGCAATTGTGCTGCCATGTCCTCGGGTGACAACGGCCCGTCGACCTGCTGACCGCCGGTCATTGCCACGGCGTCGTTATAAAGTATCTTGAACGTGATGTTGACCCCGGACGCAACCGCAGCGCGAATGGACATCAGGCCGGAATGGAAGAACGTACCATCGCCCATGTTCTGGAAGATGTGCGGTGACTTCGTGAATGGCGCGAGGCCTATCCAGTTGGCGCCTTCGCCACCCATCTGCGCCGGCACGATGCGCTCGGGCCGGAAAAAGACTTCCATCGTTGCGCAACCGGTACCGACCATAGCGTGGCTACCTTCCGGAATCCGCGTCGAGCGGTTGTGCGGACAGCCGGAACAGAAAAACGGAGTACGCGCCTGGCCGGCCACGGCAAGCCCGGTCGCACGCGATCGCAATGTATCGGCGCGCGCCAGCAGTTCTGCATCCGCGAGCCCCAGGGCCTCCAGCCTTGCGACCAGCGCCAGCGCGATATCTCGCGGCTGCAGCGGCGCGACCGACGAGAAAAGGTGCGTACCATCGGCTGCGAGCTTGCCGGAAAGGGCCGGTCTCGATGTATCGTTGATGAGCAATGTTGCGAGCTGTTGTTCGAGGAAAGGTTTCTTTTCCTCAACGACCAGCAGCTCGTCCAGGCCATTTGCGAACGCACGTGCACCTTGCGGCTCCAGGGGCCAGATACAACCCACTTTGTAGACGGACAGCCCGTAGCGCTCGACTTCGTCGTCACGAACGCAGAGCAGGTCCAGCGCCTGCCGAACGTCCATGTAGCTCTTGCCGCTGGTGACGATGCCAAAGCGACGTTCGCCAGCGTCCAGCGCGACTTCGTCAACCCGGTTCGCCCTGACAAATGCCTGCACCCGTGACAGGCGGTCTTCGAGTGCGATACGTTCGTTTTCGAGCCGGTTGGCAAGACTGCCCACGTTGTGCACCTGCTTGTCATCCAGCGGTGGGGTTTCGAAAGCAAACTGCTCCGGCCGCAACGTACACGTGGCCGTCTGCTCGACCGACTCATTGACGGTTTTCAGACCAACCCAGGCGCCGCTGTAGCGTGACATGGCCCAACCAAGCAGGCCGAAACGGAAGAACTCGCGCGCGGATGCCGGGTACAGAGACGGGATCAGTTGCGCGGCGAGGGCCTGTTCACTCTGGTGGCTCACCGTCGATGACTTGCCCGGATGGTCATCACCGTAGACCAGCAACACGCCGCCGTTCGGGTGTGCGCCGGCAAAATTTCCGTGTTTGAAGGCGTCCATGCTGCGATCGACACCCGGTCCCTTGCCGTACCACATCGCATAAACACCGTCGTAATTCGTCTCGGGCAACAGTGACAACTGCTGGGTACCGGCTACCGCGGTAGCTGCCAGGTCTTCGTTGATACCCGGCTGGAAGACGACGTTGTGCGCGGCCAGCTGGTCTTTGACCCGCCACAGGGTCATGTCGAGATGTCCCAGCGGCGAGCCCCGGTAGCCGGAAATGAAGCCGGCTGTGTTCAGGCCGGCGGCCTGGTCGAGCTCGTGCTGCAGCATCGGCAGGCGCGCCAGTGCCTGCGCACCACTGGTATAGAGGGTGCCCGAGGCGAGCTCGTACTTGTCATCCAGCCTGACGTTTCTCAGCGTACTCGGCATCCGTCTCACGAAACCCCGGGAATTGAAGATGACTAGCGTGACGCTTATCGACCCGAAATAGAACGTGCTGGCGCCAAAAGTGTCAAACGTGGCGCCGAAAGGACACGCCGCGGGCAGCGTCAAACCTAGATTACTGTGATGTGTTTTTGCCGCATCCCGATACGCCGTTTCGTTGGCTGGCTGCTGCTCGCGCTTGCCGCAGGGCTGGCCTGCGCCGATGGCGCCGACACGCCACAAACCGCATTGTTCTGGGGTGACCTGCACCTGCATACGTCGTACTCGCCGGATGCATCGATGAACGGCAATGTGCTGATTGGCCCGGAAGAGGCCTACCGTTTCGCCAGTGGCCAGGCCATCCGGGCCCACAACGGCCAGCTCGCGCGGCTTGCACGACCGCTGGACTTCCTGCTGGTCGCCGACCATGCCGAGTACCTGGGCCTGATGCCACAAATTCGCAGCCGCGACCCGCAGCTCATGCGCAACGATGATGCACGTCGCTGGGCTGACCTGATCGACAGCGAGGACAGTGACGAAAACTGGCAGGCGATGTTCGAGGTGCTGCAGGACATCGAGACGAACCAGCCCCGCATCGACAACAGCGTGTTCCTGCGCTCGGCCTGGGAGCGAATGATCGCGGCAGCCGAAAGATACAACGAGCCCGGCCGGTTTACGGCGTTGATCGGCTATGAGTGGACATCGATGCCGGGCGGCGACAACCTGCACCGCGTGGTCCTGTTCCGCGACGGCGCGGAAACAACGAGCAGGATTGAGCCGTTCTCGGCATTTGACAGTGAAGACCCTGAAGGCCTCTGGGCGTTCATGGCGAACTACGAGTCGAAAACCGGCGGCAAGGTGCTGGCCATCCCACACAACGGCAACCTCAGCAATGGCGAGATGTTTGCGACGACGGACTTTTCCGGCAAAGCGATCGATCGTGACTACGCGGAGAAACGCCGGCGCTGGGAACCCGTGTACGAGGTTACGCAGATCAAGGGCGATGGCGAGACCCATCCGCTTCTGTCGCCCGACGACCGCTTCGCGGATTTTGGCACCTGGGACCACGGCAACCTGACGTCGACCGTGGCAAAACAGGAGCAGATGCTGAAGTTTGAATACGCCCGCTCTGCGCTGCTGAGCGGTTTGCAACTGGGCAGCGAGACCGGGGTCAATCCATTCGAGTTCGGCGTGGTTGGCAGCTCCGATGCGCACACCGGTTTCGCCGCCGTGGCCGAGGACAACTTTTGGGGCAAGTTTTCGGTATACGAGCCCGGCATGCTGCGCCTGACCCATAAACCAATCGCCGAGGGCAAGAACGGCAAGGCCTACGACATCTGGGCCTACGAAATGGTCTCCTCCGGCTATGCGGCCGTGTGGGCGCAGGAAAACTCGCGGGCCGCACTGTTCGACGCGCTGCAACGACGCGAAGTCTACGCGACCACCGGCTCGCGCATTCGCCTGCAGTTTTTCGCCGGCTGGAACTTCGAGCCGGAAGACGCCGGGCGGACCGGGTTTGCCCTGCACGGTTATGCCAACGGTGTACCGATGGGTGGTGCACTCACAGGGTGGCCCGGCGAAGCAGTACCAACTATCGTCTACCGCGCCGGCAAGGATCCGGACGGCGTCGATCTCTCGATCGTGCAGGTCATCAAGGGCTGGGTCGATGCCAGCGGAAATACGCAGGAAAAGATCTACGACCTCGCAACGGCAGATGCGGCAGCCGAGTTCTCCGGCTTCTGGCGCGACCCGGATTTCGACGCACGACTACCGGCCTTCTATTACCTGCGCGTACTCGAGGTGGAGCGCAAGCGCTGGTCGACGCTGGAAGCCGAACGACTTGATGCAGAATTCGAAGGGAAGGTGCCAAAGTTGATTCGCGACCGGGCGTATTCCAGCCCGGTCTGGTATCAGCCGGTGGCCCGGTAGTGCCTGGTGTCAGGCACCCTTATCCAGCATCCACTCGATCCGATCAAACACCATGTTCAGAGTATCCGGGTCGGGCAGCGTCGTAATGCGAAAGTGATCGCTGTACGGCGTGTTGAAGCTGCTGCCCGGTGCAACCAGCACATGTTCCTCCTCGAGCAGGCGCTGCGCGAACGATTGGTCGTCCAGTGTTTTCGCAAGTTTCTCGTCGAGCCTGATGAATGCGTAGATCGCGCCCGCCGGTGCCTGCACAGTGAGGTAGTCGGATGCGTCCACGCGGTCGATGATCGTCTGGCGTGACTTGTACAGGCGCCCGCCTGGCGAGACGAGTCCTTCGATGCTCTGGAAACCACCGAGCGCCGTCTGCACGGCCGACTGTCCCGGCACATTGCTGCAAAGACGCAGGGAAGCCAGCAGCTCCATGCCATGCAACAAGTCGTCGGCGCGCTCCAGGTCACCGGAGAAAACACACCAGCCAACCCGGTAGCCACAGGCCCGGTAGACTTTCGACAGCCCGGAGAACGTCAGGCACACGGTGTCTTCGACCAGCGTCGCCATCGGTACAAACTTTGCGTCGTCGTAGACGATCCGGTCGTAAATCTCATCGGACAGGACAACCAGCCCGTGCCGCTCGGCAAGCGCAGCAATCGCCCGCAGCGTTTCCTCGCTGTAGACCGCGCCGGTCGGGTTGTTCGGGTTGATGATGACAATTGCCCGGGTCTTCGCATTGATCAGCGACTCGATCTGGCCCGGGTCCGGCGAAAATCCGTCCTCAGCCTTGCAGTCGTAATAGCGCACCTTGCCGCCATTCAACGCAACGGATGCAGACCACAGCGGATAGTCCGGGCACGGCACCAGTACTTCGTCACCGTTGTTCAGCAATGCACGCAACGATACGTCGATCAGTTCGCTGACGCCGTTGCCGATGAAAACTTCGTCGACACTGATGCCCATGACACCGCGGTCCTGCTGCTGCAATACGACAGCTTCGCGAGCCGGAAAAATGCCTTTCTGGTGGCTGTATGCTTCTGCGTGAGCGAGATTCTCAATAATCGCGAGACGCATCGTTTCGGGTGTGCGAAATCCGAACAATCCGGGATTGCCGATGTTCAGCGAAATGATCTCGTAGCCCTGCTTCTCGAGCTCATGCGCCCGGTTCGCGAGTTGGCCGCGGATTTCGTACTTGATGGAGTGCAGCGTGTCGCTGGCTTTGATGGGAGTACTCATAAACTTGCCGGGGCTCCCGGATCACTGCGAGCCGAATGCCTGTATTCGTTATCGTTAGCCTGATTTCCGGGGCGCTGTCGCATCGCTGATGCGCTTACCGGAAAACCAGGCGGATCAGCGTCGGCTCTTTTGCGTGCAGCCGGCCATGCTCTTCACGTTCCGCAATCGTCTTGTACTGGGGATAGACGGTCAGCAACACGGACTCCCGCGATTCCCGCAATGCGAGAAGCTCGCTGACGAAGTGCACGTACTGCTCGGTCGCGTTCGCAAACGGTTCCTGGTTTGCCGCAAATGAGGAGCGGTACTCCTGCGATGGTACCCGGTCGTCGATCAGTGCAATCAAATCAGCATTTTTGATGCCGACCGTTCGCAAGGTTACGTCCGGATTCCATACCTGCACACCCGGCGGGACATCGATCTGGTTGCTCGCAAGTACGGAGAAAGCCAGTGGGGCATTCGCGTCGTCGCGGGCCGCCAGCTCTTCGGCCTGCGCGTGAAACTGTTCGACTGCTTCCGCAGTGACCTCATACTCTTCTATGCCATTGCCGCAAGCCGCCAGCGCCGGCAGCAACAGGGAAATAAACAGGGCTCTACTCGTCATGCCCGGGATTGTCGCACAGTCCTGCCCCGGACTACTCCTCCTTGCCAAACAGCGCATCCGGAATTGTTCGCAGCATGTCTTTCGGCGGCCTTGAGCGACCGACATTCGAAACCACGGCATAGCAACCCTCAACTTCCGGGAACTGTACGAGCAGGGCCGAGTAGTCGTTGATGTTGCCGGGATGCCAGGCTGCCTCGCGGCCGAAGCGCTCACCGCGACGCCAGCCGAGACGCTCCGGGTTGACGGACTGCTGCTCGCACCAGCGCAGCAGGTCAGAGGCAGTGCTGTACAGCCCCCCGGCGGCGAGGATTGTCGAGTAGTCGTAGTCAGCAGGATCTTCGCGGAGTTTCCTGTCGTGGCCCGTACTGAGATTCTCGATTTCGCCATCCCGGGCCTTGACCCCTGTGTCTGCGAGACCCAGCGGCTCGAGCAACATCACCTCGAATGCGCTCGCCAACGATTTCTGCGTGACATCCTCGACGACGAACCCGAGCAGCAGGTAGCCGGCGTTGTTGTATTCGAATTTCTCGCCGGGCTCGCGCCTGGGCTTCTTGTCCGCGATCCGTTGCAGAATGTCGCTCCGGGTCAGCGGGCTTTCGCTGAGCAGAAGAACTTTCCAGTCGTCCTGCGAGAAATCCCGCAGCCCGGAGCGATGTTCGACGAGATCAAACAGCGTGATCCTGTCGCCGTTCGGGATGCCGGTGATGAACTTCCCAACCGGATCGTCGAGCGAGAGATCACCTGCCTCCGCGAGCTGCACGACAATTGCTGCAGTAAACGTCTTCGTGATCGACCCGATACGAAACCGCATTTGCGGCGTGTTTGGTTGTTGCGCGGCAAAGTCCGCCATGCCGAACGCACGCTGGTAGATCCGATCTTGGGCTTTGCTCGCCTCGATGACACCATTGAAGGACTCGTCAAGGCGCGACTCCGCAGCCGACAGGTCCGGATTTGTAGCGGTTGCAGCGAAACCGGCCTGCAGCATCAATAGCGTTACCAACAGCAGTACAATCAGGTGGATCACAGCTCCTGTCGGGTAAACCGGGAACCGGTCGGATTGCTTCAAAGGCATATTCGTGATGCTCCCGGACAACGACCAGTCGACAATGTTGCCACTGCCTATGCCGCAATAACCAGCCCGATGCTGAACAGTACTGCGGCACAGACTGCCGACCCGGCCCGTTTGGTGTTCAACCTGGTCCAGCGGTCGAGATAGCGCTCCCAAACCTCGGCCGCCTGCGGCTGGCCGGGTTCTACCCCGGCCAGTTCGTTGTTCAACGGAACATTGCCGACCACGGTCACCAGCCACGTGCCAGCGACGTAGGCGACGGCACCACCGAGCAGGTAGGGTGACGCGGCCAGTGTCCAGTTGGCAATCGCGACTCCGGCCAACACCAGGCAGATCAAAGCCGTGCCCGAGAACGCTGCCAGGAACCAGCGGTTGAGTACCGTGACGTTGATGGACTGCATGGCCGCAACCCCCTCCGTCGATGATCCCCGTGCCAACGCTTTCATGATGAAGTTCGAGAAAGCAAAGAAGATTCCGCCAATCAGTGCACTGCCAACCATGGCGGCGATGACAGCGACAGTCGTTGTAATGCTCATGCTGCTTGCTCCTTGTCGCCG
>JAUIDP010000119.1 GCA_030429005.1 Gammaproteobacteria bacterium | reverse complement strand
CGATCGGCGTGCCGACCTTGAGCAGCGGCTCGATCTCCTTTTCGCCCACGGCCGGATCACCGTTGTAGACCACTTCCATGATGATGACGCTGTCGCCTTCCGGCAGTGTCACCATCATTGGCCCGACATACAGCTCATCCGACAGGCCGCTGTACCACTCGCCGTAGAACTCGAGCACGTCGCGCGCATCGGACAATGGCCAGACGGCCATGCCGGAGAGGACGTTGCGCTCGAACGGGTGTAACTCGAATTCGAATTCCGTGACGACACCGAAGTTGCCGCCGCCGCCGCGCAGGGCCCAGAACAGGTCGGCGTCCTCGTCGGCGCTGATGCGCCGTGCCTTGCCATCAGCGGTGACGATTTCCGCCGAGCGCAGGTTGTCAACGGCCAGGCCGTACTTGCGATTCAGGCGGCCCATGCCGCCGCCCAGCGTGAAGCCGCCGACGCCGGTATGGGAAACCACGCCTGCTGTCGTGACGAGGCCGTGTTCCAGTGCCGCGGTGTCGAGCGCGTTCAGCAAGGCGCCGCCCCTGGCCCGCGCGCGCCTGGCGTCCGCATCGATAGCCACGGTGTTCATCAGCGACAGGTCGATAACGATGCCGTCGTCACAGACAGATTTGCCCGGCCAGCTGTGCCCGCCGCCGCGCACGGCGGTCAACAGGCCGCGTTCGCTGGCGAAGTTGACGGCATTGCTGACGTCGTTGGTATCCATGCAGCGCGCGATCAGCGCAGGCCGACGGTCGTGCATACCGTTCCAGACCATGCGTGCAGTGTCGTACTCCGGGTGCCCCGATAACAAAACCGGACCGGTCATGCTGTCGCCCAGTTCCCTGATAGCCGCCTTCTCGAGCTCGATCTCGGCGCCGTCCAGCGAAACACCGCGAATGCTGGTGTCGGCTTCGGTGGCGACGGGTGCTTTTCGATCGCAGCCCGGCAGCAACGGGATGGCCGCGGCAACGCTGGCTGCCAGCGCTGTACGGCAGAATTGACGTCTGTGCATGACGAATCTCCTGCTTCTTTTTTACGATTGTTAAAGCTTAGGAGAATTCCCGAATATTGCAATCCGGCAGGATTAACTTTCCGACGTCAGTTGTCGGCCCATCAATGCGCCGACAGCCTCCTGCGGTTTTGCGCCTTCGTACAGGATGCGGTAGATCTGGTGGCAGATCGGCATCTCGATGCCGAGCTCCTCTGCGACTTCCTTGACGGCCTCGGCCGCCATAACGCCTTCGACGACCTGGCGGATCTCGTCCTGCGCCTGTTGCACCGTCTTGCCGCTGGCCAGCGCCAGCCCCATGCGGCGGTTGCGCGACAGGTTGTCGGTGCAGGTCAGCACGAGGTCGCCCATGCCGGCCAGCCCCATGAAGGTCTCGCGTTTGGCGCCCAGCGCAACCCCGAGCCGGGTCATTTCGACCAGTCCGCGGGTGATCATTGCAATACGCGAGTTGGCACCGAAGCCGAGACCGTCGCTCATGCCGGCGCCGATGGCGAGCACGTTCTTGACGGCACCGCCCACCTCTACGCCGATCATGTCGTTGGACGTGTAAGCACGGAAGTTGTCGCCGGACAGGGACTTTGCGAGATCCGCGGCGAATTCATCGTCGTTTGCCGCAATCGTCATCGCGGTGGGCAGCTGTTCGCCAACCTCCTTGGCAAACGTGGGCCCGGACAGCACCGCGACCGGTCGCTCGGCACCCAGCACCTCGGCCGCTACCTGGTGCGGCAGCTTGCCGGTGTGCAGTTCAAAACCCTTGGTTGCCCAGCAGACCCGGGACTGGTCGGTGAGGTAGGGCCGAATGGCGGTCAGAGTTTCGCGCAGGCCGTGGCTGGGCACGGCGACCAGGATGTCGCGAACGCCATCGAGGCACTCCTCGAGGCTGGTTACGGCCCGCAGGTTGTCGGGAAACCGGGCGCCCGGCAGGTAGCGCGAGTTGCAGCCGTCCGCCGCCATCTGCGCCAGTTGCTGCTCGTCGCGCCCCCACAGGCGCACTTCCCGGCCGCTCTGCGCAAACTGCAGCGCCAGCGCGGTTCCCCAGGAACCGGCACCGACGACAGCCTGTGCGAGCGGCTTACCTATCAGTGCGTCTCCGCTGTGCTTGCGGCTGACTCGGCAGCCTGTTGCTGCGATTGCGCATACAGCGCATCGAAGTTAATGGGCTGGAGCACGAACTCCGGAAAACCGCCCTTTTGTACGCTGTTGGCAATCGACTCGCGCGCATACGGAAACAGGATGCTCGGGCAGTAGCTGCCGAGGATGGCGTGACGTTCGGCGTCGTCATAGCCGGTCAGCTCGAACAGGCCTGCCTGCTGCAACTCGACGAGGAAAACCGTCTTGTCGTTGTCCTGGGCGTTGACGGTAATCGTCAGGACGACCTCGTAGAGGTTCCCGTTCAACGCGGAGTGACCGCTGCGCAGGTTCAGGTCCGTTTTCGGCGACCAGTTCTCGGCCTGGAAAACGCCCGGCGCCTGGGGCGACTCAAACGAAAAATCTTTTGTGTAAATCTTGGCAACAGAGATTCGCTTCTCTGCCGCAGCCTGTTCTTCTGCCATTACTGTTTCCTAGTGTTCCAAAGTGTGAAAATTACTTGTCGTCTTTTTTCTTGCCGCCGGACTTCTGCCCTTTCGATTTCCTGCCGCCCGTGCGCTTGCCGGTGACGACCGGCAAACCTGCCTGGGTCCAGGAATTCATGCCGCCTTTCAAAGTATAGGCAGACACGAAACCGGACTCACGCAGCGCCGCAACCGCACGGGTCGATGTCATGCCGGCATCGCATACGGCAACGACGGGCTTGTTCTTGAACTGCTCCAGCCGTGCCTTGCCGGCGTCCAGTTCGTCAAACGGGATGTTTTTCGCGTTGACGATGTGGCCGCGGTCAAACGCTTCCTTGCCGCGCAGGTCGACGACGACGCCGTCGTTGTTGATCAGTGCAACGGCTGCCGTCGGGTCGACGGCGACCATGCCGGCTGCCTTGCGCCGGAGTTCGCTGAAGACCAGCACAAAAAAGCTGATCAGGAGCAGCACCACCAGCACCGTGTTATTGCCGGTGAATTCCAGTATTTGGTCCATGGTTCCTTGTTGCGTGCGCCAGGGCTGGCGACCGGGTTGTGGCAAAGCGCGCATTATACCAAACTGCCGACCATGCAGCGGCCTCTAATAGTCATATTGTCGTTCCTGGCGTTCCTGCCCGGGCTGGCATTCGCCCAGGAAGAAGACCTGACCAAGATCAAGGAGCAGGAACTCGAAGAGGTGCGCGCACGCATCAACGATCTCAAAGAGAGCATGGACCGCAGTGCCAGCAGCCGCGACCGCATCACCGGCGAGCTGCAGTCGGCCGAGGTGCAGATGTCCGAGAAACGCCTGCGGCTGAAGGAACTGGAGCGAGAGCGCGACTAC
>JAUIDP010000052.1 GCA_030429005.1 Gammaproteobacteria bacterium | reverse complement strand
ATACTGTCGACTTGCCAATGAACGACCCTATTGTTGGTTGGGCTGAGGCACTGGCGGTGTCGAAGGGTGAGCAGGAACTGCTGAACTTCCTGAATGCCTGGGTGACAGCGCGCAGTGCTGATCGCTGGCTCAATGCGACCCGTGAGTATTGGTTCGAGACGCGGGACTGGAAGCAGGAAGTAAAGGACTGATGAAATTGCGCCTGCTCTTCACTTCTTTGGCGGCGGGAATTTGGCTGTCGGCGTCGATGCTTGCGGCGGCACAGGACGATGCCGAGAGCAATGAGCCCGAAGCAGTTGACGCCGCAGCGACACCTGATGAAGCGACACCCGGCGAGGTGCCCGAGGCGCTTTTCGAGAGCCGCGTCATGGACGAGATCACGGTGACTGTAGGTCCTGGCGGCCGCACGGCCTACGAAATGGAGATGGATCGCCTGGCGGAGCACATGAAAAAGGTCAACGAGGAAACCCGTTTGCGCGAGCGGGAGATAGAAGAAGTTGCGTGGCGGCAGGCCGACCCCGACCTGGACAACCCGGAATCACGCATCAAGTGGGGCTACAGCGCCCAGGCTGAGCAGCGCATGCGACGCGAGAATGACTTCCTCTACGATCTGCCGACCGACCAGACCAAACCCGCAACGCTATTTCGCGCCGAGTTCTGACTGCCCGACAAACTCAACCCGATCGACGACCCAGCTCTCGACATCCGGATAATCCGGAATCATCTTGTGATTGATAATCTCGCTGATATTGCCGTGCACTCGCACTTCGAACGGCGCGAAATGCCGTTGACCGAGATTATTAGTGCCCGTCAAACCAATCCTCAGCAACCCCGGACCCGGCGCTTTCTGCACCCGTGCGCGCAGGTGCAGAACGCGCGGGTTGGAAAAATACGTCATTGAACCGCGGAAACAGAATACCTGCGAGGTATCACACAGTCGCTGGTCCTCGAACAGGTGCTCGCGTGGTCCGGCATCCACCGCGCCTGGCATAAGAAGCGCAAGGGTCGCCAGCAGCAACAGGTTCTGCCTCATTGAATCCATTCCTCGCCAGTTCGCGACCGTAATCGTATCACGAAGTGTCGCCTGCACTTCCGGTAACCGGCGGCACTATCGGAGCCATATCCGCGACTTGACCGAATTGCGAATCGCCGTGCAGAAATACTCTAAAATTTGTTAAGGTTCGGTCTCACCTCAAAACCTCAGTCTTCGCGCCCCGCTTTCAGAAGCTCATCTCGCCGGCATTCGCCGCTGTCTTCTGCTCACGCGCACGGTCGCGCAAACACGAAATCCAATGGAGAAAATGATGAGCAAAGCTAAATCGGGCGACACTGTACGTGTCCATTACACGGGCAAACTGCAAGACGGTACTCAATTCGACAGTTCGGCGGGCAGAGATCCGCTGGAGTTTTCGATCGGTGCAGGCCAGGTCCTGCCGGCATTTTCGAGTGCGGTCGAAGGCATGGCCGTCGGCGATAGCAAATCGATCACGATCGAAGCTGCCGATGCCTACGGACGAAGACATGAACAGCTGATACAGGACGTGCCTCGCGAACAATTGCCAGAGGACATGCAACCTGCCGTCGGCATGCAACTTCAGGCACAGGGGCAGGACGGACAGCCCGTACACCTCGTTGTAACGGCCGTCGAAGACGAAACGATTACCGTGGACGGCAATCACCCGCTTGCGGGCAAGACTCTCAAATTCGACATTGAGCTTGTCGATATCAGTTAGGCTGGCGATTCCGACCAACGATAATCATTGGCCGATCACTAAAATGCCGCGCCTGCAGTCTGCTGTAGATGCCAATGGATAACTGCAGCGATACACCTGCCGCAATTACGCTTTCGATAGCGCCAGAGATTTCGTCACCAGCGGATCGACATCGGTAAACGGACTTTGCGTCAGTGCGGGGTCGAGGTCGAAAATCCAGTTATCCAGGCAATAGTAAACTGACCGTTCGATACCCTGGCGGCGGCTTGGTCGGGTCGGTACCGCCCGCATCGCCAAAGAACAACAGCTCTGAGTCGAGCTCCAGATACCACAGCGACAAAGTGCGGGTCCGTAAAGTACCCTATGTCCGGCCGATGACAAATGCAGTACCATCGCTGACTAATCATACTCTGTCCTGGAGGTCTCGATATGTTACCCGTGAGCAAAACCGCGGTCATCCTGATTTCGCTGGCCGCACTAGCCGCTCTCCCCGGCATGACCCGCGCGCAGGAGACAACCAGGAGTAAGCCACCCACCGCCACCTTCGAAGACCGGGAAGTCTTACCGATCAAGTCGCCACGCCTGGCACCGATCACGGCACTCGATGCGCGGGAAATCGAAAGCCCTGCAGTGTACGAGGTCTCGGCACCTGAGGATGCGCCCAACGTCATCATCATACTCGTGGATGACCTCGGCTTCGGCGGTACCAGTCATTTCGGCGGTCCGGTGGCGACGCCGACAATCGACCGCCTGGCAGCCGACGGCATTTTTTACAACCAGTTTCATTCGACTGCACTTTGCTCGCCAACCCGCCAGGCACTCAAGACCGGCCGCAATCATCACTCGGCCGCCATGGGCAAGATCACCGAGTTGGCTACATCGTTTCCCGGCTACACGGGGGTGTTGCCGGATGATGTCGCATCGATCGGGAAAATGTTGAGTTACAACGGCTACAGCACAAGTGCATTTGGCAAATGGCACGAAACAGCGGTTTGGGAGATCAGTCCGTCGGGCCCGATGACTCGATGGCCGAATCATCAGGGTTTTGACGAGTTCTACGGGTTCATGGGCGGCGAGACCAACCAATGGACCCCGACGATCTATCACAACCAGAACCGCGTCGAAACTCCGGACGATCCGAATTATCATTTTCTCGCAGATATGACGACGAAGGCGATCGAGTGGATTGAATTCCAGCAGTCACTTACGCCGGACAAACCTTTCTTCGTCTACTTCGCCCCCGGCGCCGTGCATGCGCCGCATCACGTACCACAGTCATACATTGAGAAGCAGAAAGGCCGATTTGACAAAGGCTGGGACGCAATACGCAACGAGATCTACCAGCGTCAACTCAAGAGCGGCGTAATCCCCAAGGATACGAAACTTGCGACCAAGCCCGACTGGATCAAGGACTGGAAGTCCCTGAGCGATGACGAGAAAAAACTGTTCGCGCGCCAGGCCGAAGTGTTCGCAGCCTTCGTCGATATGACTGACACTGAGATTGGCCGCCTCATCGATGCTGTTGAGGATATCGGCGAGATAGAAAACACGCTGATCTTCTACATCGCTGGTGACAACGGAACCAGCGCAGAAGGCGTGGCTAACGGACTTTACAACGAGATGACCTATTTCAACGCCGAACCTAAAGGCTCCGACGTTGAGTTCATGCTGCAGTACTACGATCGTTGGGGTGGGCCCGAAACTTATCCTCATATGGCAGCCGGCTGGGCGGTCGCGTTTGATTCCCCGTTTGCCTGGACCAAGCAGGTCGCATCCGACTACGGCGGCACTCGCCAGGGGCTGGCAGTTCACTGGCCCAACGGCATCAAGTCCAAGGGCGAGTTACGCACACAATGGCATCATGTCATCGACGTCGTGCCGACGATCCTGGAAGCAGCCGGACTTCCGCAACCGAGGATTGTGGACGGCATTCCGCAGCGTCCAATCGAGGGCGTCAGCATGCTTTACAGCTTCAGTGATGCCAAGGCCGCCGACCGTCACACGATCCAATACTTCGAAATGTTCGGCAACCGCGCGCTCTACAACGATGGCTGGATGGCACGAACGATCCACGTGCCACCCTGGGGCAGGCCGACGAACAGCCTGGCAGACGACGAGTGGGAGCTCTACCACGTTGCAGAAGACTTTAGTATGGCAACAGACGTCGCCGACCGTCATCCTGAGAAACTGGCCGAGCTGCAGAGCCGGTTTCTGGGAGAAGCGAAAAAATACAATGTATTGCCTCTTGACGACCGTTTGATCGAACTTGCCAACCCCCAGGTCGCAAAACGACCCGACCTGATGTTCGGCAGGACGTCGCTGACGCTTTCCGAGGGCATGGCAGGGTTGCTGGAGAATGACTTTATCAACACCAAGAACACGTCATACACGATCGAAGCCGAGATCGAGACCGTTGGTACGTCCGCAAACGGTGTGATCCTTGCGCAAGGTGGCCGCTTCGGAGGTTATAGCCTGTACGTCATGGACGGCGTGCCGATGTTCACCTACAACTACCTCGGCATCGACAAGACAAAGATCACCGGCGATACGCCGCTGCCGGATGGCAAGTCGACCGTCAAGATGGACTTTGCTTATGACGGCGGACATGGTGGCGGCGGTACGGTCACATTGAGTCTTGACGGCAGGCCAGTCGGCTCAGGCAAGATTGCCCAAACCCAGCCGAATGTATACTCGGCAGATGAGACCGCGGGGGTCGGCGTTGATCACGAAACACCTGTGTCCGACGACTACACGCTCACAACCAGCAAATTCACAGGCAAGATCCATCGCGTGACGGTCAATACAACTCCGGACAACTGACCAGCGCTGGATGAGCATTTGCCATTGAGTGGCAGCGAAATCCGCGAAAACCCTGTGTAGGGCAAAAAATGCGTGACAAGGCCCGACACATGTGAAACGGTAGATTCAGAAACGACAATCTGAATCTACGGAATACAACGTGACAAGAACAAATACCGTCCGCGAAGAAATCTGGTCCCGCCTAAACCCCGTTGCAAAGCCGGATTCCCGGTTTCACAAAAACTTCGCTGAAGTTATCCCCGATTTCGAAGGCTCGGACAAGGCCACCGACCGCATCGTTGCACAGCCGTTCTACCAATCGGGCAACTATGCCTTTATCACTCCGGACAACTGCCTTGTCGACCTGCGTCGGCGCATGCTCGAAGCGGGCAAGGGCATGGTCATCTCGACTTATGGCATCTACCGGGGGTTCTGGCTTCTCGAGCCCGGCATGGTGCCCAAGGGCCAGGAATTGTTCGCTGCCTGGCTCGACGGGCTTGAGCATTTTGGCCGGCCTATCAGCATGGCTGAGATTGCTGAACGCGGACGCTTCGATTTCATGGTCACCGGTGCTTCCGCAGTCTCGCTGGATGGCGTTCGCTTCGGTAAGGGCCACGGATTTTTCGACATGGAATGGGGCATGTTCACCGAGCTGGATCTTGTCGACGATCGCACGCCAGTGACCGCGATTGTTCATGATGTGCAGGTCGTAGCCGACAAGCTCGACCCCAGTTCCACTGATGTACTGGTCGATTACATCGCAACTCCGGATCAATTCCACGCCAGTAATAACCGCGGCACCAGGCCCCGCGGAATACACTGGGAGCTCCTGGAACCCGAACAGATTGCCGACACCCCTCCCCTCAAGGAATTGCGAAAAATGCAAGGCCTTGACGCCTGACCAGTCACCCCTCCTGAAAACAAAAGGACACAGAATGCGTTTTACGACCAGTCGCCGCCGCTTTATTCAGTTTCTGGGCGCCTCTGCAGCCATGACCGGGTTGCCGGGCCGCGTCTTTGCAGCCAACTCATTGACCATGCAGGCCGCATGGATCAACGACGCTGAATTCGCGGGCTATTTCGTCGCAATGGACAACGGGCTTTACGAAGCAGAGGGGCTGAAGCTCAACTACCTTTCGGGCGGACCAGATGTGATCCCGGAAAGCTCGATCATTGCGGGCAAGGCAGACCTTGCTCTGACCACACCGGACACCACCATCAAGGTCATTGCCGAACAGGGCGCACCTTTCAAAATCATCGGTGCGCAATATCAGAAGAATCCCATCGGAATCGTGTCGCTTGCGAAGGCCCCGATCAACTCGCCGGAGGAACTGAGAGGCAAGACTCTGGCCGTACCGCCGGTCAACGTAATTTCCGTGGATGCAATGCTGGCCATCAATGGCATCGAGAAATCCGAAGTGAATATCATTCCGTACGCCTATGATCCGACCCCGTTGCTCAAGGGCGAGATTGACGCGTCTGTCGATTTCACGACCAATGTGCCCTACACGATCGAGCAGGCCGGCGAAAAAGCAGCCAGTTTCCTTCTCTACGATTTCGGCTACAAGACTTACAACGACACTGTTGTTGTGACCGAAGAAGCGCTCAGGAGCAAACGTAGCGAACTGGTGGCCTGGCTCAAAGCCAGTCGCATGGGCTGGGAATCCAATTTTGTCGACACCGCTGCTTACCCGCCGAAGTTCAAGGACACCTGGTTTGCCGGTACCGGCCGAACCATTGAGAATGAAATCTATTTCAATGGCGCGCAGAAACCACTGATGGAACACTCCGCCGGCGTTTTCGCCATGGACGAGGACGACATCGAGGCCAATCTCGCGTCTCTCGCGCGTATTGGCATCAAGGGAAACCGCGACATGTTCGACACCACGTTGCTCGAAGAAGTCGACGCCTGATCTACGATGCAGGGCCTTCCACTTTCCTTCACAAACGTCTCCAAGGCCTTTTCGATCAAGGGCAAAGCTCTGCCTGTTATCGACGATCTATCGCTTGACTGCCCGGCAGGCTCGTTCACGGCTGTACTGGGTCCTTCGGGATGTGGCAAGTCCACGCTGTTGCGACTCGCCCTGGCGCTCGAAACCGAAGATGCCGGATCGGTCCAGATCGGACCCGATACGCCCCGCTCGGCCTGTCGCTCCGGCGCCGTGGGTGTCGCTTTTCAGGATGCCGCACTTCTGCCCTGGCGCAGCGTCGAGGACAACATCCGCCTGCCGTTCGAGGTACTGGGCCGAGCCAGGCCCGACGCCGCACATATTGCGAAGTTGATCGAACTGGTCGGCCTTCAGGGTTTTGAGCGCGCCAAACCGGGCGAACTGTCCGGCGGTATGCGTCAGCGCGTTGCCATCGCGCGAGCGCTCGCCACCGATCCTCGCATCCTGCTCATGGACGAACCTTTCGGTGCGCTCGACCTGATTCTGCGCCGCCAGATGAATCTCGAATTGCAGCGTATCTGGGCCGCCCGGCGCCCCACAACGCTGCTGATTACGCACGGCGTTGACGAAGCCGTCTATCTTGCCGACCGGGTTGTTATCCTGTCGCCACGTCCGGCGCGGGTCGTCGCCGACATTTCCGTCAATTTCCAGCGTCCGAGGAGCACGGACTTGCTGCGCGATCCGGAGTTCCACCAACTCTGCGACGAGATAGGTGCGTGGCTTGAACCCGGCGCAGCCAAAGCATCCCCGGCAGCCCATGCATGACCCGGTTTCGTGATCATGCCGCGACGTTAACCCTTGTCCTCGGCCTCCTGGTGCTGTGGGAAGTGGCCGGGCAATTGCGGTGGGTCGCCGACGGGACTTTGCCATCACTCTCGGCAATTCTCAGCCGCCTCACTGCTGAATGGGGTGAATACCGGCCGCATGTCAGCGCCACGCTGCACTCCGCCTCGTTGGGCTTCGTGTTTGGCAATGTTGTAGCGCTGCTGGCAGCGACCTGCTTCTGCCTTTGGCCGCTGTCGGAACGACTCTTTCGTGGTATCAACATCGCCGCGTTCACCGTTCCGCCCATCGCCGTCGCGCCGGTACTCGTCATCGCGCTCGATGGCGATACAGCACGCATCACCCTGGCTGCCCTGCTGGTCTATTTTCCCACGATGACTGCCGCACTCGCGGGCATGCAATCTGCCGATCCACGCGCAATTGACCTCATCCGGGCCTACGGCGGCAATGAATTGAAGCTGATGCGGCTACTGCGTTTGCGCAGCTCCCTGCCGTTCATCATGACCGGTTTCCAGGTTGCCGCGCCTGCAGCAGTGCTTGGCGCAATTCTTGCGGAATTCGGTTCCGGCGCGCGCTGGGGACTCGGCACTTTCCTGCTGGGTTCGCTCGGCCGCGCAGAGCCCGACCGGCTCTGGGGAATAGGGCTGACCGCAACAGCGATCGCCGGCCTGGGGTATGCAATATCTGCCTTCCTCGCCGCCCGCCTGGCCGACACGAACCGCGCGGTCAACGTCGGCGTGGCTCCGGCAACAACGGAAACGGCAGCCAGCCCGTCATGGCAACGTCTACTGGTGCTGGCCGCTGCCATTCTGCTGCCCTTCATCACCTGGCAATTGCTGTTGTGGTGGGCGGACCTCTCTCCCATCATCGCCAAGACGCCGCTCGGTGTGGTCGACTACCTGTTCACCGGCACAACCGCCGCTTCCGCACAGGAGCGCCTGCTCGCAGCGCTCTCGGAAACCATTCCCATCACCATCATTGGAATGCTGGTCGGCCTGGGTGTCGCTTTCGGCCTTGCGCTCCTGTCATTCGCGTCACCCATCGTCATGCGCGCCCTTCTGCCCTTCGCGCTGGTGACACAAACCATGCCGCTGGTGGCACTCACCCCACTCGCTGTTCTGGTTTTTGGCCGCGGTGTCACAGTCACCCTGGTAATTACGATCTCGGTCACGTTCTTTGCAGCGTTTGTGGTGCTGGTCCAGGGCTTTGCCATGATCCCGAGAGCGGCCTATGACCTGGTCTCGGTGTACGGAGCTGCAACGGCAAAGAAGCTGAAGCTGATCGCCATCCCCGCAAGCCGCCAATGGATTTTCGTGGCAGCCCGCCTCGCGCTGCCAAAGGCCTTGCTCGGCGTGATGATCGCGGAATGGCTGGCCACCGGGAAAGGTCTGGGCAACCTTCTCAACCAGTCGCGCGGCTATCTCGATTACGGAATGATCTGGACCGTCGCAGTTGCGTCCATCCTGCTGTCGGTGCTGCTCTACCAGCTCGCGGGCCTCGCCGAATGGTGGCAAAACCGAAGGCACTTCGACACGCCGTCGGACAGAACATGATCTGACGACTTTGCCAATGTGACCCGGTATCGCCGGGAGCGACTTTATCTTGACACTGCTTAGATATCCTGTATCTTAGCGGCGCTTAGTTACGGATGTGTCATGATGTCAGGTAAGGCCAAAAGCAGCACCAATACCTATCACCACGGCGACCTGAGGTCCGCCTTGATCGATGCGGCGATAAAAATAGTCGCTAAGAAGGGTGCCAGCGGACTGTCGCTGCGCGCCGTCGCCAAAGAGATCGATGTCTCTTCTGCCGCGCCCTATCACCATTTCAAAGACAAACAGAAACTCTTGGGCGCCATCGTGGAAGTGGGCCTCGAGAAGTTCAATCGGGCACTGACACGGTCGGTAAAAGACTCAAGTTCGCCTGACGACCGTTTGCGTGCGCTGGGCGTCGCCTACGTCATTTTCGCAACAGAGAACCCCAACCTGTTCGAGCTGATTCAAAGCCCGGACTTCGCCGGAGACAGTGCGCCCGCGAACCTGGCCAAGGAACGGGAGAGGAACTTCAGAATACTGTTCGAGACCATCGCCGCGTGCATGCCAAATGCATCGGAGAGCCAGCTTCGCACGGGGTGCGCAGCCGCGTGGGCCCTTGTACACGGAATCGCTGTACTCGCCATCGATCGCCGCTTGAACGCAGTCATGCCGTATGAGGATCTGGGCAGCGCGATGACCAATTTGATCGAACAAATCGGTTTTACCAAAGCTATTCGACGAGATATTTGATGACCACACCGCTAATAATTGTTGCAATTCTATTGCTTCCGACACTGCTGGCAGCGGCAATTGGCAGCATCTTGCGGCAGCCTTCGCTGTACCGGTTGGGCGGACTCATCGGGCTTTCCGCAGCGTTTACTTTCTTTGCCGTAGGGCACTTCGTCATGACGGACGGAATGACCGAGATGCTGCCTCCGTTTGTCCCCCAACGCCCTCTGCTCGTTTACGCAACCGGCGTTCTGGAGGCATTGCTCGCGATTGCGCTCCTGGTGCCATCGTGGAGAAAGACGGCTGGACAGATATGTCTCGTTGTTCTGGTCGTGTTCTTTCCCGTAAACATTTACGCAGCAGTGAACGGAATCGGTCTGGGCGGACACCAGTGGGGACCTGTCTACTTGCTGGTCAGGACACCGCTACAACTATTGCTGATCGCCTGGGCATACTGGTTTGGTGTCCGTGAGTCATCGTCCTTCTCCGCCCCCCCCACAGCGATAATCAAAAAGGGCCCCGGAAGGGACCCTTTGTCACTTGGTAGCGGGGGCAGGATTGATTCGAATCTCCCTGTAGTCGATTCTCACCCCTGCGGGGCGCCAGGCAAGCTGGCGCCCAAAACGCTGGCGCGTTTTGTTGAACGAGATTCCTCTCCTGATCCCCACACTTCCAAATGAAAAAGGGTCCCACAAGGGGACCCTTTTGCATTTGGTAGCGGGGGCAGGATTTGAACCTGCGACCTTCGGGTTATGAGCCCGACGAGCTGCCAGACTGCTCCACCCCGCATCGGCAGGAGCGGGACTATACTGGGATCTGGTGGATGTGGCAACCCCTCTTGGATTCGGGAAATAGAAAGGGGTCAGAGCCAAAGGCTCTGACCCCGGGCAAGGAGGTTTAGCTCAATACTGAGACGCAGAGTGCCCAGAGCCATCCCGGGACCACGCCGAGTGCCAGGACAGCAACTGCATTCAGGCTCAGGACCACGCGGGTATCGGTTGCGGCCTGCAGGACAGCCTGATCCTCGTTCTCTTCGAAGTACATGTACCAGATAACCCGCAGGTAGTAGTACGCACCGACGACCGAGGCAAGCACCATCAGGATAGCCAGGCCGGTATAGCCGGAACTCAGCACCGCATCGATGACGTTTAGCTTGCCGAAGAACCCCACCAGCGGCGGAATTCCTGCAAGACTGAGCATGATCAGCATCATCATAAAGGCCGTCCACGGGCTGCGCTGGTTCAGACCCTTGAAATCACTCAGCAGCTCGGCATCGTAGCCACGGCGGCTCAGCAGGATGATGATGCCGAAAGCACCAAGTGTCGCGACGACGTAGGTCAGCGTGTAGAACAGTGCCGCAGCATTGCCTTTCGGCGTTCCGCAGAAAACGGCCAGCAGGATGAAACCGACGTGCGCAATGGTCGAGTAGCCGAGCATGCGCTTGATATTGCTCTGTGCAATAGCCACCACGTTGCCGACCAACAGCGACAGAACAGCCAGCACCATTATCATGTCAGCCCACGTATCGTGCACGACACCGAGGCCGTCAACCAGGATGCGCAGGAGCAGCGCCAGCGCTGCAACTTTGGGCGCCGATGCGATGTACAGGGTTACGGGTGAGCGTGCACCCTCGTAAACATCCGGCAGCCACATATGGAACGGCACGGCGCCGAACTTGAACGCGATGCCCACAACGAGAAATGCGAGTCCGAACCAAAGCGGCAAACTGTTCATCGCCGGGTCGGCTGCGATGGCGCCGGCCATGGCGGCAAACTCGAGCGTGCCGGTCACGCCGTAGACCCAGGAGATGCCGTATAGCAGCGCGCCTGAGGCAATAGCGCCGAGCACGAAATACTTCATTGCAGCTTCGGCCGAGTTCGAGTTATTACGGTCGAACGCCACCAGCGCATACTGCGACAGGGCCAGCGTTTCCAGCCCCAGGTACATCGACAGCATATTCTGCGCCGAGACCATGATCATCATGCCGAGCAGACCAAACAGTCCAAGCACGTAAAACTCGCCCTTGTGCAAGTCGTTGGACCGCAGGTAGTCGCGCGAGTACAGGAAGACCACCGCCACAAAGCCCACGATGGCCAGTTTCATCGCCTGCGACATCGCATCACTGACATAGGCGCCGTGAAAAACTACTGTCGTCTCTGCTGGCGCAGTCGTCAACAACACCCAGAATGTGACCGCGAGGCTGACCATGGTCAGCCAGAAGGTCACAACGCGCTTGTCGTCATCGACGAAGAGGTCGGCGATCAGCACGACGCAGATCAGTCCCAAGAGGGTCATTTCAGGGGCGGCAGGCAAAAAGTCCATCACGTTCATCTGTTCACCCGCTATAGCTTCGACTGCGCGATCTGCGCAAGCAGTTGTTCGATACTGGCGTTCATCATGTCAACCAGCGGAGCCGGCCAGAGCCCGACCAGCAATACCGAGATGGCGAGGATGCTGAGCACCAGAAATTCGCGAGAACTCAGGTCCTTGAGTTCGGCGACCTTGTCGTTGGCTACCTCGCCGTACAGCACGCGCTTGACCATCCAGAGCGTGTACGCGGCACCCAGAATCAGCGTCGTAGCCGCCAGGAACGCGTACCAGAAGTTCGCCTTGAAGCTGGCGATGATCACCATGAATTCACCGACGAAACCCGACGTGCCCGGCAGCCCGGCATTCGCCATCGAGAACAGCACCATGAACGCCGCAAAAACCGGCATCGTGTTCGCGACGCCGCCGTAGTCACCGATCTGGCGGCTGTGGACGCGGTCGTACAGCACACCCACGCACAGGAACATCGCTCCCGAAATCAGACCGTGCGAGATCATCTGCACCATGCCGCCGGTCATACCCAGCCCCGCCCCGGTCTCCGAACTGATCGACCAGACGAGGAAGAATCCCAGCGTGACGAAGCCCATGTGGGCAATCGACGAGTACGCGATCAGCTTCTTCATGTCCTTTTGCATCAGCGCGACAAAGCCGATGTAAACGACGGCGATCAGCGACAACACGATGACGAGGTCGGCGAAATAGGCGCTGCCATCGGGAACGATCGGCAGCGACAGGCGCACAAAGCCGTAGCCGCCCATCTTCAACATGATTGCCGCCAGGATAACCGAGCCGCCGGTTGGCGCTTCCACGTGCGCGTCCGGTAGCCAGGTGTGCACCGGCCACATCGGAACCTTGACGGCGAACGCCGCCAGGAAGGCGATAAAAATCAGCTTCTGCGCTGTCAGTGACAGTGACACGTTCATGAAGCCGAACAGGTCGAATCCACCGGTCTTGCCGTACAGGTAGATGAATGCCACCAGCATCAGCACCGAGCCGAGGAACGTGTAGAGGAAAAACTTGATGGTCGCGTAGACGCGCCGTGCACCGCCCCAGACGCCGATAATCAGGAACATCGGCACCAGCATGGCTTCCCAGAAAACGTAGAACAGCAGGCCGTCAAGCGCCGAGAAGACACCGATCATCAGGCCTTCAAGAATCAGGAACGCTGCGAAATACTGTGCCGGCCGGGTCTTGATGACGTCCCAGCTGCTGATAACGACCAGCGGTGTCACAAACGTCGTCAGCAGGATCAGCGGTGCGGATATGCCGTCCACGCCCAGGTAGTAAAACGCGTTGATGGCGTCCACCCAGGCAATTCGTTCGACAAACTGCATGTTGAGTGCCGCGTTGTCGAAACCGGCATACAGCGCCGTGCTCAGGATAAATGTCGCAACGGTCACGACCAGCGCGGTCATGCGCATCATCCCGGCTTTCGCCGACTTGACGTCGCCATCGTCACCGATGAGCAGTAGCAGCATGCCACCCAGGACCGGGAACCAGATCAACACACTGAGGAGATGTTGTGCGAGGAAATTCATCAGTGCGCCCTACCGGAACCAGATCAGCCAGCTAAGCAGCATCGTCACACCAATGATCATGGCAAACGCATAGGTGTACAGGTAGCCGGTCTGCAACTGGCGCATGATGCCGGCCAGCTTGCCGATCGACTGGGCCGTGCCGTTGACCAGCCAGCCATCGATCACCTGCTGGTCGCCGCGCTTCCACAGGAACGTACCGACGCCGCGACCCCAGGCCGCAAAGCCCTTGATGTACAGGTCATCAAAGTAGTATTTGCGCTCCAACAGGCCGTAAATTCCGGACAAGGCCGACTGAATCTTCGCGGGAATCTCCGGCCTGTGCAGGTACAGGTACCAGGCGGTCAAAAAGCCGCCCAGCGCCAGCCAGAATGCCGGAGACGCGTAGATATGCAGCACCAGGGCGAGACTGCCGTGCCAGAAAGTCGCACCGATATGAGCGAGCACGTCGTGGCCCTCGGTCACGAAAATTGCGTCCTGGAAGTAGCCCTCGAACAGGACCGGGCCAGCGGTAAACCAGCCGATCACCGCCGACGGGATGGCCAGCAGAATCAGCGGCACGGTGACAACATGCGGCGATTCGTGCAAATGCGATTTCGTCTCTGCGTCCATCCGCTCCTTGCCATGAAATACCAGGAAGAACATACGGAAGGAATACAGCGCCGTGACGAAGACACCGAGTAATACGCTCAGGTACGCGATCCAGTACACCGCGCCCTGCCCGTGCCAGTGCGAGTCCTTGACAGCCTCGATCAACAGGTCCTTCGAGAAGAAGCCGCTGCTGCCGGGGAAACCGATCAGGGCGAGCGAGCCGATCAGGGCCGTCCAGTAGGTGATCGGCATGTACTTTTTCAGACCGCCCATCTTGCGAATGTCCTGTTCGTGGTGCATCGCGATGATCACGGAGCCAGCCGCCAGGAACAGCAGCGCCTTGAAGAAGGCGTGCGTCATCAGGTGGAAAATCGCGGCGCTATAGGCCGATGCGCCCAGCGCAACCGTCATATAGCCAAGCTGCGACAACGTCGAATAGGCCACCACGCGCTTGATGTCGTTCTGCACGATACCGAGCAAGCCCATGAAAAACGCAGTGATCGCGCCAATCGTCATGACAACCGCGAGGGCTGTCTCGGACAACTCGAACAACGGCGACATGCGCGCGACCATGAAGATGCCGGCCGTCACCATCGTGGCGGCATGGATCAACGCGGAAATCGGGGTTGGGCCCTCCATGGAGTCTGGCAGCCAGACGTGCAGCGGCGCCTGAGCGGATTTACCCATGGCGCCGATAAATAACAGGATACAAATGACCGTGATCGCGTTCCACGGCGAATCCGGAACGATACTGATCGTCTCCGCTGCAATACGGTCGGCACCATCGAACACTGTCGCGTAGTCCAGGGACCCGGTGAACATGACGACGCCGGCGATCCCCAGGATGAACCCGAAGTCGCCCACACGATTGACGAGAAACGCCTTCAGATTGGCGAAAATGGCCGTTTCCCGCTTGAACCAGAAGCCGATCAGCAGGTACGAAACCAGGCCGACCGCCTCCCAGCCGAAGAACAGCTGCAGGAAATTGTTCGACATGACCAGCATCAGCATCGCGAAGGTAAACAGCGAGATATAACTGAAGAAGCGCTGGTAGCCGGGGTCATCGTGCATGTAGCCGATGGTGTAGACGTGCACCATCAACGAAACGAAGGTTACGACCACCATCATCAGGGCGGTCAGCCGATCGACGAGGAAGCCGACCTCCATGCGCAGACCATCGGTCACGGCCCATGTATACAGGCTGATGTTTTCGCTGGCGGCGTCGCCCCAGAACATCTCTTTCAGGACGAAAATGGACAGCGCGCAGGACAAGCCGACGGCGAGAATCGTCAGCCAGTGCGCCCCGGCCCGGCCAATCTGTTTACCGAACAGGCCGGCGATAACTGCCGCCGCGAGGGGAGCCAATACGATTGTAAGGTAGTAGTTCAGCATCCCGGCCTAGCCCTTCATCTCGTTAAGCTCTTGCACGTTGATCGAGCGGCGATTGCGGAACAGCACGACGAGGATCGCCAGCCCGATAGCTGCCTCGGCAGCCGCCACTGTCAGAATAAAGAAAACAAACACCTGCCCCGTCTCATCGCCGAGATAGCGCGAGAACGCGATGAAATTGAAATTCACTGCCAGCAGCATCAGTTCGATACACATCAGCATCAGTATCAGGTTGCGCCGATTCAGAATGATGCCGGCGATGCTCAGCACAAACAGCAATGCTGAAATCAACAGGTAATGCTGCAGGCCGATCATTCCTTACTCTCCGCGTCCATTTTCACCACGCGCAGGCGGTCCTTGCTCCGGACCGACACCTGTTTGCCGATATCCTGCACCTTCAACCCCGGACGCTTGCGCATCGTCAACGTAATCGCCGCGACAATTGCGAGCAACAGAATGACGGCAGCAATTTCGAAGGCGTACACGTACTCGGTATACAGAACTGACCCGAGCGCTTTGGTATTGCTGTACCCCTCGGCCGTTTCGGCGAAAGACCCGCTGCCAACGACACCGCTGCTTCGCAACCAGATCAGCTGTGCCAGTTCAAAGGCCATCAGCAACGCCACGCCGACGCCGAGTGGCGCATACCGCGCGAATCCCTTGCGAACGGACTCCACGTTGATATCCAGCATCATCACAACGAACAGGAACAGCACCATCACGGCACCGACATAGACCAGCACCAGAACGATCGCGAGGAATTCAGCTTCGGCCAGCATCCACAACATCGCACTCTGGAAAAATGCCAGCACGAGGAACATGACGCCATGAACCGGGTTGCGTGACAGGATGACGCCCAGTGCTGCGCCGAGCAACACGGCAGCAAACGAATAAAACAGGATGATGTGCAGCAATTCGCCCATTACCGATACTTCGCATCCGCTGCTTTGTCGGCGGCAATCATTGCGTCGTACTTGTCGCCGACCGCCAGCAGCTTGTCCTTCGTCATGATGTTCTCGCCCGGTGCTTCCATGTGGTATTCATGGATGCGCGTCTCGACAATGGCATCTACCGGGCAGGCTTCTTCGCAGAAACCGCAATAAATACACTTGAACAGGTCGATGTCGTAGCGGCTGGTCCGGCGCGTACCGTCCTCGCTGACATTCGACTCGATCGTGATTGCCAGTGCCGGGCAGACCGCCTCGCACAGCTTGCAGGCAATGCAGCGCTCCTCACCATTCGGATAGCGCCGCAGTGCGTGCAGGCCGCGGAAACGCGGCGACTGCGGCGTTTTCTCATCCGGGTACTCCAGCGTGACACTCTTGCGGAAGAAATTCCGCTGGGTCACCGACAAGCCCTTGAGAAGCTCCCACAGTGAAAAGGTCTTTATATAGCTGATAAGTCGATTCATGGTTTTACTGCCAGCCTAGATCGTCAGCCCGGACCACGGCCCGATATGCATCCACGCCATGACCCCCTCCACTGCAATCCAGATAATGGTGATCGGAATGAATACTTTCCATCCCAGTCGCATGATTTGGTCGTACCGGTACCGCGGAAACGTCGCGCGCATCCAGAAAAACGTGTACATGAAGAATGCAATCTTCAGGAACAGCCACGGAAATCCGCCCGAAAATATCCAGCCGATCAGCGGTATGTCGCCCCACTGCTGCAGGAAGCCAATACCCTCAAAGGGTGAAGCCCACCCACCCAGGAAGAATATCGCGGTTAATCCCGAGATCAGCACCATATTGGCGTACTCAGCCAGGAAGAACAGCGCGAACGCGACGCCGGAATACTCAACATGGAAACCGGCCACGATTTCCGACTCGCCTTCGGCAACGTCAAACGGTGCACGGTTGGTTTCCGCGACACCCGAAATCCAGTAGACGAGGAACAATGGCAGCAACGGGATCAGGAACCAGTTGCTGAAGCCTCCCGACTGCGCCGCGACGATGTCACCAAGGTTAAGGCTGCCACCCGCCATCAGTACGCCGACCAGGGCAAAGCCCATCGCAATCTCGTAGGCGACGATCTGAGCCGCCGAGCGCATTGCCCCCAGGAACGCATACTTCGAGTTTGTCGCCCAGCCGGCCAGGATGACGCCGTAGACACCCAGCGACGTAAGCGCGAGCACATACAGCAGCCCCGCGTTGATATCCGCGATGACAAACCAGTCGTTCATTGGAATGACCGCCCACGCAGCCAGTGCCGGAACCAGCGTCAGCAGCGGCGCAATGACGAACAAAAACTTGTTCGACTTCGTTGGTACGACGACTTCCTTTATCAGCAGCTTGATGACATCGGCAAATGGCTGCAACAGGCCCAGCGGCCCTACCCTGTTTGGCCCGACGCGCGCCTGCATGCTGCCGATGACCTTGCGCTCGAAATAGGTTGAAAACGCGACGGTCAGGATCACAGCAATCGACACCAGCAATATTTTTGACAGGACGACGGTCAGGTACTGCACCAGCGGCGGCAACGCGTCCCACAGGCCTGTAACGATCTCTATCATACGGTATCGCTCTTGACGCGTTTCGCTTCCGGCGTCATCTGCAATGCCGCAGCCCGTCGAACCACCGCATCGACGGCATATAAGGGCACATCAACCTCATCGGTCATCGCGTCTTCGCCGTTAACCCTGGTATGCGTCATGCTGGTCGTGACTTCATTGCTGGGCGACGGGTCTCCAACCTGCTTGCGCAGCTCTTCGCGCACATCCTCGGACGAGACGTACTCAAACCCGTCGGCATCGAGCAGGTTGCCCAGCACTCGCAAGACCTTCCAGGCTGGTCGCGCATCCCCGACCGGCTTCGCGACTCCGGCAAAACTCTGCCAGGTGCCTGCGACGTTGACGTAGGTTCCCGACGTTTCCGCAAACGTTCCGACCGGCAACAGCAGGTCGGCAACCTCGCGCAATGATGCACTGTCATATGGTGTCAGCGCCGCGACAAAGTTCTGCTCGGCAATCTCGGGCAGGTCTGCACCGGGCTCGAGATTCAGCAACAACAACGCATCCAGTTCGGCCGATAACATGGCACTGGCATCCAGTCCGGATTTTTCCCGCGCGACGCCGCCAGCAGCGCGGTGCGGCAATACGCCGGCCAGGTGCGCCCCGGCCGTGTTCGCGCCCGCGGTCACAAAACCGAGTTTCGCGCCAGTTGCATCCGCGATAAATGCTGCCAGGTCACGCACTGCCGAAAATGCACGGTGTCGCATTGCGATATTGCCCAGCAGGACACTGCTGCTTGTACCGTCCTGCAGCGACTTCGCTATGCCTTTCTGTGCATCGCCTGCCTTGATGCCCTCGGTGAGAGCGGCGATACCGGCGGGCAATTTCTTGCTGCCGGCCGCTGCGACGGCAATGCCTGCCAGCAATTCGACGAGGCCCGCACCGTCCGCGTAGTCGCTCACATCAAAGAAGTACTCGTAGCGAGCGCTATTGGCAAAATTGATCGACGCGCCGCGCAGCGCGGCTTTGCGCAATCGGTGTGCCAGTATCGGTGCTTCGTGCCGGATATTCGAGCCTGCAACCAGCACCGCATCCTGCTCTTCGAGTTCAGCAATCGAACAACCCAGCCACGGGAATACCGGGTCGGCGTCCTGCCCCGAAAAATCCCGCTGGCCAACCCGGTGATCGAGGTTTGCCGTGCCCAGGTGCGTGGCCAGGCGCGCAAGCAGGTGCGCCTCTTCGAGCGTACTGCTTGGCGACGCCAGTAAGCCGACCTTCTCACTATCGGCACGGCCGAGCGAGTCGGCCAGAATTCCCAGAGCCTCCTCCCAGTCGATGCTGCGCCACTCTCCGTTTTCCTTGACCGCCGGCTGCTGCAGGCGATCGGAACTGTAGATTCCTTCGTAACTGAACCGGTCCCGGTCCGACAGCCAGGTCTCGTTGATGTCGTCGTTGTTGCGCGGTACCACACGCTTGACCGTGCCTCGGAGTACGTGGGCATACATATTGGAGCCAACACAGTCGTGCGGCGAAACCGTTTCGTGCTGGATCATCTCCCAGGCACGCGCACTGTAGCGATACGGCTTGTTATTCAGGGCACCAACCGGACAAAGATCAATGATATTGGCCGACAACTCGTGATCGATACCCTGCTCGACATAGGTACTGATCTTCATGTTCTCACCACGTTCGATCGTACCGAGCTGCTGCTTGCCGGTGACTTCTTCACCGAAGCGCACACAACGCGTGCAGTGAATGCAACGGGTCATGTCCGTCGACACCAGCGGACCGATGTCCTTGTCCTTGACGACCCGCTTGCCGTCCTGGTAGCGAGAAACATCACGGCCGTAACCCATGGCCAGGTCCTGCAATTCGCATTCGCCGCCCTGATCGCAAATCGGGCAGTCCAGCGGGTGGTTGATCAGCAGGAACTCCATCGTCGCTTTCTGTGCGGCGACCGCATACGGCGATTTCGTGAAAATCTTCATGCCTTCGCCGACGGGTGTTGCGCAGGCTGGCAACGGTTTCGGCGCTTTTTCCACCTCGACCAGGCACATGCGACAGTTGGCCGCGATGCTCAGTTTCTCGTGGTAACAAAAACGGGGGATATACGCACCAATCTGGTCGGTCACCTCGATGACCATCTGGCCTTTTCGGGCCTCGACCGGCTTACCGTCCACCTCGATATTTACGACATCATCACTCATAGCTGTCAGGCCGCCGCCGCTGCCGGGTCATCGACGATGCTGCGACCTTTATTGCGCACCATGTACTCGAACTCGTTGTGAAATTGTTTGAGGAAGCTTTGTACCGGCCACGCGGCAGCATCGCCAAGCGCACAAATCGTGTGGCCTTCAATCTTGTTCGCGACGTCGACGAGCTTTTGCA
>JAUIDP010000051.1 GCA_030429005.1 Gammaproteobacteria bacterium | reverse complement strand
CTCCCCGGTCCACGGCCGCATGAAGTCGATGCCGCCGCCTGAAACAATAAATGTCTGGTAACCGTTTGCCCTCAGGTAGTCGAGCACCTCCAGCATTGGCTGGTAGATCATCTCGGTATACGGCTTGCCCGTGGTCGGGTGTTTTGCCGCAGCCAGCCACGCCGACACCTCGGTCGCAAACTCTTCCGTGCTGATGCTGCCGTGAGTGGCCATCGCAAGCTTGATCAGCGCCGCATCACCACCAGCCAACGCGCCCTTGATGTCATTCTTCAGCACCGACGCAAATGGTTCCTCGCTCTTCCATTGCGGATGATCCGGCGCCAGGTCGCGCACCCGGTCGAACATGTACAGCACCTGGAAGTACAGCGGCTGCTCCGACCACAATGTGCCGTCGTTATCAAACACGGCAATGCGTTCCGCAACCTCGACAAAGTCCGCGGAGCCCGGTGTCGTCGTGCGTTCAACGAAGTCGATGATGGCATCGCGGCTGTTTGAGTCGTGCCACGATGGGAGCTGCTCGCCGCCTGCAGCTGCAGCACTGAAAAACAGGCAGGCGATGGCTGCTGCACTGCAGCCGGTCCGGAAAACGCGTCGTAACATTTGAGTTCCTCGGGTTGACGTTCGCAGGAACCCCGGAGTTTACCCGTTTGCGGCGCGCCTTTTCGAAATAAGATTCAGCGCCGTTTCAACGGCTACGCCGGCGTCGCGGCAATAGGCGTCCGCCCCGATCGCCATGCCAAACTCCTCGTTCAATGGTGCGCCGCCCACCAGCACGATGTAGTCATTACGTATGCCCTTTTCGACCATCGCATCGATGACGACCTTCATATACGGCATCGTCGTCGTCAACAGGGCTGACATACCGAGTATGTCCGGCTTGTGCGTCTCGAGCGCTTCGAGGTAGTTCTCGACCGGATTGTTGATGCCGAGGTTGACAACCTCGAATCCGGCACCCTCCATCATCATGCTGACGAGGTTCTTGCCGATATCGTGGATATCGCCCTTGACCGTACCGATAACCATCTTGCCCACCGGTTCGGCGCCGGTCTCTGCCAGCAGCGGTTTCAATATTGCCATGCCGCCCTTCATCGCATTGGCAGCCAGCAGCACCTCGGGAACGAACAGGATGCCGTCGCGAAAATCGATACCGACGATTGTCATGCCGGCGACCAGGGCCTCGTCCAGCACCTTTTCCGCCGGCCAGCCGCGCTCCAGCAGGATGTTGGTGCCTTCGCAGATCTCTTCGAGCAGGCCGTCGTAGAGGTCGTCGTGCATTTGCTCGACAAGCTCCTCGTCCGACAGTGATTTCAGGTCGATATCGTCGTCATTTATGTCTGTCATTTCAGCCGCGTCCTGTTGCTTGTGGCGTCAGAGCAATCGGAAATTGCTCACGTATTTTTCGGTCAATCTCATCCGGTATGTGCTTCGGAAAATGGCTTGCCAGGATGTCATCGCGCTTCTCAATCGCGCGTTCTACCAATACCGGTTTGCCTGCCTGTTCCCACACGACCGGGCTGTTGCGATCACTGAAGTCCGGATAGATGTACTCGCTTTGCATGACGGCGAGCGTCGCATCGGAGCCCAGGTAATGGCCCGTTCCGCTCATGCATATATCCTTCACATTGTCGAAACTCAAGGACTTTTCGTTGACCTCGACGCCCCTGGTCATGCGCATGACGGCTCCAAGCACGTCGTTGTCGAGCAACAGGCTTTCCGGGCACGCGCCGAGCAGGCTGGCGTACATGCCAGCCGACTCGTATATGATGTTGGCGCCAGACAGTGCCGGCGGCACCAGCGTGTAGGCACGCTCAGCGCCACCCTGGTAATCGGGCATTTTCGAATCCGACATGCCGCAGGCCGTACCAAACGGCAAGTCAAAATGCAGTCCCATTTGCGCACACGCCGCCGAGATCAATCCCTGCTCAGGCGAGCCGCCGCTCATCGCGCCGGTACGCAGGTCCGACACGAACGGCCAGGCGCCGAGAATTGCCGGTGCACCCGGCTTGATAGCGTTGACATAGACCAGGCCACCGAGGCATTCAGCCCAGGCCTGCGAGACCGCGCCGGCAAGGCAAGCAGGTGTCGTCGCGCCAGCCTGGCCGGCCGACAACAGCAGGATCGGCATGCCGCCTTCGACACCGACACGCAGGCACTCCAGTGCATCCTGCGCAAACTTCATCGGTGGCACGACAAAGCAATTGGACATGCTGACAAACGGTCGTGCCCGCCACTGCTCCTCGCCCCCGGCAATGACGTGCAGCATGTCCAGCGTTTTCTCGAGATGGGTGTAGTGCGTCCAGCTCGCGCCGACGTGCTTGCTCGTTCCTGACACCGAACAGTAGGTCGTGTTCAGGTCCATCTCGTAGTTGTCCGGTACGTCGCGCAAGACACACATGCGCTGGAACATGTGGATGTGTTCGCAGGTATCGACAATGCGCGCCATGTCGTACAGGTCCTGCGCCGTCGAATCGCGATATTCGTTGTTCGCCGGATCGGCGATCATCACGGCCGCTCCTGCCGTCGAAAAGTGCACACGGCTGCCGGACAGGTCGAGATCGTACTGCGGATCCTGCGCGTACAAGGTCAGGTTGTGGTCGGCCTGCGCGATGGCCTGCTCGACGACGTCCCGCGGCATGCGCAGGCGACCGTCATCACCCATGCGGGCGCCCGCCGCCACGCAGGTCTCGATGCAGTGCGGCGTCGCATCGGCAAAACCGATTTCCTCGAGGATGCGGAAGATGTTTTCGCGAACGGCGGCGACGCCGTCGTCCGTCAGCGGCTTGTAGGCGCCACCCGACTCGCCGGGATGTACCGGCTTGGTTTCGTCGGCCAACGGCGCACTGCGCAACGCCTTGCGTGCTGCCCTGCCACCGGATCGTCTGGCCATGATCGACACCTCTTTTCGGACGAAGTACGAAACCCTCAACTGTCGCCGATTCTCGCGGTCGGATTCGATTGCCGCAATTGAAATTTGTTGTACTATGCATTAGTAAAACTAATGCTAACCGGTACCGCCCATGACCCGCCGCCTGCCGCCACTCAACGCTTTGCGCGCCTTCGAGGCCGCTGGCCGTCACTTGAGCTTCACGAAAGCAGCCGAGGAACTGACGGTGACCCAGGCCGCGATCAGCCACCAGGTCAAGGCGCTGGAAGACCATCTCGATACTGACTTGTTCATACGCATGCCGCGCCACCTGGAATTGAGCAAGGCCGGCAAGATACTGTTGCCGGTGGTCACCAAGGCCTTCGATCGCATCGGCAATTCGGTGGCACAGCTCAACCGCAACCTGGCCAGCAGCGCCCTGACCGTGCGCCTGGCACCGTCCTTCACCGCCAAGTGGCTGTCGCCACGCCTTGATGATTTCAGGAAGCAGTTTCCGCAGGTCGACCTGTCGCTGACGCTGTCCAATGACCCGGTCGACTTTCGGCGCCAGCCGATCGACCTGGCCGTGACCTATGGCAAGGGCAACTGGCGTGGCGTCCTCGCGGAGCGATTACTGGCGATCGACTTCTTCCCGGTCTGTTCGCCGGGCTATCTTCGTACCGTGGAAAACCTGGCAGAGGTCGCGGACCTCGAGCGCTGCACGCTGCTGCACGACACCAACCGCAAGTCGTGGGCCGACTGGCTGGCGCTGGCCGGTGCAGACACCGTCAACGCCGATCGAGGTACAATCGTCGACGACACGAACGTGCTCATCCAGGCAGCGATAGACGGCCTTGGCATTGCGCTGGGATCGAGCCTGTTTGTCGCCGACCACCTGGCGGCGGGTCGGCTGGTCCGGCCGTTCGACACGATCATGCACAGCGACTACGCTTATTACATAGTGACGACGAAACAACATCTGAAACGCCCGGAAGTGGCAGACTTCAAAGCCTGGCTGCTGTCGCAGTCGACCATGGCGACGCTGGAGAGCCAGCCGCGATGACCAGGCTGGCAAAGACCGGCAGCGCCAGGTACAGCGACGCCGAATGGCGTATGCGTGTCGACCTCGCGGCCTGCTACCGGCTGGCCGACATGCACGGCTTTTCCGACATCATCTGGAATCACATCACCGCGAAGATTCCCGGCACCGAGAACTTCCTGATCAACCGTTTTGGGCTACGTCACGACGAGATCACAGCGTCCAACCTGGTCACGCTCGACCCGAAAGGCACCGTCCTCGACCCCGGTTCCGTGAGTACCGAACACGACGATGTCAACGTGACCGGCTACGTCATCCACAGCGCCATTCACGCGGCACGCCCGGACGTGTATTGCGTCATGCACAGCCATGCCGAGTACGGACTGGCCGTTTCCGCGCTGCGGGACGGACTGATCCCGATGGTGCAGGATGCAATGCCGTTCTACGGGCAGGTTGCCTATCACGAGTATGAAGGCATGTCGACGGACACGGCCGAGCGGCAACGCCTCGCTGCCAGTCTCGGCGACATGAATGCCATGATCCTGCGCAATCACGGCATTCTGACCTGCGGTGCGACCGTGGGCGAAGCTTTCATGCTGATGTACTACCTCGAACGCTCCTGCCGCGTGCAGATGCAGGTGTTATCGACCGGCCGTGAATTCACGACACCGTCAGCGGACATCTGCCGGGCAGCGGCAGCGCAGTATGAGCGGTTTCCGCACGGCAAGTTCGAGTGGCCGGCGTTGCTGCGCCTGCTGGACGAGCGTTCGCCGGGATATCGCGACTAGATTCGGCCACAAACCGGTTGTACGCCTGCACACTGTCGCAGAAGCGTCAAAAAATGTCGCATTTTGACTATTCCGTCCCCGGGCATTACGGTAGGTTCGATGTCGATAAGCCAATTTCGGCGAATATCGAACCCGGGGGACGCAATGTACAAGAAGAGCAAGGTTAGCGAAGCCGTCGTACTGGCTTTGTCCGCGAGCGCTATCACAGCGACAGCCCAGGCCCAGTCGGCGATCGAAGAAGTCGTCGTTACTGCAACCAAGCGCGAAGAATCATTGCAGGATGTCCCGATCGCAGTGACCGCGCTCACCGGGGAAGCCCTGGACGAGCTCGGCATCAGCAACTTCTCCGATTACGTCATGCAATTGCCGGGCGTCACCGCCGGCGGCAGCGGGCCCGGACAGAACACGATTTATATTCGCGGTGTTGCGTCGACGACACCGAACCTGACGACCGCCGGCGTCGCCGGTCTTGCGCCCAACGTTGCGTTCTACCTCGATGAGCAACCGCTGGCGCAGCCGGGTCGAAATCTCGACGTCTATGCCGCCGACCTGCAGCGCATCGAGGTGCTCGCCGGCCCGCAAGGCACCCTGTTCGGCGGTAGTTCACAGGCCGGTAACGTCCGCCTGATCACCAACAAGCCCGATACCAGCGGCCTGTACGGCAACGTCAAGGCAGGCTACGGCTCTATCAGCGACGGCGGCAGCAGCACCAATATCGAAGCGATGCTCAACCTGCCGCTCAGCGATACCGTCGCGCTGCGCGGTGTGTTCTACACAGATAACAACGGTGGCTGGATCGACAATGTCGCCGGTACCGTTGATGCCAGCGCAAGTGCGCGGTTTCGTCCCGCAGGCACGATCCGCGAGAACGGCGTGCCAGTGGGCCCGGATCGTGAGGGTTTCCAGGCCGGCGCCGACCTGAGCAACGTCACTTTCCTGCCGGCGGACAACAGCAGCCTCGTCGAGAAAGACTTCAATGAGGCCGAATACACTGGCGGGCGGATCAGCTTCGGCTGGGACATTAGCGACAACTGGGACCTGCTGGTTGCACATACCACGCAGGACCTTGATGTCGACGGCGTATTCTTTGCCGACCCGAACCTCGGCGACCTCGAAGTCCAGCGTTACAGCCCTGACAAGGTTGAAGACAGTTTCGACAACACGGCCTGGTCGCTGACCGGTCTGATCGGCAGCCTCGAGGTCGTCTACACCGGCGCGTTCACGGATCGCGACACCGACCAGATCGTTGACTACACAGACTACCTGTTCGTCGGCCAGTACCTGCCATATTACGTTTGCGACTACCTCGTGACCTACCCGGGCGCCGGTGGCCCCAGCGGCACCTGCCAACCGCCCAACCTGTGGGTCGACAGCCAGACCAACGTGGAAGTCACCACGCACGAAATTCGCTTTTCGACGGATTCGGCCAGGGCATTCCGAGTCACCGCCGGGGCATTCTTCCAGGACCTCGAACTGAAAGAGCTCAATGACTTTACCTACCCCGGGTCGACAAGCGCGATCGGCTGGGCCGGTGAACCGGGCTTTGCGCCAAATTACCCGCTCACCAACACGTCGGTTACCGGCGAGATCGGCAATGCATCGCCCGGCTATTTCAGCGACCCCGGCCCGTTCCCGAATGGGGTCATTTTCCGCAATGACGTGCTGCGGACCGACGAGCAGCTGGGTATCTTTGGTGAAGCGACCTACGACTTCAGTGACAGCTTCTCGCTGACGTTCGGCCTGCGCTACTACGACATCGAGGTCGATTTCGAAGGCAGTGCCAATTCGTCGTTTTTCAATTTTGGCGGACCCAACTCTTCGGATGCCCAGGTTTTCGGCACCAACATCTCGGCGCAGTTCGCACCGGACAACACGGTGGGCGCACCGGACAAAGCCGCCACCGACGGCACGATCTTTAAAATTACGGGTGCCTGGCGGCCGACCGTCGACCAGATGTATTACCTGACCGTATCGGAAGGCTTCCGGCCCGGGCTGTTGAATCGGCCGGGTGGCAACCAGAATCCGGCCGGCGACTTCACGGTGCCCTACGCACTGGATACCGACGACGTTACCAACTTCGAACTGGGGCTCAAATCCGATTACCTGGACGGTCGCCTGCGCTTCAATGCCGCATTGTTCCTCGTCGACATCGAGAACCTGCAGACGACGATATTCGACACCAGCATCACGAACCTGTTCTTCTCGGACAATGCAGCTGACGCCGAGGTCATGGGGCTGGAAGGCGATTTTATCTGGCTGCCCGGTGCCAGCGACAACTGGACGGTGTCCGGCGCTTTCTCGCTACTCGATACCGAGATCACGCGAGTCATCACGCCGACCCAGGACGTGCAGAAAGGCGATGAGCTGGCGTTTGCGCCCGAGTTCCAGGGCACGCTGCGTGCGCGCTACGAGTGGGACATCGGCAGCGGCGGAAAAATCGGTCACATCATGCCGGGGGTCACCTGGTCGTCGGACGCCTTCAGCGATGTCATCACGATCAATCGTGACAAGATCGACGGCTATTTCCTGGCAGATATCACGGCTGGCATCAGCGCCGAGACCTGGTCGGCCGAGCTTTACGTCAGCAATATCGGTGACGAGCGCGCTGAGGTCGCGCGAAATTTCGTGTTTGACGTACAGAGCGTTACCTATGTGCAGCCGCGCACGATCGGCGTGCGCTTGAACCTGGACTTCTAAGCCGTTACAAACAGCCTGGACCGGCAGCGAGGCGGCCCCACGCGGTCGCCTCCGTCAATTTTGGACATTTGCCATGCAAGCCGCTGAAGACAAGTCCGGCCTCGAGGCCATTCAGAAGCAGATTGTCGCCCGGCGTTTCGATGCAGCATTGCAGGACCTTGCCGGCATCCTGCAATCGGACCCGAACAATGCCGAGGCGCTCTACATGAGTGCCGTCTGCTACCGTTGCAAACACGACTTCCCTCCGGCACTCGGCAGCCTGGCAATGCTCAAGACACTTGCGCCGGAGCACGGCCGTGCTTACCAGGAAGAAGGCCATACCTACCGCGACATGGGGCGACCGGATGACGCGCTGCGGTGCTACGAACTCGCCTGCCATTTCAATCCTGCGCTGCTTGCAAGCTGGCGCGAACAACACAGGATACTATCGGAGAAAGGCCTGGAACGCCGTGCCATACAGGCACTGAGCCAGGTCGAGCACCTGCAGTCCATGCCGCCGGCGCTGGTTGCCGTCATGGACCTGGTTGCAGAGGGCCGCTTGCTGAAAGCCGAGGATATCTGCCGCCGGTTTCTGCTGAAGATCCCGCAACATACCGAAGGCATGCGGCTGCTCGCCGACATCGGGGTACGGCTCGGCGTGCTCGACGATGCGGAGTTCCTGCTCGAGAGCGCGCTAAAACTCGAACCGGACAACGCGCGAGTGCGACTGGACTATGTGCAGGTGCTGCGCAAGCGGCAGAAATTCCGGCAGGCTTTGGAACAGGCGCGCCGACTGCTGGACAGCGCTCCGGAAAATCCGCAGTTCCGCTCGGTCTACGGCGTCGAATGCATGCAAAACGGCGATTATGCTGCGGCGCTGCAGGCATTCGACGAAGTCCTGCAAAAACTGCCCGGTGATCCGGTGACGTTGACATCGAAAGGACATGCTTACAAGACCAGCGGCCAATACGACGCCGCCGTCGACGCCTACCGGTCTGCCATAGCCAGCCAGCCGCAGTACGGCGAGGCCAGTTACTCACTGGCCAATCTGAAAGTGTACGAATTCAGCGATGTGGAAATCGATGCCATGCTGGCACAGCAGGAAAACCCCGCACTTGCACACAATGACCGCATCTACTTCTGCTTCGCACTGGGCAAGGCCTTCGAAGACCGTCGCGATTTCGCCACCGCGTTCGACTATTACAGCCGCGGCAACCGATTGAAGAAAGCGCGCGGCCGTTACGACGCCGACCAGATGACAGCAGATCTTGCCGCCCACCAGGCCGTTTGCGGCGCAGAATTCTTTGCCTGCCGCAGGCAGTTCGGACACGCAGCACGGGATCCGATCTTCATCGTCGGCCTGCCGCGCGCCGGCTCGACATTGCTGGAGCAAATCCTGTCGTCACACTCGCAGGTGGACGGCACGCTGGAACTGCCAAACATCCTGTCCTTGTCGCAGCGCCTCAGGCGGCGCGCCCGGGAAACCGGCAGTGGAGCTTATCCAAAGATCCTGTCCGAACTGAACGAAGAGGAAGCAGAGCAGTACGGCAAGGCCTACATCGAGGAGACCCGCATTCATCGCCAGGGCGCACCGTCCTTCATCGACAAGATGCCGAACAATTTTCGGCACATCGGCCTGATCCAGATGATCCTGCCGGGCGCGAGGATCATCGATGCGCGAAGACACCCGATGGCCTGTTGTTTCAGCGGCTTCAAGCAATTGTTCGCCGAAGGCCAGGAATTCAGTTACGACCTGCACGACATCGGCCGCTACTATGCTGATTACGTCGAGTTGATGGATCACTGGGATAAAGTCTTGCCCGGCCGGGTCCTGCGGGTTCAGTATGAGGATGTCGTAAGCGACCTGGAGACGCAGGTGCGTCGCATACTCGACTATTGCGGGCTGCCGTTCGAGGCGGCATGTTTGAATTTCCACGAGACAGAACGGTCCGTGCGAACACCGAGTTCCGAGCAGGTTCGCCAACCGATTTTTGCCAGCGGCCTTGAGCAATGGCGCAATTTCGACGCCTGGCTCGGGCCGCTGCGCGACGCACTGGGGCCGGTACTAGAACGCTATCCGGTCCGGCAGGACTGAATTTCCGGGGGACGCATTTTGCAGGATTCAAGGGAAGAAACGACAGCAGCAAGCGGCGGCGCGGACGATATCGGCCACGAAATCGGTGAACAGAATGTCCAGGTCCTCGGCCTCGACCTGCACAATCCGGTGTTTTTTGTGTCGGCCATCCTGTCCGTTCTGCTGGTTGTCGGTACGCTGCTGTTCCAGGAACTGGCCGCCGTGCTGTTCGGCGAGATGCGCGTCTGGATCACATCCAGCTTTGACTGGTTCTTCATCGTTGCCGCGAATATCTTTGTGTTGTTCTGCTTCGTCGTGGCGTATTCGCCGCTCGGCAGCGTACGCCTCGGCGGGGCGGACGCGAAACCGCGCTACGGCTATCCCGGCTGGCTGGCAATGCTGTTTGCGGCAGGTGTTGGCATCGGCCTGATGTTCTTCGGTGTGCTGGAGCCGGTAACGCATACGCTTAATCCGCCGATTGGCATCGACCCCGCCGATACGTCGACCGCGCGTGCCGTCGGCATGGCCGCAGCAATCAATCACTGGGGGCTGCACGCCTGGGCAATCTACGGTGTCGTCGGCCTTTCGCTCGCCTTTTTCTGCTTTAATCGCGGCCTGCCGCTGACGTTACGCTCCGCCTTCTACCCGCTGATCGGTAAGGCAGTCTGGGGCCCGTTCGGCCATTTCATCGACGTCGTCGCGGTGCTGGCGACCCTGTTTGGCCTGGCCGTATCGCTGGGTTTCGGCGCAGAGCAAATCGCCGGCGGACTGAACTACCTGTTTGGTGTCGCGCCGGGCGACACGACCAAGGTCATCCTGATCCTCGTCATTATTTCGATTGCGCTGGTCTCCGTGATGGCGGGCCTCGACAAGGGCGTCAAACGACTCAGCGAACTGAACATGGGCATGGCAGCTGCACTGCTCGTATTCGTCCTGCTGGCCGGTCCGACACTTGTCGTTCTGCGTACGATCCTTGAGTCCGCGTGGGACTACCTGCATTACCTGCCCGCACTGAACAACTGGATCGACCGGCCGGATGCCGAATTCCTGCACGGCTGGTCGACGTTCTACTGGGCCTGGTGGATATCGTGGTCGCCTTTCGTCGGCATGTTTATCGCGCGCATCAGTTATGGCCGCAGCGTTCGTGAATTCATTACCTGGGTCATGATCCTGCCGACAGTGATCGGGCTGATCTGGATGTCGACATTTGGCGGCACGGCACTGGAGCAGCTGCTGAGCGAAGGCTACCGCGGTGTTGCCGACTCCGTGCCTGAACTGGCTTTATTCAAAATGCTCGAGCAACTGCCATTCACGAGCTTCGTCTCGACGGTCAGCGTCTTTCTGATTGCGATTTTTTTCATTACATCAGCCGATTCAGGCGCCCTGGTGATGGACATCATCACGGCCGGTGGCAAGCTGGATGCGCCGGTGCAACAACGGGTATTCTGGTGCGTCCTCGCAGGAATGGTTGCCGTTGCGCTGATGCTCGGGGGCGGCATGGCGTCGCTGCAGGCGCTGACGATATCGATCGGCCTGCCGTTCGGGCTGGTGTTGCTTGTCATGTGCATCGGCCTGTTCCAGGGCCTTTGCGCCGAACGTACCCGGCAATGATCATTTCGCATCGCCACCGCTTCATCTTTTTCGCGGTGCCCAAAACGGCGACGCATACGGTCCGGGAAGCGCTGCGGCCGCACCTGGGTGACGAGGACTGGGAACAGCAACAACTGTTCGGCCGGCAAACGCTGCCGATCCCGGAGATCGCGCGTATCGGTCATGGCCACGTCGGCGCACGCAGGATTCGCGCATTCCTGGACGATGCTATGTGGCACACCTATTTCAAATTCGGCTTTGTCCGCAACCCGTTCGACCGGTTTGTCTCGACCTGTTTTTTCCTGCACCGCGACAATGCGCAGTTCAGCGCGGCTGCAACCACCAACATGAAACAGTCCCTGAAGAACCGCAGCTTTCGCGAACGCGTGCTGATCCGGCCGCAGTCGCTGCAGTTAACCGATGACGCTGGCCGGCTGCAACTCGACTATGTCGGCCGCTATGAATCGCTGCAGGCGGACTTCGACGAGGTGTGCCGGCGCATCGGCATAGCAAGTTCGGCGCTGCCGCGCAGGAATGCATCGGATCACGATGACTACACCGCCTACTACGACGACGAGCTGCGGGACTCCGTGGCCGAATTCTACCGGCAGGACCTGGAACTGTTTGAGTATCGCTATCCGGTGTCGTGACGGACGGCTAGAGCAACTGGAACGCCAGCAGTGCACCGACGTAGCCGATCGTCGTCATGTAGCACCAGGCAAACACCGGCCAGCGCCAACTGTTCGTCTCGCGACGGATAACGGCCAGTGTTGCCGCGCACTGCAAACAGCAGGCATAGAAGATCATCAGGCCGATGACCATCGGCAATGTGAATACCGGCGTGCCATCGGGCCAGGTCGAGGTCTTCAGACGTTGCGACAACGTTGCTTCGTCGGCCTCGTCACCAACGGCATAGACCGTGCCGAGAACGGCGATTACCACTTCACGAGCCGGGAACCCGGCGATGACGGCTGACGACACCCGCCAGTCCCAGCCGAGCGGCCTGAACACCGGCTCAACGACGTGCCCTGCCCGTCCCAGCCAGCTCTGCTCGAGTTGTGCAGCCGCCGCTTCGTTCTCGGTCAGTGCCGGGTCGAGGTCTGTTGCCCGGGGAAAATATGCCAGTGCCCAGATGATGACTGCGACCGTAAAAATTACGGTGCCGGCGCGGCGCAGGAATACCTTTGCACGGCCGAGCAACTGGATCAGCACAGTGCGCATGTTCGGCCGACGAAACTCAGGCAGCATCAATGCGAACGGCGGTTTCGGCCCGCGCAAGGCAGTTTTTCGTATCAGCAATGCCGTGAGTATGCCGGCGGTGATGCCGAACAGGTAAAGGCCAAACAGTACCAGGCCATGCAGGTTCAGGAATCCAACCTGGCGTGCCGGTACGAAGGCAGCGATCAGCAAGGCATACACCGGTAAACGCGCCGAACAGGTCATGAACGGTGCGGCGAGAATCGTCGCGATGCGGTCACGGCGATTCGGAATGACGCGGGTCGCCATGATGCCCGGCACGGCGCAGGCAAAACTCGAGATCATCGGGATTATCGATTGCCCGGAAAGGCCGACCGACCGCATCAGGCGATCGAGCAGGTACGCGGCGCGAGCGAGGTAGCCGGTGTCTTCGAGAAAAATGATGAACAGGAACAGGATCAGGATCTGCGGCAGGAAAATGATGACGCTGCCGACGCCGGCGATGACGCCGTCGGCGATCAGGCTGGCAAACCAGCCATCGCCGAGATGGGTTGCAACAAGACCGCTGAGCGCAACCGTCGACTCGTCGATGAAGTCCATCATCGGCGTTGCCCAGGCGAACACGGCCTGGAATACGATGGCCATGACAACGAACAGGCCGAGCGTGCCCGGAATCGGCCGGTTCAAGAATTGCACAACCTGCGTACGCCACGAGAAAAACACCGGGACTTTTTCCTGCACATCGGCAAGCACATCGCGAACCCAGGCATAGCGCACGCGGGCCTCGTGGGCCAGCGGCGGATCGCTACCGAACAGCGCCTGTCGAACCGTTTCGACCCTGGTCGCTGCATCCGAACCGAGGGCTTCCAGGATGGGGGCGTTCGTCTCTGTCGCACCGTCGACAAGCAGGCGCTCGACTTCCACCCGGCGTATAGGCAGACCTGCACTCTTTGCAATTTCGGCGGCAGCCTCGGCCAGTTCGGGCCAGGCCGGTGCGGCATCGGGTGCCGGACGTTGGACGAGGTCGGACAGTACGTCACGCAATGCCGCAACGCCCTCCCCGGTCGTCGCGACAACCGGGCAAACCGGAGCGCCACCGATGCGTGCCGACAATTTTCCGATGTCGATCTGCAACCCCTCAGCACGAGCCGCATCGAACATCGTCAACGCGACGACGACCGGCAATTCCAGTTCGATCAGCTGCTGCACGAGGTACAGGCCCTGGTACAGGTTGGTGGCGTCAACCACGGCGAGGATCGCATCCGGCGGCTGAGTGCCCGGCATACGGCCAAACAGGACATCCAGCGATATCTGCTCTTCCAGCGAGTGTGCGCTCAGCCCATGCGTGCCCGGCAGATCGATCAGTTCAACCGAGTGATTGTCCAGCCTGAGCAAGCCGACGTGGCGCTCAACCGTAACGCCCGGGTAGTTGCCGATGCGTTGCCTGAGCCCGGTCAGACGGTTGAACAGCGTGCTCTTGCCCGAGTTCGGGCTGCCGACGACAGCAATACTGGCGTCGGGTTGCCGGCGCCTGGGTATCTCGTCGAGTGGAATGTAGGTTTCGGTTGCCTTAGTCACCGCGGTCGCGCTGGGTCACCTTGAAGCGGCTGGCCTGTTCCTTGCGCAGCGAGATCCCGCTGCCACAAAAACGAAACTCCATCGGGTCACCGCCCAGCGCAGCACTGGCCAGCTCGACGTCGGTCCCTTCAACCAGACCGAGGACCATCAAACGCTGCACCTGTGGATCGGCAGCATCCACGGACTGGATCGTGCCAATCTGTCCCTGCTTCAGGGTCGCGAGCGTGTTGTCGAATGCGGCCATGACTAAATGGTAATGATTCGCATTATGGATAGCAATAGCGGTCATTGCGTATTGGCAACAGGCCCGCTTGCTAGCAAACCGTCGGCCGGCCCATTGCGTCCGGCAGCATCGCCTCGATCCGCTCCATGACGTCGAGGCGGTGAATTACGTCATTGATGTAATCCAGCCGGTCGGTTTCGAGGACCAGCACCTCGCTCATCGAATAGGCGCCAATCCAGTCTTCGTACAGCTTTTGCAGGCGCTTCAGGTAGGCAAGCGGCACGTCCTGCTCCATCGCCCGGCCACGCAAGCGGATCCGCTGGCGCAGCGTGCGGATCGAGCAGCGCAGGTAAATCATCAGGTCTGGCGGCCGTATCGCGTCCAGGATCGCGTGGTAGAAACCCAGGTAGGTCGCCCAGTCACGTTTCGAGATCTTGCGCATCTGGTGCAATGCTGTCGCGAAGATCTCGGCATCCTCGAAAATCGTCCGATCGAGTGCCACGACGCCGTCTTGCCGGTCCAGTTCCTGGTGCAGGCGAAACTTGTTGCTGAGGAAGTACAGCTGCGACTGGAACGCCCACCGCCGCATGTCCTTGTAGAAGTCCGCGAGGTACGGGTTGTCGTCGTTTGGCTCATAGAAAGGCGCTATATCGTAGGTGCGCGACAGGAACTCGACCAGCGTCGACTTCCCGGAACCCATGTTCCCTGCAATGGCAATCGTGCGTTTCATATTGTGCTACCTTACCGCATTCCCGGGGAACGGAAACACAACGTGCCTGAGCAACAACCTGCCGAACTGATCTCGGAAGCCGCGATCGACGCACGCGTACGCGAACTGGCCGAACAGATTTCATCCGACTACGCTGACAAGGGCGACATCGTACTGGTCGGCGTGCTGAAGGGGTCTTTTATTTTTCTCGCCGACCTTTCCCGGCGCCTGACGATACCCCGTACGATCGAGTTTATTGCCGTTTCGAGTTACGACAGCGGCAGTGTATCGAGTGGCGCGGTCCGGCTTGTCATGGACGTGCGCGGCAATATCGAAGGCCGCGACGTGCTGATCGTCGAGGACATCGTCGATACCGGCCACACGCTGAAATACCTGATCGGCATGCTGGAATCGCACCGCCCGGCGTCGATCAGGACCTGCGCGCTACTGCACAAACCTGGCAGCGCCGAAGTGGACGTGCCGATCGACTACATCGGTTTCGGCATCGGCGACGAGTGGGTCGTCGGCTACGGACTCGACTATGCCGAGCGCGATCGTACCCTGCCGTACATAGGTATGGTCGAACCCGACGACCAGTAGCCGACCAGGTAGCGGCCGTTCGCGGGATGTTTTTCGCCCGAGGTAAAAGCGCAGCGAAGCGAGCCACGAGGGAGAGAAATCTCCGGCGAACGGCCGCTACCTGGTCGGCTGGTGATCCGCGCAGTCGTCGGTCTCGATCTCGACAGTCGAATGTCCGATGCCATACTCGGCTTTGAGCATCTGCTTGATGTGCCGGATGCACTCGGTCGGGTTACGTGGTGTGCCCTGCAGGCGTACATGCATTGTCAGCATCAGGTCCTGCGGCGTCATCCCCCAGACGTGCACATGGTGAATGCCGACCACTGCCGGCACCTCGCGGATGATTCGCTCCTGCATCGCTTCAATGTCCAGCCACTCCGGCGCGCCTTCCAGCAGTATGTGGGCGCTGCGCCTGACCAGGACCCAGGCGCTGCGCAGGATCAGCAAAGCGACGGCAATTGACAGGATCGGGTCGATCGGCGTCCAGCCGGTCTGGATAATGACGAGCGCCGCGACAATGGCCGCGACCGATCCCAGCAGGTCACCGGCAACGTGCAGTGCTGCCGCGCGGATATTCAGGTTGTCACGATCCCCGCTGTGCAGCACGGCAAACGCGATGATATTGACGACGAGTCCGATGGCCGCGATCAGCAGCATCGTGCTGCCCAGGATCTCGTTCGGGTTACGAAACCGGTCGATCGCTTCATACAGGATCCACGCAACGATCAACAGCAGGCTGAGCCCGTTCACGAACGCGGCCAGAATCTGGAAGCGCTGGTAGCCATAGGTCAGCCGGGCATCCGCCGGCCGCTTGCTGACATGAAAAGCAACAGCCGCCAGCGCCAGTGCCATCGAGTCGGTCAGCATGTGACCGGCATCAGCCAGCAATGCGAGTGACCCGGACACGATACCGCCGATAACTTCGACGACCATGAACGTCGCCGTCAGCACCAGCGCAATCAGCACGCGCCGCATGTTGCCGCCATGGCTGTGGTCGTGGTCGCCGCTCATTGCGCGTTCAATCGATACATCAGCAATGCAGCCCGCTTGATGGCCAGCGACAGGCTTGCGAGCTCAAGGCTCTCATTGGGCGTGTGGCCACCGCTGCCCAGCGCACCGAGGCCGGCAAGGCTGTCCGAGTACGGTGCGACGAAGGAAATATCCGCCGCACCGCGCTGCAACGGGTTCAGGATCGACATCGGGCCACGACCCAGGTCCTGGTTTACGGCTGACAGGACATCGGCGAGCGCCTGGTTGCCCAGCGTCGGCGACATCGGCGGGTACTTGCCGGTGAACTCGATCGTCGCCGAAGTCAGCGGCAGGTTTGCGGCGACGATCTCGCGCATGCGGGTTTCAACCCGCTGCAATTGCTGTTCGGAAATTGCGCGGATGTCACCGTTGGCAACGGCTTTGCGCGGCACAACATTGTTCTTGCCAAAACTCGTGCCGCGGTTGAGTTCGCTGTCATACTCAACATCCGTTCCGCCCTGGATGTTAGCCGCATTGTAGGTCAGATATTCCTCGTCGCGGAACTCGTCATAAAAGGCCGTCAGTATCCGTGCGATCTCGTAGACTGCGCCGGCACCGACGCTGTCGCTGAACACGCCGGATGAATGCGCCTGTTTGCCGGTGGTCTCCAGCTTCCAGCTACTGGCGCTGCGTCGCGATGTCGTCGCCCAGTCGGTGTCGTCATAGTGCACGGCTGCCTCGAAACCCAGCGAGACATCCGCCCAACGGCCAGCGGCAACCAGGTCGCCGCGTGAAACCGACAGTGGCTGCCCCGCTTTTTCCTCGTCCCCGGTGTAGGCCACAACGACGGCCAGCTCATCCAGCACATCGATCGCCTGCAGCGCTTTCAGTGCATAAACAATGACGACGTTCCCGGATTTCATGTCGTCGACACCGGGACCGGTCGCCGTTACGCCGTCGGAGACATAGGACTGGAAATCATCATCGGCTTCGAAAACGGTATCGAGATGGCCGATAAGCAGGAATTTCCTGCCCGGACCGTCCCTGCGCCCGAACAGGTGCCCTGCCCGGTTGACCTCGACCGGCATTTCGATCCATTCGGTTTCCATACCGAGCGCATCGAGCTCCCGGCGCATGACAGCGCCGACTTCGCGCACGCCCTGGTGATTCATCGTTCCGCTACTGATATTGACCGTCTCTTCCAGCAGATCAATCGCACCCGCCGAATTGGCATCGATCCAGTCCAGCATGCGTTGCTCGGCGTCGCTCAATTCGGCAAAGCCGGGCATCGAGTACGACAACAGTAGTGCAATGACTGCGGCCTTGCCGGTGCTGCACAGTCTCATCCAGGTTCTCCTGTATGACGTGGTATCCGGATATCGTCGACCATTCGCTGGATGCGAACCGGCGGCGCGGCTGTCATGCGACTGACAATGACCATGACCGCCAGGTTCAGGCACATGCCGACCACGCCGATGCCTTCCGGTGAAATACCGAGAATCCACTGTTCCGGCACGTTGTTGCCCCAGGGCGAACCGGCCCACTGCAGGAACAAACCCTTGTAATACTCGATATAGCCGTACGTGAACAGCAGGCCCGTCAGCATGCCGGCAATGGCGCCCTCTTTGTTCGCGCCTTTCCAGAAAATGCCGAGCAGAATGACCGGGAAAAGCGAAGCGGCCGCCAGGCCGAACGCGAAGGCGACAACCTGGGCCACCCAGCCGGGCGGGTTCAGGCCCAGGTAGCCAGCGACGAGCACAGCGCAGGTCGCGGCGACACGGCCGGCCAGCAATTCCTTCTTTTCCGTTATGCCCGGCACGAAAATGCCCTTGATCAGGTCGTGCGATACCGCCGCCGATATCACCAGCAACAAACCCGCCGCTGTTGACAGCGCCGCAGCGATACCGCCCGCCGCGACCAGCGCAATCACCCAGTTTGGCAAACGCGCGATTTCCGGGTTCGCCAGCACCATGATGTCCCGGTCGACCGCGAGTTCATTGCCTGCCCAGCCAAAAGCGGCAGCCCGGTCCGCAAAAGCCGGGTTGGCATCGTTGTAGTACTGGATCCGACCGTCGCCGTTCTTGTCAGTGAAACTCAGCAGGCCGGTCGCTTCCCAGGTGTGCATCCAGCGCGGCCGTTCGTCGTAAGCCAGGTTGCCGTCGATGGCGCCAATCTCACCGGTTTGCACGGTATTGACCAGGTTGTAGCGCGCCATCGAGCCGACTGCCGGCGCCGTCGTGTAGAGGACCGCAATGAACAGCAGCGCCCACCCGGCCGACATGCGTGCATCGCGGACCCGCGGCACCGTGAAGAACCGCACGATGACGTGCGGCAGTCCCGCCGTTCCCACCATCAATGCCATCGTGATGCAAAAAACGTCAATGCGGCTTTTGCTGCCACTGGTGTACTGGTTAAAGCCCAGCGCAGCGACGATATCGTCCAGCTTGTCGAGCAGGCCGGTGCTTGTACCGGCAATTTCACCACCAAAAGCCAGTTGCGGGACCGGGTTGCCGGTGATCTGGATCGCGATGAAGACCGCCGGCACCGTGTAAGCGAAGATCAGCACACAATACTGAGCTACCTGCGTGTAGGTAATGCCCTTCATGCCGCCAAGCACGGCGTAAACAAGCACTACGCCCATGCCGATCAGCAGGCCAGTTGCAATTTCGACTTCGAGAAATCTCGAGAACACGATGCCGACGCCGCGCATCTGGCCCGCAACATACGTGAATGAAATGAAGATCAGGCAGATCACGGCGACGATGCGCGCCGTCTTCGAATAGTAGCGTTCGGCAATGAATTCCGGCACCGTGAATTTACCGAACTTGCGCAGGTACGGTGCCAGCAACAGTGCCAGCAATACATAACCGCCGGTCCAGCCCATCAGGTAGACCGAACCGTCGTAACCGAGGAATGCGATCAGGCCTGCCATCGATATGAAAGATGCCGCGCTCATCCAGTCGGCCGCCGTTGCCATGCCGTTCGCCAGTGGCGACACGCCTTTGCCGGCAATATAGAAATCGCCCGTCGTATGCGCACGCGACCAGACAGCAATGCCGATGTACAGCGCAAAGCTCAATCCGACGACTACATAGGTCAACGCCTGCAGGCTCACGCGCGAGCCTCAGTCTTCATGCACATCAAATTGCTGGTCCATGCGGTTCATCCGCCAGGCATAGAAAAAGATCAGCGCGACGAAAATGTAGATTGAACCCTGCTGCGCAAACCAGAAGCCGAGCTGGAAGCCACCGATGCGAACTTGATTGAGTTCATCGACCAGCAGGACCCCGAAACCGTAGGAGCAGGTGAACCAGACGACAAGACAGGCAGCGACCAGTCTCAGGTTGGCCCGCCAGTAGGCCAGGCGATTATTCGACGACATGCAGCACCGCGATTTGCTTGGTTGCCGGTAAATTTAGCAAACTCGGGAATAGTTGCGGGAACATTAGTTCGCGTGCGGGCGGCAGACGAAAAAAAACGGCTTCTTGCGAAGCCGTTTTTTTACCATCGCCAGTACGATGTGCTGGCCCCCTGATCCCCCGCCAAGCCGTACCTGAAGGTGTCTTGCAATCGGTTCCGCAGCAGGTGTTACCTTGAATCTGCGGAAGTCAGGGCAGACGGTCGCAGAAATGCGACGAATTGTCAATCACTAAAGCCATAAATAGCAGGGGGTTCAAAAAATTGATCCAAATTTGTTGCAAATTACCCACAAATGAGATTTTTTCTCGCCGATGGCGCCGACCTGTCTACAATCCCGCCATGCGAATACTGCTGATATTGCTGCTGGCCGGCACCGCCGGCGCAGCCGAAACCATTGTGCACAACGCGACGGGCTATACGCCTGCGGCGTCCGGACTGCAGACCTTCAGTGCCCTGGCGATTGCCGACGGCCGGGTCGTGGCCACCGGCGATGAAACGCTGTTGCGCGACTTCCCGGATGCCGTGCACGTC
>JAUIDP010000050.1 GCA_030429005.1 Gammaproteobacteria bacterium | reverse complement strand
GTGCCGAGTGCTGTAACGATGGCGGCGGAGACGGGTGTGAGATTGAAGCTCTTGCGACTGGTCATTGCGATCCCCCGATCAGGCTTGCCTTTATTGAACACGGGTTTGTGTCCTTGTTTGTTGACCTGCAATACTACGGAAAATTCCGGGCGGGAGAAACAGATTCGATTTGCGCTGTCTCTGAGCTGCCGGGCCATTGCGGCGTCAAATGGGCTACACTCGTGACCACCTGACAACTACGGATCGATACGCAAGATGTTGTTTCACAGATTTGTACAAACCGGAATTATTCTCGGTGCCTGCCTGTGCTCGGGCGTTGCCGTTGCACAGGATGCCGGGCTGGACTCCGGGTTTACACTGTTCGGTGGCGGTCGGACGGGCGGTGAAGTCGAGATCGAGGAATCGTCTGCGGCCTACAAGGCGGACGACTCGGCCAGTTTCGGCCTGATCTGGAACACGGAGCATTCCAGGAACACCGAATGGGAAGTGTACTTCTCGCGCCAGGACACCGAGTTCAAACTCAGCGATCCGCTGGTCGTCGTGCCAACAATCGACCTCGAGATGTACACGCTGCAGCTCGGCGGCACCTATATTTTCGATGACCGATTTATCAGCGACTCGGTGCAGCCATACCTGGCGATGACGGTTGGCGGAACCCATGTAAAGTCGGACGCCGACGCGGGTGACAGTGATACGTTTTTTTCCGGGTCCATCGGTCTTGGGCTGAAATTCAGGCCTGGCGAGCGGCTGGGTTTTCGACTGGAAGGCCGCGTGCACGGTCTCCTGGTCAAGGAAAGCAGCAAACTGTTCTGTAGCGTCGGTCCGGAAGAGAATGTCTGCGCCGTGGAAGTCAAGGGCGACATGCTGGGCCAGTTCGAAGCTTTTGCGGGCGTCACGTATCGCTTCTGATCGGCGTGCTATTTTTTCATGAGCAGCTTGTCGAGATAGTCGAACGCAGCTTCAGAATCTGACTGCGCCATCCAGAATACAGCTTCCTCGCGGACGTCCATGTGGGCGTCCGACTCGACGACGCCAATCATGATCTGCACGGCGCGATCGCTGTCGTGCATCGATATCGCCGCAAGCGCGTCCGAACTGAGGTCTGAACGCTCGCCTATGTACTGCATGAACCAGTCAATGCTCTGGTCGGTTTCGACGAGGCCGAAATCAACGGCATCGGGAAAACTCGTGCGCTGGTGTGTACGCAGGCGCTTCCAGCCCTGGCACCAGTGCCCGACAAACTCGATCTCGGCTGGTTTGCCGGCCTTGATACGGACGTAGAATTTTTCCTCGGCAAACCCGCCGGCCGCCGCAACCCGCCATGCGTACCAGCCGTCTTCAGCAAACGCGAAGGTTTCGGCTGCCTCGACCTCGCTATTGATGCCGGCAGCGGCCAGGGCCACGAACAGCAGCAGGGCGAGGCTGCGCCTGGCGGGAATCATCACTGGTCACCTGCGAGTGCTTCGTCAATGACTTCCATGGCGAAGTCGCTGTTCATGATAACCAGCGCCTCGAGCAACTCGCCTTTCTCACGGGCACTCGTGCTGCCGCGATAGAGTTCCAGGATGGCCTCGTCATAGTCGCCGAAGGTCAGGCCTTCGACGGCCGCCTCTCGCACGTCCCTGTCGTCGGAGTTCTTGTACAGCTCCACCAGTATGTCGCCGGCATTCGGGCCGTCGACGATGCCGAGAGCTTCGATGGCCTCGGCCTGCAAATCCGGATCGCTGCTGTCCCTGGCCAGCTTCACCAGTTCGTCGAAGTTGTCCGAGATGATATAGGCCTCGATCAGCGCTTCCGAAGAACCCCTGGCCTCGCGCAACTTGGCCAGTTCCTCGTGCGCATCCATCACGGCGAGTGTTTCAACTGCTGCTTCATATTCTTCTTCGTCGGTCGCCGCCATTGCGATGTTGAACACCGCATCGACATCGTCGGCAATGTGATAGGCCTCGAGTACGGCTTCGCGAATCTCTTCGTCGCCGTTCGCATAGATCTCGGCGAGCGCGGCCATGGCAGACGAGTCACCATTGATGCCGATCATCTGGATTGCTTCTTCACGTGCGTCGCCGCTGCCATTGCGGGCAAACTCCAGCAGGGCTTGTGCGGCTTCGGGCGATTCCATCTGGCCGAGTACAAACATCGCGCTTTCCATCAGCTCATCACTGCCGCCGCTTTCCAATAGTTTCAGTACGGCGGGCAGCGCGCGTTCTTCCGGAACGTGGATGAGTGCCTCGAGAGCAATCATCTGCAATTCCTCTTTTTCGCGTGCCGAGTTGCCGTCCTGCGCTTGCGCCAGGCCCGTCGTCAGCGCGGCCAGTGCCAGCAAAATCAGTTTCAGTCGCGTATGCATTTTTCTGTCTCTCAAATCAGGTCGAAGTTGTTTCTTTGGATGTGCTGCGTTCGAGTTTGGTTAGCATCACCTTGAGTTGGAATGCGAGCTGGTCGCGCAATGTCTCTGCGTCTTCCGGCGCAATATCACTGGCGGCGAGCTGGAGCAGGACCGGTTCGAAAGCGCGCAGGACTCTCGCCACACTATCGGCGTCGTTGCGCTCCGCGGCCTGCTCGTAAAGCCGGTTCTGCTGAATGATCTGCAGGACCAGTGCGGTACGGTCATTTGCGGTAGCGATCGGCATGCCGGCGATTGCGCTTTGTGTGTCGCGCAGGTGTACCTGCATGACCCGGTTAAACGCGGCACCACGGTCCGCTGCGACGTAGACGTCCGGAACGACGATATCGTTTTCACCATCGATAAACACGCCAATGGCGATGCCGATGGCGAGGGCGGCTGTCACGGCAGCGCCCCAGAAGAACGAACCGAGGCTGAATGAGCCCGGTGTTTTCTCCTGTTCGCGCGATTCCTGCTGTGCGGCGAGGTCGATACTGTCATGCCAGCGCTGCCGCATATGGGATGGCGCCCTGATCTCTCGATCAAGTCCGAGTCCTGCAAACTCTTTGTGTGGGTCTTCGTTCATAATGCTTCCCGCTGCAGTGCTGCCATCCGAACGCGCAGTTTCCTGACGGCGCGAAAAATGGCCTGTTTGACGGTGCCGGTGTTGGAGCCGATCTCGTCGGCGATTTCGCTGAGCCGCCACTGTTCCAGGTGTTTCAGCACGAAACAGACGCGCTCGATCTCGCTGAGCTGCCGCAAGGCCCTGGCCAGGTCGCGGCCGAGTTCCTCGTCGGCACGCAGCTGCTCGGGCGTCGGTTCCGGCCCCTCGACGTCCCGCTCGAGCGCCTCGAAGACACCAGGCTTTGCCTTGCGCAGCAATTGCAGCGCGGCGTTTACGGCAATGCGGTGGATCCAGGTGTCCAGCCGGGCGGTCCGGTCGAACTGGTGGCGCTTGTTCCAGGCACTCAGCAGGGCATCCTGCACGGCGTCCTCCGCGAGATCGCGGTTGCGCGTGATCTTCAGGCACGCCGAGTACCAGCGATCCGAGCGCGCCTCGATCACCGCATGGAATTCGGCCTGCGTTGGCGGGCCCTGTCTGTGCAAAACTGCCACCATCCCCTATTGGATGGCGTGTCGCTGGAAAAAGTTAGCTAGCGATTGCACTGCGCCGGGTAGGCGTCGGAAAAGTTCCAGCGGCGCTGGTCGTCGCTGCTGAATTCCCGCGCCGACAAGGTGCCGCCGCGCTTCTTGAACCAGTCGACAATGAGGTCACGATTGAAGCGAGCGTCTTCCTCGAACTGGAATCCGCCTTCGGGCATGGCAGGCGACAGGATGCCGTCGCCCAGCGTGGCCAGGAAATCATTGGTAGAAACCAGGATGCGGTCGTCGTCTGCAATTTCCCGGCCGTTGTTCAGGACCATGCGGATGTCGATCGCGTTGTCCACACAGTCGACAAACACGCGCATGCCGGCAAACCCGGCGCGCCGGCTGCTGCGCCTGGCCTGCGCGGTAATGACGCGTCGCAGGTCCGCGCCCGACAGGTCGAGAACGACGACGCGATTGTCAAACGGCGATATCTCGAAGATGTCGCCGAACGTGACCGGTCCGGCATCCAGCTCGGCACGAATTCCGCCGGTGACGTTGTGAATGGAAATATCCGCATCGACCCCCTCGAGAATCGCTTCGGTGAACAGGCGCGCAAGCGGGGACTCCGGCGTGCCGTCAAGCGGGAACGGCGTCTCGAGAAACACGCCGAGCGACTCCGACTTGATGGCCTGGGTGTGGCGGCGCGCCTGGTCTGCAATGGCAACAACTTCCGGGATGGGCCGGACTACCGTGCCTTCGTAAACAGCGCGCTCAATTACGGTCGGGTCGGTCTCGCTCCACTCGCAGTCACCGGAGTCGCGGTTAAAGGCCGGGCAGATCATTTGCGGCGGGAAGATCCTGAGCCCCAGGACCTCGCCGCTGGCAGCGTCGAGCGTGAAGTCGACGCGATCGAAACCGCGCGTACTCGAAAAGGCCGAAGTAACAGCGATGCCGTTGATGAAATGCGCCATCGGCCGATGCATGTGGCCTGCGACGATGTGATCGACGAGGCCGGCCGGAAGTGCATTCGCGACCTTGACGAGTTCATTGTCGGGATCGCAGGAGGACAGGTCATGCGGATCGTCCCACTCCGTGCAGTAACCGCCGGCATGTGCGGTGACGATAACCACGTCGGCACCATCGTCGCGCAGCGCTGTGGCCTCGCGAACGATGGCGTCCGCCAACGGCGTGATTTCCAGTCCGACCGTATTGGCCGTCGCTGTTACCGCCAGCGTGTGCTCGGTTGTCAGGCCGATAATGCCGATTTTTGCGCCGGCGGCTTCGACCATCGTCGAAGGCGTGACATTTTCCCAGTCTATGTTTTCACCGTTCGCGGCATAGACAATATTGGCGCTCAGCACCGGGAAGTTTGCTTCCGTGATGCGTTTTTTCAGCGCGCCGCGCGGATCGTCGCCTTTGTTGACGGGTACCGAGTTTTCTCCGACCGGCCCGAAGTCGAACTCGTGGTTGCCGATCGTTGCCGCGGTATATCCCATCGCGTTATAGGCTTCGACGACGCTCTTGCCCTCGACGAGGTTGGATTCCAGCGTGCCTTGCCACATATCCCCGGCATCGATCAGCAGGACGTCGCCGCCGTCTTTTGCCCGCGCCGCGCGAACAGACTCGACGTAGCCGGAGAAGGTCGCAAGCCCGCCACCCGTTCCTGCAGGAAGGATGGCGCCGTGCACATCATTCGTGCCGATAACGGTGAGTGTGACTGTTGCCGGCCGATCAGACTGCGGCTGCTGCGGTGCGCAGGCCGCGAGGAACAGGGCGATAAGGAATATTTTGTTCTTGTTCATTTTCCGAGTGTAGCCTGCTATGGACGGCGAATGGAATTTCTGCAAAGCTGCGCCGAAATTTGCCGCTGCCGGAGATTCCAGTTTATGGGCAAGGTTGCCAGTTCGTTTGACATCTCGATCGGCCCCCGGGTTCGCAAGTCGCCGTTTTTCGACGCTACAGTTCGATACGGTGCACGGGCATTTACGATCTACAACCACACATACATGCCAACCTCCTACGGCGACAGCGTGCAGGAGTACTGGAGCCTCGTGAACGATGTCACGCTGTGGGATGTCACCTGCCAAAAGCAGGTGCAGGTTACCGGCCCCGATGCAGCGAAGCTGATCGAGATGCTGTCGCCGCGCGATATGCGTGGCTGCGATGTGGGAATGTGCCAGTACATTCTGCTGACGGACGAAAACGGTGGCATCGTCAACGATGCGGTGCTGCTGCATGTCGAGCAGGACAAGTACTGGATTTCGCCGGGCGACGGCGACGTTATCTGGTGGGTCAAGGGTGTGGCGATCAACAGCGGCCTCGATGTGGCCGTGGACGAGCCTGATGTGTCGCCGCTGCAACTGCAGGGTCCGAAAGCGCCGCATGTTGCGTATGCGCTGTTTGGCGATGCTGCGCTGGACCTCAAGTACTACCGGCTGCTGCAAACGGAGCTGGACGGCATGCCGGTGGTGATTTCCCGGACCGGGTGGAGCGGCGAACACTGCTATGAGATCTATCTGTGCGACGCGCAGTACGGCGACCGCCTCTGGGAAACGGTTATGGCTGCCGGCAAACCGTGGAATATCCGGCCGATTGCCCCGAACACGATTCGGAGCATCGAAGGCGGGTTGCTGTCGTATTGCTCGGACATTACCGTCCGGGACAACCCGTGGACGGTGGGCATGGGTCGCTTTGTCCAATTCGACAAGCCTGCGGACTTTGTCGGCAAGGACGCGTTGCTGAGAATCCGGGAGGAGGGCAACCAGCGCTCGCTTGTGGGTGTCGAGATCGATGGCGAGCCCATTCCCGGCAACGATGCACCCTGGAAAATTCAGCACAACGGCGAAAATGTAGGCCACATCACACGCTGTGCCTGGTCGCCGCGGCTGGAGCGCAACATCGGCTGGGCGAATGTTGCAATTGGCCAATCGACTGTGGGAACGACGTTGACAGTGATGGCGCCGGATGGCGCACGGCCAGCCACAGTCTGCAAAACGCCATGGTTCAGGTCATTTATCACGATACCCGACGAGTTGAAGGCAGAAATCCGCGGTTAGACTCTGGCTAATCTGCCTAATAACGAGAACGAATAAACCGTTTGCCTGTTTGATGCATCCATAGAGGAGACATCCGAGCAAAACAGGAAGCGGCATGAAACGAACGCAAACGATTCTGGGCGTGATCATTACTTTGCTGGCACCGCCCGCGCTGGCCAGTGGACAGAGTGTTGCCGGACCGGCCGATGCGGCGGAGAACATCGTTGTTGCGAGCCAGAAGTCGGCAGACGAGCTGCGCCGGGACCTCTGGAAGGCCGAGCGGGATTTTTATTCAATCTACAACAAGCTGAATGACGACAGTCGCTACGACGTTCGTTGTACGCGGGAAGCGCCGACGGGGAGTGTGCTCAAATCCCAGTCCTGTCGACCGAAATTCCTGGACCGTGCCCTGCGGGAAGGGCGCATCTCCAATCGCGAGAACCTTGACGCCAATTCCGAGATCAACAGCAAGATGGCGACGTTCCGGGAAACCCTGGAAACCCTGGTCGGCGAAAATGAAGACTTGCAGGCCGCTGCAGCAAAATTGAACCAGGCCTACGCGCTGCTCGAAGCGGAAGGCGAAAACAGATAATTGACCGGCTGCGCGGTCTTAGAGCGGGTTGTTCAGTATCTTGATTGCGAATACGGCTTTTGGAACGTCCGCAAACGTCGCAGCGATTTCCTGTTTCAACGCATCCATGACGGTGTCGTACTCGCCGCGCAGCTGAGTTGCCATCGGGTTGGTGACAACTTCGATGCCATCGTGCTGGTTGAGGCGCTCGATGACGTCCTTGATGGGTGGAATGTAATCCGCATCGAGCGGGTAGAGGCTGATGTCGACAGCGACTTGCATAGGTTGGTTCCTCGATTGGTATCTTTCTAACGTTTGTTGTTCTCGTCCCAGGGCATTGGCTCCCAGAGTTCGATCTTATTGCCCTCGGGATCCATGATCCACAGGAACACGCCGTTCTCGTGGTATTCGGGGCCTTTGAGCAGGTCGACGCCGTTGGCAGTCAACTGCTCGATCATCGCCGCCATATTATCAACGCGATAGTTGATCATGAACCTGGATTGGCTGGGGCTGAACCAGTCGCTGCCTCCTCCTGTGCCCGCCATTCATCGGGCATCAAGCGTTTCGCTATCGAGAGTCAGTGAGTACCGGACTGGTCGATCGACGCTGCGCAGTTTGCCGCTCAGGAGACCATCCTAGCAGTTAAGCGAAACAGCGACTCATCTTCTGAAACCGGCAATGAATCCAACGTTCAGCTACTCGCTGTGGCCTGCCAGATTGTCCAGATTCCGATAATGACGAATCCGGCGCCGGCAACATAAGACAAGACATTCGGGCTAACGTACCGAGCCACCAGTCCGCCCGCTGCCACGCCCAATGCTGAGGTGGCGATAAGCGCAAGGGATGCGCCAAGAAATACCGTCATCAACTTCTCAGGAGACTTCGCTGAGAAGAGCAGTGTTGCCAGTTGGGTTTTGTCGCCTAATTCCGCAAGGAAAACGACGCCGAAAACTGTTGCTGCAAGCTTAAGATCCATTCGTTTGAGTATCCAATTGGTTGAATTCCATGAACTGTGCTGGTTGGGGCAGGGGTGGCTGTGATCCGGAAGCGAAAATATAGCGCAAACCTGCTCGCTAATACCTGCCAGTCACAACCATCCGATCAGTATGCGACGAGACTGACAAATATCGCCTCGCAGATTGCCACACCATTACGTCTGGTCGAGGACAATGACCGGATAGTTGCAGCTTCTCGGTGCTGCAAGTATGAAAAGCAGAGTTGCTACGATTTCGCGATTCGACAATGCTGTATCGAGCCCCGGCGTTGCATGCCAGTTCGCATCCGTCGGATCTGCAGCGTCGAAATCCGGCGGGTAAATGGCGGACACACGTATCCCGGATCCCTTCAGTTCATGCCGCAGTTTGTCGCTGAATCCAGCCTGGCCGTGCTTTGCGGCATAGAATGGCGCGGATCCACCGTCGAGATCCCAACCCGGAATGCCGGATGTTGAAACAACCGTGACGATATCGGCGCAGGTCGAGCGGCGCAGGCCGGGGAGCAGCCCTTTGGTGACGAGTATCGTTCCCGTCACCGCGGCGGCAATGGTTGAGGCAATTTCAGCATCGGTCAGATCGTCGAGCCGGCCCTCCAGCCACGGCGCGCCGTTGTTGATCAGCACATCGACTTTGTCGTTCTTGCTCAGTACAGCATCGCAAGCCGATTTGATGCTAACCGGGTCGGCAAGGTCACAGGGGGCGACCAGGGGCTCGCAGCCGGCACGTTCGCTTATTGTCCTGGCAACATTCGCAAGAGCCGCCGGGTCGCGACCAAGCAACACAGGTTCCGCTCCGTGGTCAGCCGCGACAATTGCCAGTGCTCGTCCAAGGCCACGGCCTGCGCCGGTGATCACAATGCGTTTTCCCGGCAATAAACGGTCCGATTTCACCAATTCACTTTGAGCGTGCATAGACTTTTACCGGTTCGCCAGGTCCCACTCATACAACAGGAACGGTTGCGGCTCGGAACCGCCAGGTACTGCGCCAAAGCAGGCCTGCGCCGGCACGTTGTTGTTCTCCGTGCCGAGCCAGGCATAGACGCAGCCCCTGTTTTTCGCCACGCCTATCAAGGCTGCAACCAGTTTTCGCCCGATGCCCTGGTTCTGGTGGCTCCTGGCAACGCCAACCTCGTTGATGAACAATTGCGATTGCTTGTCCGGGTGGAAATACTCGAACGCGGACGCCATGCCGATAACCTGCTCGGCATCGCTGGCTACAAACAGCACATGCCGTGGATCCTCAAGGAAGGCTTGCAACTGTTCCGGGATGATGGCGTGGTCGAATACGTCGGGGTCAACAGTCTGCAGCAGGTTCGCATTGTCCGTCCCCAACTGTTGAATGACGATACTCATTCGCCGAAGTCGGTAACCTCGAAGCCGGCCAGTGCCGCGCTGCCGCCGGTGATCTTCGCCAACAGTGATTCAGTTTCCGGCAGCACCTGTTTGACGTAGAAGAATGCCAGCTTCTTCTTCGTGGCATAGAAACCGCCGTCCTTGTCCTGTGCGGCCAGTTTCATCTTGAGCCACATGCAAGCAATGATCGTCAGGGCGAACAGTCGCAGGTATTGCGTGGCAACACCGCGTACCGCCGCGTCGTCGGACTCGTGACGCTCACGAATCCACGCCGTTGCTTCGATGACACGCTGCAGCGCGGCAACCACATCGGGCGCACCCTGTTGCTGCGCGTAGTCGAGCCATTCGGCCAGGAAGCGGTCGGTGAACTCGCCGGTCGCCCCGGTGAGTTTGCGCGATACGAGGTCCAGCGCCTGCACTTCATTGGTGCCTTCATACAAAGGCGTGATGCGGCAGTCGCGTACAAACTGTTCCATGCCATGTTCGGCGATGAAGCCGTGGCCGCCGAACATCTGCTGTGCCGACAACGTGGATTCCATACCGAGGTCGGTGAAGAACGACTTCATCACTGGCGTCATCAATGCCACGAGGTGGCCTGCATCAGCAGCAACCGTCTGGTCATCGGCCTTTTCCATGATGTCGACGTGCAGCACCGAGTAGGCCGCCAGCGCTCGTGCCCCTTCGACCTGCGAGCGAATTTTCAGCAGTTGCCGCTTTACTTCCGGCTGGTAGATGATCGGGTCTGCCGCCTTGCTGTCGTCCGGGCGCGGCGCCGGTGCCTTGCTCTGGCGGCGATCCAGCGCATAGACGAGCGCATTCTGGTAGGCGATCTCCGACAGGCCGAGGCCCTGCATCGCAACGGTCATGCGTTCGATATTCATCATCTTGAACATCGCCGCAAGGCCGCGATTTTCTTCGCCGATCAGGTAGCCCGTCGCGTCGTCGAAGTTCAATGCACAGGTCGCCGAACCCTTGATGCCCATCTTGTGTTCGATCGATGCGGTTACAACGCCATTGCGTTCGCCCAGCGAGCCATCGTCATTGACGAGGTATTTCGGCACGAGGAACAGGCTGATGCCGCGGGTGCCCGCCGGCGCGGTGTCGAGCCTGGCGATCACGAGATGCAGGATATTCTCGGTCAGGTCGTGATCACCCGACGTAATGAAGATCTTCGAGCCGCTGATCCGGTAGGTGCCGTCGCCGTTTGAGACGGCCTTCGTATTCAGCAAACCAAGATCCGTTCCGGCATGCGGTTCTGTCAGGCACATCGTGCCCGACCAGGTTCCAGCGACCATGTTCGGCAGGTACTTTTCGCGAATTTCGTCCGACGCCGTGTTCTCGAGCAGGTGATAGGCACCGCGGCTGAGCTCGGCATACAACTTGAATGCGAGGTTCGTGGCGCCGAACATTTCGTCGATCAGGACGTGCAATACCTTCGGCAGGCCCTGGCCGCCATGCTCCGGGCTGGCGTCGATGCCGGTCCAGCCATTCTCGATGAACTGCTGGTAGGCCTCCTTGAAGCCGGGTGGCGTCGTGACCTCGCCATTCTCGTGCACGGCTCCGTGCTGGTCGCCCACCTGGTTGAGGGGCAGTAATACGTTGCTGGCGAACTTGCCGGCTTCCTCGAGAATCGCCTCGGCGAGGTCCGCATCGAATTCCTCGTTGCCGGGCAGGCCCTGGATTTGCTGCATGCCGATGAACTCGGTCAGCAGAAATGTCATGTCTTGTATCGGGGCGTCGTATTTCATGGCGTGTCAGTTTCTAAGCGGTGTGCCGTGCTCCAGCATGAATTCGATCCTTTGCCGCGTCTCTGTGGTGCGGCCGAGAGCCAGGAACGCCTTGCGTTCGAGATCGAAGAGGTCATTCTCGGTCAGCTCGGTGCCGGCATCAATATCTCCGCCGGTAACGATCATGCCAATTTGCGTACCTGTGGTGACATCGTGTGGCGTCAGCAGCCCTTTGGCATGTGCTTCAGCCAGCCAGTCCTGCATCTCGGCCCAGGTATCGCGTCCCGGCATGCGCAGCGTACCGTGGCGACTCACAGTATAGTCCGGCGCCATTGCCAGCGCCGCATCCGTCGCCGTTGCCAGCAAGCGATCGCGATTCATGATGTAGCTGTCGACGCCATCGCGGAACATCGCCAGCGGCTCGGCTTCGAGCGGTGAGCGTGCCGTCTTGCCATAGCCGATGTTCATAAAGGCTTTCCAGGCGCCTTTCGCGACATCGCCTTCTTTTTCTGCCCAGCGATACAGCATCTCCTTGACGCCACCGCCGCCCGGCACGACGCCGACCAGCGACTCGACCAGCCCCGTCACGGAGTTGGCGTGGTAGATAACCTTGTCCGTATGCAAGAGCACCTCGAATCCGCCGCCCATCGACAGTCCGGACGGTGCGGCAACCACCGGAATCGGTGCGTACCGCATCTGCATTAAGGTCTGCTGGTAGTGCTTGAGAAAAGCGTCGAGGCCCTGCATGTCGCCGGAGGCAACAAAACCGAGAATGCTGGTGAGGTCCGCGCCGCAGGAAAAATGCTGCGCGTCATTGTGAATCAGCAGGGCCTGCATATGCTCGCTGGCGTGCGCGACCGCGGATTCGATCAATTGCATCGACATCGGGCCCAGCGCATTGGCCTTGCTGTGAAATTCAATCAGCCCGACAGCGTTGCCGATGTCGAAATAGCTTGCCGCCTCGTTCTCCTCGATCGCCTTCAGCGTGCGGCGTTGCTCGGAGAAACGCAGGATGCCTTCCGCCCGTTCCAGGTCTTCGTAGCTGCCGTCGGCGAGCAGGTATTGCAGGCGGCCGGCGTGCACGCGATAGAACGACTGGCCCGCTGCCGTGCGGATGAATTCGGGCACCGGCCTGCCGTCCTGCTCCAGGCGGGCAATGAGGTTGTCGACGCCGATGGCGTCCAGCATTTCGTGCGGACCCTGGATCCAGTTGTAGCCCAGTTTCATCGCATCATCGACGGCAACCAGCGACTCGTTGACGTCGGGCACCAGCTCCGCCGCGTAGCACAAGGTTTCGGACAGAACCCGCCATGCGTACGCGGCATACCTGTCGTCGCCCTGCAGCAACAACGTGAAGTCGCCGGCAAGTTCCGCATCAACCGCTGCCTGCGGCCGGGTGGCATCGTGGTCACGATAGCTGAAAGTGTCGAAGTCCAGCGTCTTGCGGCCGATCCCGTTGGCGACGTTCGCCGCCCGGTAAAAACCGCCCCGGGTTCCCTTGTTGCCGATATACCCCTCGGCAATCATGCGCTGCATCACCGGCAGCTCGGCGGCAACAGCGTGGAAGGCATCCTCCGGCGGCAGGATCGATTCGAGACTCTTTGCCACGTCGCTCATCAGGTCGATGCCGATCAGGTCATACAGCCCGAACACCCCGGTCTTCGGAATGCCCATCGGCCGGCCGAATATCGAATCGGCTTCTTCGGGTGAGAGACCCATCTGCAAGGCGGCGTGCAACGCGGTCTGTATAGCGAACACGCCGACGCGGTTGCCAAGAAACCCCGGCGTATCATTGCAAACGACGATGCCCTTGCCGAGGCGACGGTCGCAAAACGCCTCCAGCGCCGCGATGACCTGCTGTCGCGTATGCGTACCGCGCACCAGTTCCAGAAGCCGCATGTAGCGCACCGGGTTGAAGAAATGCGTGATGGCGAATTCGGCCTGGAACGACTCGGGCATGCCCTCGACCAGCAACGAAATCGGGATCGTCGATGTATTGGACGACACAATCGAACCGGGCTTGCGGACTGCGTCTATCTGCCGGTACAGCGCTTTTTTCAGGTCCAGCCGCTCGACGATGGCTTCGGCAATCCAGTCGACGTCGGCAAGCAGCGCCATGTCGTCCTCGATGTTGCCGATGCGAATTCGCTTGACGAAATCCCTGTGCAGCAAACCCGGTTGATTCTCATCGAGTAGCCGCTCGAGAGCGCGTTCGGCAATCGCATTGCGGTTGTCGCCGCTCGCTGGAATATCCAGCAGCGTGACTTCAACACCGGCGTTCGCAAGCTGCCCGGCGATGCCGAGGCCCATGGTGCCCGCGCCGATGACCGCGGCCTTGTTGATGTCGTACATTGGCCTACGCCGGCCTTGCCGGGTTGTTGCTGAATATGAACCGGCTGAGCAGTGCACGGCACTCGTTGGGTGTTTCGAGCGGCAGCATGTGGCCGCTTTGCGGAATGCGGATCACATCCGCGCCGGGCAGGTGTTCAATCAGCTCGGCGGTCGCCTTTGCCGGCGCCATGCGGTCCTTGCCGGCAACCAGCACCTGCGTCGGGCACTGTATGGCTGCGGCGGCGGCTTTGCCATTCCGGTAGTTGTTGCAGGCATGCAGGTCCGTCGCCAGTGTACCTCGGGAGTTCCGCAGCATCGTCTTGTAGCCGCCGGCCGCCATCGAGTTGCCCGGTATCGGGCCCTGGTGAAAGTGGCCGGCTGCCCCGAAGCCCCAGGAAATCATCATGTCGACGGCGGTTGCCGGTGCCTTCTCGGCCGCGTTCAGCAAGTGGTCGTTGACCGGCGTCGCGAGGCCGCTGCAGATCAGCGAGAGCGAGCGCAGCTTTTCCGGGTAGCGCGAGCCGTATTCGAGGGCCACCAGGCAGCCCTGCGAATGGGCAACGATCGACAGGTCGTTTGTTTGCAGCGTTGCGACGACGTCATTGAGCCAATCGGCAATCGCTTCGATCGATTGCAGCGCCGGGCCTTCGGAGTTCGTATGCCCGGGCGTGTCCAGGCACAGCACCGAGTAGTTGCGAAACGCGAAAAAACGCGAATGCAGTCCCCAGAACGTGTGGTCGAGGGCACTGCCGGCGAGGAAAACGACAGTTTTCTTCGAGTTGTCGAAGGGCTTGCCGCCCGTGGTGGCAAAGACCCGCTTGCCGTTGACCTCGAAATACATGGCCTAGCCCTTCGTGACACGTTTGGCTGCGCGAAAACCCAGTTCGAAGTCTTTCTGGATGTCACCGACGTTTTCGAGTCCGACCGAAAGCCGAATCATGTCGTCAGTGATGCCGGCAGCCTGCAGGGCTTCAGCGTCGATGCGCGAATGCGTTGTCGTTGCCGGGTGAATCACCAGTGTTTTCGCATCGCCGACATTGGCCAGGTGTGAGGCGAGTTCTGTGTTCTCGATAAAAGCTTTGCCGGCTTCGCGGCCGCCGGTGACGCCGAAGCTGATGATCGACCCGGCGCCTTTCGGCAGGTACTTCTTCGCCAACTCGAAGCTGCTGTGCCCCGGCAGGGAAGGGTGGCTTACCCAGGTCACCTGCTCGTGCGCCTGCAGGTACTCGAGCATCGCGGCGGTGTTGGCCATGTGCCTGTCCATGCGCAGCGACAGCGTCTCGATGCCCTGCAGCAGCAGGAAAGCATTCATCGGCGCCATCATTGGCCCGATATCGCGCATCGCCTCGGCGCGGATGCGCGTCGCAAAGGCGCTCGGCCCGAATTCTTCCCAGAGATTGATGCCGGAGAACGGCGCATACGGCTGGGTCAGTGTCGGGTACTTGTCGCTGGCGCCCCAGTCGAAATTGCCGCCATCGACGACGGCACCGCCAATGGCGGCGCCGTGGCCGCCCAGCCATTTCGTCACCGAGTGGATGGTAATGTTTGCGCCATAGTCGAAACAGCGGCACAGGTAGGGCGTGTTGAAAGTGGCGTCCACCATGAACGGGATGTGATGGTCGGCGCCAATCGTCGCGATGGCTTCGAGGTCGAGAATGTCGAGGCCGGGATTGCCGATCAATTCGCCATAAATCAGCCGCGTGTTGTCCTGGATGGCATCGCGGAACGCGTTATTGTCCGTCGGGTCGACGAAGGTCGTCGTGATGCCGAATCGTGGCAACGTGTTTTTCATCAGGCTGATGTTGCCGCCGTACATCTGGGCCGAGGCAACGATGTGGTCACCCTGGCCAAGGATGGCCGTGATCGCGCAGAACGTCGCCGCCATGCCGGAGGCCGTGCAGACGGCCGCCGAGCCGCCCTCGAGTGCCGCGATGCGCTGCTCAAGCACGCCGACGGTCGGGTTCGTGATGCGCGAATAGGCGTGCCCGCCGCGTTCGAGATTGAAGATCGACGATGCCGTGTCCGTGTCCGGGAACACGTAGGAGGTCGTCTGGTAGATCGGCACGGCGCGTGCGCCAAACTCCGGGTCCACGACCTGGCCCGCGTGCAGGCTCAGCGTGTCGAAGTCGAGAAAGTCCGTCACGACCTATACCTGGTCGAGTGCAGCCGCCAGTGCGTCAATAAGGTCGTCAGTGTCTTCGAGGCCGACCGAAGCGCGCACCAGTCCGTCGATGATGCCGACACGGGCGCGCTCTTCCGGCTCGACATCCGCATGGGTCATCGTGACCGGGTGCGTAATCAGCGACTCCACGGACCCCAGGTTCTCTGCAAGGCTCCAGACCTTGATGTTGTCCATCAGCTTCTTGCCAGCGGCGAGGCCTCCCTTGACTTCGAACCAGAGCATGGCGCCATAGCCGGACGCCTGCCGCGTCGACAGTTCGTGCTGCGGAAACGACTTGAGGCCCGGGTACATCACCTGCTCGACTTTCGGGTGGGCCTCGAGGAATGTGGCAATGGCCATCGCGCTTTCGGACTGGGCGTCCATGCGCACCGACAGTGTCTTGCAGCCCTGCAGCGTCAGCCAGGCAACCTGCGGCGACATGATGCTGCCGGTGCTGTTCTGGATAAAGCGCACGGCATCGGCATGTTCTTTCGACTTGCTGATGACTGCGCCGCCGACCGTTGCGTTGTGGCCGTCCATGTATTTCGTCGTGCTGTGGACGGAAATATCCGCGCCGAGTTCGAACGGTAGCTGGTAGTACGGCGTCAGGAAGGTGTTGTCGACCGCGTGCACGGCACCGGCGTCGCGCGCAACGGCCGAGATCGCGGCGATATCCGAACATTTCATCGTCGGGTTGGCAGGCGTTTCGGTCAGGATCAGCTTCGTGTTGTCGCGCACCGAATTCGCGACATCGTCGGCGTTCGAGCCGTCGGCGAAGGTGAACTCGATGCCGAACCTGGTCAGGATTTTCGTGCACAGGCGGTAGGTGCCGCCATAGGCAACGTCCGAGATGATGGCGTGTGAACCGGCCTCCAGAAAGGCCAGCATCATCGCGTGGATCGCGCTCATGCCGGTGCCGAAGCAGGCCGCGTCTACGCCGCCCTCGAGATCGGCCAGTTTGATTTCCAGTGCGCGCACCGTCGGGTTGCCGGAACGCGAGTAGGTGAAGCCCTTGCTCAGGTATTCATCGACGGACGGCTGGACATAGGTCGTCGACTGGTAGATCGGTGTCAGGATCGAGCCGGTTTGCGGATCCGGTGTAACGCCGGCGTGAATTTGCCTGGTTCTGAAACCCATTGCGTATTCCTTAGCTGTGTTGGACGGAGGGGCCGTGCTCGCGCATGCGAGCGCCGATCATACATCCAACGGGTTGCTGGCATCCACGCCCGGCATGAACTGTTTGTGCCGGTCAAGGTTGGTCAACTGGTAAACGAGGCCGAGCCAGTTGTTGACGATCGCCTTGCCCGTGTCGCCCCAGGTGTTGTCGGCATATTGCTGCAATTCGGTTTCCGGGAATTCGGGCGGTGTCCTGCCTGCTTCGACGGCGGTAACGAGCTCGGCGATGTAGGCGTCGGCCACGGCCTGGCCTTCGGTCGTGAAATAGTTCTCCGGCACCCTCGGGTGGTGCTTGCGTTCGCCCAGGATGAAGCGATTGACCTCGCGTTTACACTCTTTTAGCAGGCTGATCGCTGCATATTCCGGGTGTCCCTGGAAATACACCGTGCGAAACTGGTCCGGGCTGACGGCGAGGTGCACACCGATGCCCGGGCTTTCGGCCAGCACGTGGCAGCCGGCCGACTCAAACTGTTCGCGGGAAATGTCGTTGTAGCGCGAGTGCGGCGCATCGAACCTGGTGTTCACGTCGCGCAGCAACGGATGCTCCGGCTTGGTGACCTTGTGGCTGTAGACCCCCCAGGTCTTGCGTCCCAGGTGGTGGCGATCGAGGCCGTGATAGTGCTTGACCAGGGCGTGCGTCGCCAGGCAGGAACAGAACACCGACGCGACGTTGTTCTCCGCCCAGCGCACGACCTCTATCAGCGGTCCCCAGAACGGCTCCTTGTCCAACGATGGCTGAATGACATTGGCGCCGGTAATGATCAGTGCATCGAGACCCGCGGCTGCCAGTTCGGCAAACGTGAAGTAGTACTTGTCGATGTGTGCCCGGGCCTTTTCGCCACGAGCCAGTTCGGGAATCGAGAACGGGTAGACGTAGAACTGCGCAATCGGGTTGCTGCTGCCAACGAGGCGAATGAACTGCCGCTCGGTCGCGGCCAGTGCAGCATCAGGCATCATGTTGAGCAGGCCGATATGCAACTCGCGGATATCCTGCTCTTTGGCGCGTTCGAGCGACAGCACGGTCTGGCCACGGTCTTTGAGAACCTGGAAAGTGGGCAGTGCGTTGTGCGCGACGAGTGGCATGGCGCCTAGCCAATCATATTCATGAGCCCGGGCGCAAACGCTACGATCAGGCCGAAGCTGACACCGCCGACCAGAACGGCCGCGAACAGTCCGAGGGCGAACGGCCGCAGGCCGATGCTGCGCATGCCGGCAAACATCGACGTCAACCCGACAGCGGCCATCGCCACGAGCAGGCAGCGCTCCGCGCTTTCCCGCAGCAGCAGGACCAATTGGTCCCACTGTGCCGGTTGCAATATGCCAAAGGCCAGTTCGCCCTGGTCGCCGATTGTGCGTAACGCCGACATCAGTGCGAAGCCGACGATAAACCAGGGCACCATGGCCAGGTAATTGACGCGGCCGGTCGCGCCGCTGCCCCGCTCGCTGCCGTAGAGTATGCCGACCAACGGGATGACGGCGATCATGCACAGGTTGCGCACGAGTTTCGTAACAGTCGCCAATTCCATGGCAACCGGTGAGTTGTATTGCGCTTCGTACATCAGGCCGGCGCCCGCAACCTGGGCGGTTTCGTGAATCGACGTGCCGAGAAACAGCCCGGCCAGCGCCGGCTGGTCGGCAAACGCGTAGTGTGCGAGCGGCGGGTAGAAAAACATGGCTGCAAGGCCGAACACGGTGATGCAGGCAACGGCGTAGGAAATTTCCGACTCGCTCGCCCGGATCAGCGGCGCAGTGGCAACGATTGCCGTGCAACCGCAGATGCTGGTGCCGACGGCTATCAGCCCGCTGAGCTGCCGGCTAAGGCCCAGCCGGCGACCGACGAGCCCGACGACAAGCAGCCCGACAAAAATCGCCGCGAGGACAAATGGCAGTGCAACCAGCGTGAATTGCCCGGCGCTGAGCAGGCTCAGGCGAATACCCAGCAGCATGATGCCTATGCGCAGGATGAACGTCGTGCAAAAATCCAGGCCGGATCGCAGGCCGGCGGGCAGGCTCACGGTATTGGCGACCAGCATGCCGAGAACGATCGCCACCAGGATGGCGCTGACGGGACTTTTTGCAAATCCGAGCAAGGCGGTGCCAACCCAGTCTGCGGCAACAGCGGCGAGTATCGAAATGGCCACGGCCAGCCCGATGCCTCCCCACCAGCCCGGGTTCCTGGCAGTCGCCGTCATCGCGGTCCGGGATTGCCGGTTGCGCTGCAGAGGGGGTTGCTGTAGATCGTTAGCATGGGCACACCTTGTATAGACTCGCGTGTCGCAGGTCAATGTCATGAATAGTACGTCGCTGATCGCCAGGCGCAGTGCGCTGCTCGGCCCGGCCTATCGCTTGTTCTACGACGAGCCGTTGCACCTCGTTCGCGGGGAAGGCGCCTGGTTGTATGCAGCCGATGGGCGCAAGTACCTCGATATGTATAACAACGTGCCGCATGTCGGCCACTGTCATCCGCGCGTTGTCGACGCAATCGCGCGGCAGGCAGCCACGCTGAATACGCATACGCGCTACCTGCATGAGAACGTTGTCGAATACGCCGGGCGACTGACCGCCAGGTGCCCGAGTGACCTCGACACAATGATGTTTTGTTGTACCGGCAGCGAGGCGAACGAGCTGGCACTGCGTATCGCGCGTACGGCGAGCGGCGGTCACGGAATCATCGTTACGGACTATGCCTATCACGGGAATACGCAGGCGACCTACGAAGTCAGTACCGACGACTGCCCGGAAGAGTTGCGGCCGCCGTACGTCGTTACCGTGCCGAACCCGGATTGCTACCGGGGACGCTACCGTGGCGAGGATGCCGGCCTGCGCTATGCGGCGCATGTCCGGGATGCCGTCGACCTGTTGCACGAGCGTGGCATTCGGCCAGCGGCTTTCCTCGTCGATACGATCGTTTCCAGCGGTGGGGTCGTGATGCCGCCGCCAGGCTACCTGTCGCGCTGTGCGGAGATCGTCCGCGCTGCCGGCGGCCTGTTCATTGCCGACGAGGTGCAGCCGGGTTTCGGGCGCACCGGCCGGCACTTCTGGGGTTTCGAAGCTGACGGTGTCGTGCCCGACATCGTGACGCTCGGCAAACCGATGGGGAACGGCCATCCGGTAGCCGGCGTTGTGGCACAACGCCGGCATGTCGAGGTCTTCAGCCAGCTCGACAACTATTTCAATACCTTCGGCGGCAACCCGGTGTCCGCTGCGGCCGCGCTGGCTGTGCTGGATGTCATCGAGGAAGAAGCGTTGCAACAGAATGCCGCAGCGATGGGCGACCATCTTGTCGCCGGTTTGCAGGCGCTGGCCGGGGAGCATGCGGTCATTGGCGACGTGCGCGGCAACGGGTTGTTCGTTGCAGTCGAGCTGGTCGAGGACGGGGATGTGCGAACGCCGGCAACAGCGGCGGCGAAGCGGGTCGTCAATGCGATGCGGCAGGACGGCGTGCTGATATCGTCGATCGGGCGGGACAACAATATTCTCAAGCTGCGGCCA
>JAUIDP010000049.1 GCA_030429005.1 Gammaproteobacteria bacterium | reverse complement strand
GCAAGAATCAACGGGGTGACGAGCAGTCGCGTTGCACGCCCGCCCAGTGTCGTGCCATTGGATCGTGCGTAGTAGCCCTTGCTGAAATAGAAGCTGAAAGCGGGATTGGCGACCGGGTAGATCAGGCGGGCGAGCAGGTCCCGTTTGTAGGTCTTGATGTCCGCGTCGTGCAATGCGATCGATGACGCCCGACCGGTTGCCAGTGCGTAACCGTTGCAGAACCAGACGTTCCTGCCTTTGCCTGGCTCGCTGGGCGACAGGCCTTTCTCGGCCAGTTTCGCATCCAGCGCGCGCAGGCGCGGGCCGTCGTTCCACAAAACGCGGAAGTGCTGCGGGAGCTTGTCAAAAAACTTCAGCGCATGCCGGTATTGCTTTTCATTGGCCTGGTCGAGGCCGATGATGATCTCATTCAGGTAGGGAACCCGCGTCAGCTCGTCGACGATATTGGCAAGAGCAGCAGTTTCCAGCTCCGAGTACAGCGACGGGATGATGAGTCCCATTGGCCGGTGGCGGGAAAACTCGATCAGGTCGTCTTCGAGCTCCTCGACCGGTCGATTGGACAGGTTATGCAGTGTCGCGATGTTGCCGTTCTGGTGAAAATCTCCCAAGACTTATCCTCCGTTTCCGTGCGTTGCCAATCGGCCTTCGCTGTGCTCTTTGAGCAATGTCAGCATCGCCTCGTTCCAGCCGGCCGGGCCCGCTGATGCCGGCCTGATGACGCGGTTACCCGGCGCGAGCTGCATCGGGCGGCCGTGCTTGCCGGGAATGATGACCGCAATGTCAGTGCCAGACAGCATACCGAGATCGTTGGGGCCGTCGCCGAGCGAAACCGACGTCAGGCATTCCCCGGGCCAGCCGCGTGCGTAGGCGCTGACGAGTTGCCGCACGGCATCTTCCTTGCCCGTGTCGCCGAGCAGATGCAGGAAGCGGCCGCCCCGCACACAACGAAGTCCCTGCACCCGCATCAGTTGTTCAAACTGTTGCGCCCGCGCGTCGCTGTCGCGCCAGAGAATCGGCTCGGATGCGGCACGGTCGTTGGCCAGTGTAGCCTGCTGCTCGGCCAGTCCGGTCTCGCGAACGATGCCGTGTACGCCGAGTTCATAGAATGCCTCGCAGTCGAAGCCGTTGGCGACTTTGGCCTCGGCGTACGCGGCCTGCAGTTCATTGCGCGGCGTCGAAGGGCTGCCTGTATCGGCAGAATCGGCGAAGTAGTTGTCGGGCACCTGCATGACCGCACCGTTTTCTGCCACGACCGGGTGTTGCAGCCGCAACTGCCGGCGATACTGCTCAAGTTCCGCCAGCGTTTTGCTGCTCACCAGCACCAGCGGTATGTCGCGTTCGCGGAGCTGGTCGAGTGCCGGCATCGCGGGTGTCCAGTCATAGGTATCGTGGTCGAGCAATGACCCGTCCAGATCGCTGAAGACCACCAGTTTGTGATTAGCGGCTGGTGAGATGATATTTGTCCGTGGCCGATTCAAAAGTCATGATGCCGCACAACTTGCAGGTTGCAAAGGCGGGATGGACGCGGCAATGGGAGATGCACATTATTAGTGCGCAGGATTTCTGTTTTGCACCACGATGGCACAGGTGCCAGCGAATTTACGACTTAAGATACCAATTATATCAATAAGTTGGCACAATCCGGCTCGGCGTCCGGGCCGGCACAATATTTGCTTGGATAGATGGGTCAATGAAATGTGAGGAAGCTGCTGCGACGGTATGCGATCAACGGAAACAGACAAGGAAGCACTGCTCGACGATGCAGACGGGCAGCGACTCCGGGCGCTGACAGAGCGTTTCGGCGGCCGGCTGCGGGTGATCGCAAAACAATCTGTAACCTACTGGTTCAGCCATGAGAAACTCGACACGCTGCTCGCGCAGTACGTCCGCTCCCTGGAAGGCTGTGAGCTGATTTACGCGATCGACCAGAGCGGGCGACAAGTCAGCTCCAACATTTATCCGACCCGTATCGACAAGGACAGTTACGGGCAGGACCTTTCGCGAAGGCCATATGTGGTCAGCCTGTCGGTGTTAAGCAACCTGGCGCGCCACGAAGCATTCGCCTGCAATGAGTACGTCAGCGCAGCGACCGGGGAACCGTGTTTTACCGCGATGTATGGGGTTACTTCCGATTCCGCATTGCTCGGCTTCATTGCCGCCGATTTCAACCCGCAATGGGAGTCGCTCGGTATCGGCGGCAGTTAACCGCGGCGAAAAATTCGTAGTGCTCATTTTTTTCGCCCGGGCACTTGAAATTGTCCGCGGGCTCATTATCCTCACGCACGGTTGGCAATAACCTGCCATGTTTTCAATAGCTTCATCGATTGGAGGCAAAGCAATGTCATTAGTCAATTATCAATCCTCGATCGGCGCAAGGCCGGTACAGGACGTTACCAACAGCCGGTTTCCGGGCTTCATTCCAAATGCTGCAGGGAGCGCCACCTTGCGTTCGCATGCGACCCGAACACGGGCCCGAGCGAAAGCATGCGCAGTAACCGTGACGTAATCGCAGGTTCGGGTGCGGGCGATGGCTACGTCTCCGGGACAGGCAGCCCGAACAGCATGCCCTGCAAATACAACCGGTATCTGAACCGGGCCTGCGATTGGCAGATTGAGTTCATGCCCTGTTGAAACTCTGACTGAGTTTCATTGCGCGGCAAGCACAATCGTAAAGGTCGGCGAAAAACGGCGGGCTGAATATTCCTTATAGAAAACGGCGAAGAACACAATGCTGGATCTTATTGAACTGACCAAGCGGTATGGACCGCACACGGTCGTCAAAAATCTCACTTTTTCGTGTGGGCCGGGAGAGGTACTCGGCTTTCTGGGACCAAATGGTGCCGGCAAGTCGACGACCATGAAGATGATTACCGGGTTTGTCACGCCAAGCAGCGGCACGGCGGCGATTTGCGGTCACGATATTCAAACTGACACGATTGCCGCGCAGCGATGCCTGGGATACCTGCCGGAAGGCGCTCCCCTGTACGCCGAGATGACGCCGGCTCAACTCCTCGAGTTTATCGCGGATATACGTGGACTCACAGGCGCAGTCAGAAAGCAGCGGCTTGAGAGCGTGATCGAACAGATGCACCTTGGGCCTGTCCTGCACCAGGCCACCGAAACTCTTTCGAAAGGTTTCAAGCGTCGGGTCGGACTCGCCCAGGCGATCCTGCATGACCCTGATGTCCTAATTCTCGACGAACCGACAGACGGGCTGGACCCGAACCAGAAACACCAGGTTCGCAACCTGATTCGATCGCTGTCCAGCGACAAGCTGGTGGTTATTTCAACGCATATCCTGGAAGAAGTGGATGCTGTCTGTACGCGCGCAATTATCATCGCCAACGGTGAACTGCTGGTCGACGATTCTCCCGGGAACCTGATGTCAAGAGGTGGCGGCAGCCTGGAAAACACTTTTCGCGAGGTGACTGAAGGAGTTGCTCAATGAACATGATTAGCGCCTTGTTTCGCCGCGAGTTGAAGAGCTATTTTGCAACCCCGGTTGCCTACGTGTTTATCGTTATCTTCCTGATGCTGATGGGCGCGTTTACGTTCTATATCGGCGGCTTCTACGAGCGGGGGCAGGCTGACCTGCGTCCATTTTTCGATTTTCATCCGTGGCTATACCTGTTTCTGATCCCCGCAATCGCCATGCGCCTGTGGGCGGAAGAGCGCAAGAGTGGCACGATTGAGTTGTTACTGACATTGCCGGTTTCGCCGTTGCAGGCAGTCATTGGCAAGTTCCTGGCGGCCTGGGCATTCGCCGGCATCGCGCTGGCGCTTACATTCCCGATCTGGATCACGGTCAACTACCTGGGTGAGCCCGATAACGGGGCGATTCTTGCCGCCTATTTCGGCAGTTTGCTGATGGCAGGCGGTTTTCTGGCAATCGGTTCCTGCCTGTCGGCCCTTACGCGCAACCAGGTGATCGCTTTCGTCATCACCGTTGTGGCCTGCTTTGGTTTCCTGCTCGCAGGTTTCCCCATGGTGTTGGACGCATTTTCGGGCTGGGCACCGCAGATTATCGTCGACGGTATTGCCAGTCTGAGTTTTCTGACACATTTTGCCGACATCTCACGTGGAGTAATCGAACTCACGGACATCGTCTATTTTGCACTGGTAATCGGCACGTTCCTGTTTGCAAACATGATCGTGCTGCAATGGAGGCGGGCGGACTGACATGAGTACAGGACAACAAGACAGAACGGGTGTATTCGGTCTCATGTTGCTTGCGGTGGCTTTTGTCTTTGCGGTCATCGTTTCGAATCAGTTGTTTTCGGGTGTGCGCCTGGATCTGACGGAGAATCGCTTGTACACGCTCTCCGACGGTACGAAACGTATTCTCGACGAGATTGACGAGCCGATTAACCTCTACTTCTATTTCTCCAACGAGGCAACCAGAGGTATTCCGTCCCTGCGAGACTACGCGGTCCGTGTCCGGGAAATGCTGGAGGAGATTGAAGACAACAGCGACGGCAAGGTCAGGTTGCAAGTTGTTGACCCATTGCCCTTTTCGGAAGACGAGGATCGCGCAGTACAATTTGGTCTGCAGGGGTTGCAGCTGGGCGTTACGCCGGATCCCGTCTACATGGGGCTTGCCGGTACCAACAGCGTCGGCGATGAGGAAACTATCGCGTTCTTCCAGCCCGATCAGGAAGCATCCCTGGAATACGACATTGCCAAACTGGTCAGCACGTTGGCAGATCCTGAACGCACGGTGATTGGCCTGGTGTCCGGAGTCCCGATCAGTGGCGAGTTCGACCCACAATCGCAACGCATGGGCCAGCCCTGGATTGTCTACCAGCAGGCCCGGCAGCTTTTCGAGATTCGTGACCTTGGAACGTCCTTCGAGTCGATTCCCGAAGAGGTAGGGCTGCTTTGGATTGTACAGCCGAAAGACCTGTCCGTTGAGACGCAGTACGCCATTGACCAGTTTGTAATGCGCGGTGGGAGGGCGCTGATTTTCGTTGATCCGGTCGCCAGCATCGACGTCGCGACAACACCCGGGATGCCGCAGGGAATGCCGGCGGCTGGCCAGTCCTCGGACTTGCCGTTGTTGTTCGACGGCTGGGGAATCGACTATTCAGCGCAACAGGTGGTCACAGATGCGCAGTTTGCGCTGCGGATCAATAGTGGCCTCGGTGGCCCCCCGGTGCGGCACTACGGCTATCTCGGCGTTTCTGCGGATGGGATGAATCAAGAGGATGCCACGACCGCTGAGCTCAGCGCGCTGAACCTGGCGATGGCCGGCGAAATTCGTCTAGTCGAAGGCAGTACCGCAACATTTGAACCGCTGATCACGTCGAGCGTTTCGTCCATGTTGAAGCCTGCGTCGCAGTTTGCGTTTCTGCCAGACCCGGCATCACTGCAGGATGGATTCGTACCGCGCGGTGACGCGCTGGTTATCGCTGCCCGAATCGGTGGCACATTGCCCAGCGCGTTTCCTGGAGGCCCGCCAGGGTCCGGCGAAACCAGTGGCTCGGAGAACGCAGCAGAAATAACTCACCTGGACGAGTCAGCCAGTGCGGCCAACCTGGTTGTCGTTGCTGACGTGGATATGCTTACGGATCCTCTCTGGGTGCAGTTACAAAGTTTCTTCGGCCAGCAACTAGCCAATGCGTTCGCCAGTAACGGCGCTTTTGTAGTCAATGCTCTCGAAAGTCTTGCAGGTGATGCCAATCTCGTCTCAGTACGCAGCCGCGGCAGCTTCAGCCGGCCGTTCACGAAAGTCGACGAGTTGCGTGTCGAGGCGGAGGCCCGATTCCGGGAAACCGAGCAACGGTTGCAGAGCGAGCTGGCCGATACCGAAAGACGGCTGGGCGAGTTACAGGCAACCCGCGAGGACTCCGGCAGTCTGCTGCTGACGCCGGAGCAGCAGGCCGAGATTGATCGTTTCACCGACCAGCGCGCATCTATCCGCAAGGAATTGCGTGCAGTGCAGCGCGGCCTGGATGAGGACATCGAAAAATTTGGCACGACCCTGAAAGTAATCAATATCGGCCTGGTACCGATATTGCTGACGGCAGGTGTCTTGCTGGTGTTGTGGCGCCGACGTCGTGAGAGTCGATCATGAACAAAAAATTACTCCTTTCACTCCTGGTGCTTGTCGCAGTTCTCGCGGCTTCGTTGGCCATTTTCGTGACAGGCAACGGATTCAAAGCCGAAAAGGCCGGTGAAGTATTCCTGCAAGGATTGTCGGAGCATGCCAATGACTTGCAGCAAATCGAGTTCAGGTTCGCCGATGACCAGCCTGGCTTCACGATCCGACGCAACGACGATGCCTGGTTTATCGACGCCCGTGCCGGTTACCAGGCCGACTTTGACCGGCTTGCGGTATTTGTAACCGCGCTGTCCGATGCCCGAATAGTTGAGCGAAAAACGGCCAACCCGGAAAACTACGGCCGCCTGGGTGTCGGCGACCCGGCAAACGGCGGCTCCGGCATCGGTGTGAAACTGCGCGGCGACGGCTTCGAACACGACGTGATCATCGGCAAACAGGCTCACGGCACGTACCGCTACCTGCGAATTGCCGCCGATGAAACGAGTTACCTGGTTGACCAGGATCTGGACGTCGCAACAACCCCGGATGAATGGTTGATCGACGATATCGTCGATATCAACGCGGATCGAATCCGGCAGGTGACAATCAGTCATGCTGACGAAGAAACGATCAAGCTGCAAAAGAATTCACAGGAGGAAGCCAATTTTGCGCTGACTGATATCCCGGAGGGTCGTGAACCGAGCTATCCGGCCGTCGGTAACAGTATTGCCGGCGCACTGGCTGGGCTCACATTCGATGAGGTCAGGAAAGCATCTGAAGGTGAGCCGTCGACAACGGTTGAATTTGAGACCTGGGACGGACTGCGCATCGTCATTTCAATTGCGGTAAACGAAGGCCAACCGTGGCTGTCGTTCGTGGCAGAAACTGATACAACCGAGCATGGCGAAGAGGATGACTCGGCCAGCGTTTCTGAAGTCGATGCACTAAACACAAGGCTCGGCGGATGGCAATATCGCGTCGCGGATTACAAGCAAAACCTGTTCACGCGACGCTGGGAAGACCTGCTCAAGGATAAGCAAGACACGAACTAGGTCTTGCGAAATCCGGTATGCGATTCACTGCGAGTCGCCGGGCGCTGACTCTCTTGCGTATCCGGTCAGCTCAACGTAGCCGCGGCCCCGGATCGGGAGCTGATGGCGCGTGCCGCGGACGTCAACCGCGCCTTCCCAGTAACGTACGGTCGTAAACAGTTCCTGGTCATTCAGCACCGGGACAACTGTCAGCGCGAGCTCGAGCGACGGTACGCGAAGCAACCATTTTGCCGGGTAGATGCCCCCTGCGGGACTTTCCCAGTGTTCGAGTACGTCCACCTCGACATCTTTTGCATGCAGGTGGGTGGCGGCACCCGACGGGCCGGTAAACGTGCCTGCGCTGTTTGCATCCCGGTCGCCATCAGCAGAGCGCAGGCCGTAAAACATGAGTTCGCTGCCGTCATCGAGTTGCAGTGCAAACCAGTCCCAGCCGACCTGGTCGGCAGCGAGCGCACTGGTGCTCCATTCGCGGTCCAGCCACGACAGGCCGGAGACCTCGAACGTCTGCTCGCCGATACGCAGGGTTCCGGTCGTCTGCAGGCGTGTGATCGAGTAGTAGTACGACGCATTGCCCGGAGCAGCAGATTTCTGCGACAGACCGTCGATGCCGTTCAGGACAGGCTGTTTCAGCGGCGCAAGTTCAAACTCGATGCCAACGGCAGAATCGTCTGCTCGCAATTGCCATGCGTCGCTTCCCTGCTGCGCTGAAAATTCCCAGTCACCGATCCAGACTCGAAACGGCGATGAATCCGCCCCGGCCAGCCCCAGTGCCCCACGCGAAAAACGCTGTGCGACGTAAAAGTCTTCTCCATCGGCATCCGTCACCGCCAGGTGTGCAAGATAGACCTGGTTGCTGCGCCAGGCGGATTCCGAGTCCGGGGCTGTCGGCGCCAGAGAAAAGCGGAAAACCGTCAACTCGAAGCCGAATCGCCGCCCGTCGTCGTCGTCAAGGTTGCCGGTGACATACCACCACTCGTTGCGAAACTCCGGGTGTGGGCCGTGATCCTCCGGAAATGAAAACTTACGTGGCTGCAGTGCCCTCGCGAACTCCGGGTCTGCCTGGCTGCCGAGGAGTGCCGACAACTTCGATGGCGGCGCCATCGCGTCGTCAGCCGGCACGGTGCCGCAGACGAGCAGGGCAATCAACACGGTCACGCGCAACCCGAAAACGGCCAAGCTACTCCTCCCGCATCGCGACGGCCGGCTGGACGCGACCGGCGCGGTACGCCGGGTACAGGCCTGCCAGCAATGCTGCCGCGACGGCGAAGGCTACGGTCGTCAGCAGGATGCCGGGGTTGATGGACATGTCGATCTGCCAGCCGAAGGCCCGGCGATTGATGACCTTGATGAGTATCCATGCCATGACAATGCCGAGCGGCACGGCGGCGACGCCGCTCAGCACGCCAACGGCGCCCGTCTGTACCGTGATCACGCCGCCAACCTGAGCGGGTGTCATGCCCAGTGCACGAAGTGTCGCCGACTCACGGGCGCGTTCCAATTGCAGCGCGAGCATTGCCGACAATATGCCGATAAAGGCGACGCCAAGTGTGAGCCAGTACAGGATGTCAGTGATCACGAACGTGCGGTCGAAAACCTGCAGGGATTCGCTGCGCAATTGCGCGTTCGATGCGGCGTACAAACCGGGCCAGTTCGCACCAAGGGATTCGATTTTTGCAACGACCTCGTCGGCTGATACGCCGTCTGCCAGGTAGAGTCCCAGTCCATCAATGGAGTCATCGTCATAATGGCGCAGGTAGGTAGTGCGATGCATGACGACGCTGTCGGCATCAACGTCATAGCTCTGGAACGTTGCGGCAACCAGGAATTGCTGCACGCCGTGGTCGGTCGGCAAGGGGATCCGGTCACCGGCGCGGACGTCGAACCGGTAGGCATACGGTTCGGTTACCAGTACGGCGTCAGTCTTTTCCCAGGCTGGCCAGACCTGCTCCGGCGAGTTGTCCAGCAGCTCAAAGCCGGCATAGCTAGCCGTTGGCAGTTCGAAAACCCTGAGTTGCGTGCGCCGATCTTCACTCTCGACCGAGGTCAGTCGACGCGTACTGCCGTCGATGACACCATCCAGCGCCGAAATCGTGCTGACCAGTTCGGGAGCCATGACGCTCTTCTGCGTGCCGACGTAGATATCGGCCTGCAATGACTGCTGGAGCCACGTGCTTACCGATCCACGAAAACTGTCCACCATGATGCTGACGCCGATTGTTGCTGACACGGCAATTGTCAGCGCAACAATCGCGATACCGGTCCGGGACAAGCCGGATGCGATGCCCGCAATCGCCATACGCGCCGTCGTGCCGCCGGCCGCGGCGGCTGCTGGCGCCGCGATGCGTGCGGCGAAACGAACGAACAGGGGAACGCAAAGCGCGAAGCCGAGAATGGCGAGGAAGACTGCGACCAGTCCGGCCACGAGGCTGGTATTGGTGCAGGCGATCAGGCCGACGGCGCCGGTCATCAGGCCAACGCCGGCAAAAGACAGGACCGGCAACATCCGGTTGGCTTTATGCTCCAGCGTCGAGCGGGCCATCGCGAGGCGCGGCTCGTACGTGGTCGCCTCCCAGGCTGGCAGCGCGGCGGCAATCATCGCTGCACCGACGCCGGCGAGCATGCCCTTGAGCAGAGTGAGTGTGTTAATGTCGATGCTCGTAACGCGCAGGCGAAAGTACAGGTCATCAATTGTGCGCGCGACGAGGCCCACCAGCTGTTCGCCGAGCACAAGGCCCAGCACGACACCGAGCGCGGCAGCGACGAGGCCGAGAAAGCCGGCTTCGGCGAGGATGATCAGCAGCAGTTGGCGACGCGTCAGGCCGAGCGCTCGCAACACGCCAATGAGGTTGCGCCGTTGCAGGACGGAAAAATTCACACTGTTGAAAATGAGAAACAGCCCGACGAGCAGCGCCAGCAGGCTCATCGCTGCCAGGTTGGTCATGAAAGCTGTGCTCATTTCCAGCGTGGATCGCGTGCGGCCGGCTGCCGACAGCAGGCGCGTTCCGGCCGGCAATGCGTCTTCGACATCGGCCAGCGTAACTCCGGCATCGTCGCTGATGCGTACGTCGATACGCGTCAGGACTCCATAGCTGCCGGACCATTCCTGCGCTGTCGCGATGTCTGTCAGCAACAGTCGCCCGGCGCCGTCGTCATTGCCGAACGTTGCCAGCAGCTTTGCCTCGTGAAACTGCCCGTCGACAATGACGTCGAAATATTCGCCTGCAGCAAGGCCCAGTTCCTCTGCCGTCGACTGGGACAGCAACACACCACCCGGCGTCGTCAACAGGCGAGTGATCAGCGCGCCCGGATCCTTATCCTCCGTGTCCGCGGTACGAGCTTCGGTGGAAAATTCGCGAAACGTACGCTCTGCAAAGACGTCGATGCCGAGTACGGTGAAGCGTGCTTCGCCGATGCTCGCTGTTGTCTCCACGATGGGCGCGACCGCCTCGATACCCTGATCAACGCGCAGTTGCCGGTAAACGTCTTCGCTCACCCCGCGCGGTCCGCCAATGACCTGGTGTGTGGCCTGCCCGGTTAGCGTGTCCATCGACAGCAGGAATGCCTTGCGGGCGCTGCTGTTGGCAATGTCTACTGCGACGATGACGGCGACGCCAACGCTGATACCGAGGATTGCAAGTAACAGCTGCCATGGGTGTCGCAACAGGTAGAACAGGCTCGCTCGATAGGTTGCCGGCAGCATTACGTTGAGCCTTGCCTGAGTTGCCCGTTGTGCAGATCGAGTACCCGGTCGCAATACCCGGCAACCTGCTGGCTGTGCGTCGCGATCAGCATTGTATGGCCGCTGGCACGAACCAGTCGGTCGAGCAGTTCCAGCACCGTTTCGGCAGTTGCCTCGTCGAGATTGCCCGTCGGTTCGTCGGCCAGCAGCACGGTTGGCTCGTGAGACAGAGCACGGGCAATGGCGACGCGTTGCTGTTCGCCGCCGGACAGCACGTCGGGAAAGCTGTCGGCGCGATTGCCGAGACCGACAGCGTCCAGCAGTTCGCCGACGCGCGGTTCGATCTCGGTGGCACGGACGTTGTTCAGCTCGAGTACCAGCCGGACATTGTCGGCGACGTTCAGTGTCGGGACTAGATTGAATGCCTGGTAGACAAAGCCGATGTGCTGGCGGCGAAACAGCGTCCGCTCCCGTTCGCCGAGGTTCGTCAGGTCAATACCCGCGACTGCGACTGTGCCGGCATTCGGCGCGTCGATGCCGCCGACCAGGTTCAGCAGTGTGGACTTGCCGGAGCCGCTGCGGCCGCGCAGCGCCACAGTTTCGCCGCGGCGCACATCGAGATTGACGCCGTCGAGCACCACGTGCTCGTGGCTGCCCTCGCGAAAGCGCCGGGACAGGTCTCGCGCCTGGATAGCAATAAGGTTCGTTGACACCCCTCTACTGTGAAGTATCTGTGCGGCGCCGGCAACGGACGCAGTTCAGGCCCTGAGACACCAGTATTGCACACCTTCGTCGGCAAGCATGGCCTCTGCTTCGGCGCCCCGCAGCATTGCGAGCGTACACAGCATGCCAGCCTGGACGCAGGAATCGGCGGCTACGGTGACCGATGCCGGTGCGCCATCGACCGGCCAGCCTGTTGTTGGATCGAGAATATGACCGTAGCGAATGCCGTCTTTGAGCAGGTACCGGCGGGTATCACCACTCGTTGCCAGTGCTCCGGAGCGCAGCTGAATCAGTCCAACTGGCAATGCGGTCGAACCTTGCAATGACTCGCGGCCGACTTGCCAGCTGTCCTGTCGACCGGGTGGTCCGGTTACTGCCAGGTCACCGCCGAAATTAACGAGGCATGGGCTCGAGGTTTGCTCCCGGACCAGTCCGGCAACTTTGTCGACAGCGTATTCCTTGCCGATTCCGCCAAAATCGATCTGCATGCCGGATGGCATTGTCAGCACCGGGCTGGCCCAGTCCACGCGGTGCCAGCCGACCTGCCGCAGAATACGCCGAACGGCCGCGCGGTCCGGCAATCGGTCGCTGCCATCGAATGTCCAGGCCTTGCGCAGCGCACCGGAGGTGATATCGAAGCGCCGATCCGACAGCCGATACAGCAGGCCGGCAAAGTCGATCAGGCCCGCCGTTTCCGGGTCGACCTCTACGCTGGTTCCCGCTGCTGTATTGATTCGATCGACAATGTTCCCGGAAATGTAGCGGCTGAATTTGTCCTCGATGCGCCAGGCTTCGGCCGTCGCGATACCGGCCAAAGCCTGCACCTCGGACCTGTCATCCGTGTCGAGCAACAACTCGCAGGGGCTGCCCATGGCCGGGAACGTGACGCGCCAGAATTTTCCGTGGCGTGCGAGCTCCACGTCGCGGGCGTTCGGCTTCACGCGCGGCGGCCGCTCAGAATCGATAGCTGAACTGGGCGATAACAGCATCGAGATCCGGGTAGCTGACGGTACCCGCCTGGTTGCCGACAAGGAGGTTGGCCGGAATATCGCCTCGCTGCTGGTACAGTTCCAGGCGCACACTGAGGTCGTGGCCATTGCCGGTCTTCCAGCCATACTTGACCCCTGCCGTGATGCCATCGAAGTTGCCAAGCCGGTAGTCATTGGACGCATACGCGGGGAGCATCTGTCCGTCGACCAGGCTGACGGTGTAAAAGTCAGCTTCCGTTTGCGTGTAGTAGCGCAGGTGCGGTTCGAGGTAGTGCTCGTCGCCAAGCGGCCAGCGCAGGCGCAGGTCGAGCGTGTGTGATTCGATCTCCCAGTCGTCACTCATGTACCGGTACGAGGCATCGAGCACCTTGCCGTGCATAAAGTGTTTCACTTGCCCGTAGAAGCTCTGCTTGACGCGGTCGTCGGGGCGGCTTTCGAACAGGAACTCGTGCGACGGACCATCGATACCCGGTGTCAGCGGGCGAGTCACGACGTTGCCGGTGATGCCGTCGACAACACTTATGATCTTGTAGGGATCCGTCAGGTAGCCCGAGGCGTCGCTGTACGAATAATTGAGTTGCATAACGGTATTGCGCCCGAGGACCTGGCTGACACCAACTACCACGTCGAACACGTCCTTGGACTGTGTGGTCATGCGGTTTGCAAGATCGCCAACGTCCAGCATCGGCGACAGCGGAACCGGCGCACCGCCGACCGCATCGATGTCGTCGCGTGCCAGAGCAATCCCTGCCGAAATCGTCGTGTTGCGCTGGTTGAAGTCCCTCGCAATGCGCGCGTTCAGGCCGATGTGTGTGTAGTCGAATTCCTTCGAGGCGCTGGCCCCGGCATTGAACGTATACAGCCGTCCCAGTGGCTGTTGCCAGTTTGCTGTCATGGCTACGCGAGTGTCGCGAAACGTGTCGTCCAGCGGCAGTTCGTTCGCTGGCGTCGTATAGGTACTCTTGCCGGACGGGCGAGTGAAGGTCTGGGCAACCGGCTGGGTAATCGCCCCGCTGGGTGTCGCACCCGTCAATGCATCGACAGTCAGCCCCAGTGCCAGGTATCGGTCGTCGACGAAGTTACGTGTCGCCAGCACAGCTACGCTGGCATCTTGTACGCGCTCGTTGTCCTCCCCGTAGTACAACAACGACGTATCGAAGTCCCATTTGTCGATTTCCTGTGCACAAACCGGCGATACAGGTGTCGTGCCGAGCAATGCGCAGGTTGCCGTGGCGAGCGTTGTGGAGATTCCGCCGTTCTTTCTCTTTTTCATTCAGGACACCTAGTTGCAGCCACAGCCACCGCCGCCGAAACCACGGCCGCCGCTGGACGCTTCCTTGCTGAAATAGATGTGATCGTCCGTCGCGACCTCGAGCGGGTCCGTGACCAGTTGCATTTCGTCTTTTGCGAGAATATCGCGGTCCCAGGGTTCAACGCCCAGCGACGTGCAGCCTGTTGAGCAGGCAATGGCGAGCAATGATGCAACGCAAGTTTTCCACCGGGCCACCTAGATCTCCTCGTTCAGAGCAGCGCGGATCGCAGCTTCATATTCGTCTTGTTTCATTACCTTGAAGCCCATGTGTTTCTCGACCAGATGGCCGTCGCGCCCGATGAGAAAAGAGCTTGGCATCGCCACCACTTCGTATTCCCGCGCAAGCGCCTTGTCGTCGTCGAAATGCACTTCAAACCTGGCAGGAAAATCGCTCAGAAATCGATTCGCAGCAGCCAGGTCATTGTCGACATTGACTGCAACGATCACCAATCCATCGTCGCCATACTTCGTTTGCATCGTGTTCATCCATGGAAAAGATTGTCGGCAAGGCCCGCACCAGGAAGCCCAAAAGTCGATCAGTACGACTTTCCCGACATAGTTGTCCAGGCGGAAATCGGCTTCTGCCCGGGCGGCACCGGTTTGTGACAGCATGATTAACAGGGCGGCTGTACTGATCCAGAGCAAGGAAAAGCGCCGTTGCACCCCGTGGCCAGAAGATAAGATTGAAGAGCGTGTCATCGTGTCACCCGTAGTAGTCCGTTCGGCGCTGGTCGCCGTGCTCGACTATTAGAGGATCAGCGATGAAAAATCCTTCGCTGCCGACCGGATTTTCAGGAAACGGGTATGTTGATGAATCGTGAATTAATCAGAAAGTGCAGCCAGATGCTCAGGGCGTAGCCCAGCGCTATGGCTGGCGTCCATCGCAAGTGACTGAAAAACGTATAAGTTCCGTGGGCCTGCCCCATCAGCGCGACACCTGCGGCCGAGCCGATACTGAAGAGGCTGCCGCCGACGCCAGCTGTCAACGTGATTAACAACCATTGTTGCAGGTCCATCGACGGGTTCATCTCCAGCACCGCCACCATGATGGGGATATTGTCGATCAGCGCGGATAGTACGCCGACCGATATATTCGCGATCGTCGGGCCGAGTTCGCCGTACAGGAATGCCGACACGTGTTCAAGGTAGCCGATGAACCCCAGTCCCCCGACGCACATGATGACGCCGAAGAAAAACAGCAGAGTGTCCCACTCGACTCGTGCGATGCCTTCGAACACATCGAAAGGCGGGATATCACCGACGCTGCCATAACTTGCCTCGTCGTACGGCGTGACCTTGTGAGTCTGGCGCAGGTAGTAGCCAAACAGCTGCAGGTAGGCCAGCCCGGTCATCATGCCGAGGAACGGCGGCAAGTGCAGGAAATTGTGAAACGAGACAGCGGTGAAAATGGTCGCGACAAAGAGCAGGATGATCCTCTTTGCACCGCGCCGCAAAACGACCTTGTTGGGGTCGGCGGGTGCCACTTCCTGCGGAACTGCAAACGACATCAGGAAAGCAGGCACCAGGAAATTGACCAGCGACGGCAGGAACAGCGCAAAGAAAGTGCCGAAATCGACGATTCCGCGCTGCCAGACCATCAGTGTGGTGATGTCGCCGAACGGGCTGAATGCGCCGCCTGCATTGGCAGCCACGACAATATTGATGCAGGCAACCGCAACGAAACGAGGCTGGTCCTTACCAATCGTCAGTACAACGGCACACATGACCAGCGCCGTTGTCAGGTTGTCGATCAGCGGTGAGAGGAAAAAGCTCAATACGCCGGTAATCCAGAAAATGGTGCGAAAGTTCAGGCCACGGGCGACCAGCCAGCCGCGCAATGCATCGAACACGTTGCGTTCCGTCATGGCATTGACGTAGGTCATCGCCGTCAGCAGGAACAGGAAGAGCTGGGCAAACTCGACGAGGAAGTGTTCGACAGCATGCTCGACGACATGTGACGAATCGGCATCGGCATACTCGAGTGCCAGCAGGGCCCAGATCAGTCCTGCCGCGAGAACGACCGGTTTGGACTTTCTGAGCTGGGTGTATTCCTCGGCGATCACGAGCAGGTATGCCAGGATAAACAGGGCGAGTGCGGTTAGTCCTACCCAATGGGTCGTCAGGTCTGTATGCATGGGGTGCTCGATGTCATAAGTCCGGATGCCGGTTTTTAACACGCGTTTGAGCATTGTCCAACCACTGAATTGCACGCAGGCACTGATGCTCGAAAAAGCGAAGGATTATCTGCCAAACTTGCTCTAACGTTCGGTTCCCCCCGACCAAGGCTGAAACTTGACAGGCAACACGCCGCAAATAGAGCAGGACCGATCGCTCGCCCGCCGGGTGGCGGGCGGCGATCAGGAGGCGTTTGACGCTTTTTTTCGCGAGTACTTTCCGCGGTTGTTCCGTTTCACGCTGCTGCGCGTGGACAACGATAGCGAAGTCGCCGAGGAAATCGTGCAGCGGACGATGTGCATCGTTGTCCGCAAGATGGCGACGTTTCGCGGTGAGGCATTGTTGTTTACCTGGCTTTGCCAGATTTGCAGGAATGAACTGAATGCCGTTTTCCGCGAACGGGGCGACGAGCGGCGCGCGGATATTCCGATCGATGACCATCCCGCGGTACAGGCTGCGCTTGAGTCGATCATCAGTAGTGACTTCCGGCCGGAAACAGCGCAGCGAAGTGATGAAATTGCACGATTCGTGCGAGTAACGCTGGAACACCTGCCGGCAAGCTATGCAACTGCACTGGAAATGAAATACGTGCAAGGCAACAGCGTGGCAGAAATTGCGCAATGCCTCGAGCTCAGTGAGAAAGCGGCCGAGTCCGTCCTCAGTCGTGCGCGCGGGGCTTTCAAGGAGCGCTTCAGGTCGCTCTGGGATTTCGAACCGGGCTTCGTGGTGAATTGAACAGAACAGTGAACGAGAACTGCCGCACTAATTACAAGACGAACCAATGAACGACAAGACGACAAACGACAAAGACCGCGATGATGAGACGATGGCGCGGATGTTGCGCCTGGCGGGCCCGCGTTCGCCGGTCCCCGACGACATCACAAAGCGAGTCTATGCCCGGGTGCAGGCGGAGTGGCGCTCGAGTTCGACGCAGCCCGAAGGCTCGCGTGTATACAGCGAAGTCCATCGACAATGGAAAAAGGACAGGTTGCGGCCGTGGCTGCGGCGCCTGGCCATGCCGGTCGCACTGGCCGCAGCCATATTCCTCGCGATCGCGGTCGTCATGCAACCATCCCCGCCGGTTCCGGCAACTGCACCGGTTGGCACAATTGCGCGGTTCGTCGGCGACGATCCCGGCGGCTTGCTGCCGGCGGTTGGCGACACGGTGTACACCGGCGATCGGATAACGACAGGAGCCGGACAGGGAATGAGTCTGGCGCTCGACGGTGCGGCGTCGCTGCGCATTGACCAGCTAACCGTATTACTGGTTGAAGCGAAAGACACGTTTCGCTTGTTGCAGGGTCGGGTATATGCCGATACCGGCGACGTCCTGTACCGTGATCGCAAGTTGGTTATCGAAACTTCGATGGGCAGGGTGACTGATGTCGGCACACAGTTCTCGGTCCGTATTGCGGATGATTTGATCGAGGTGGCCGTGCGGGAAGGCCGGGTAGATGTCGACGGCGATACCGACATTTACGTGGCCGTCGCTGGTGAGCGCCTGCTCGTTGATGGGCAAAGCGGCGTTACGACCGAAATGCTGGCGCCCCACGATGAACATTGGGACTGGGCTGCGTCGCTCTCGCCCGCATTCGAAATTGAGAACAAGTCCTTGCTGGACTTCCTGCGCTGGGCAGCGCGCGAAACAGGCCGCGAGCTCGTTTTCGAATCGAACGAGCTGCGCATGTCTGCAATGCGAACGGACCTGCATGGTTCAGTGTCCGATTTCGATCCACTTGAAGCCGTCGAATCGGTCCTGGCGACGACAAAATTCGATGTCAGAATTGAAGCCGGCAGGATTGTCATAGGGAGCGACCTGCGGGACACGCAGTAATTGTGCTGATTGGCGCTGGGTCAGCGTTGCTCTAAGATCGCGGCATGCGATCGTTCGTATGGTGCCTGGTTGCGTCGGTGTGCGCTGTTGTTGCGCTGCCTGTTTGTGCAGCGAGTAGTGGCACGACCGGCAAGCCGCTCGCCGGATACCTCGATGCGCTGAACGGTCGTGGCCAGGTGGTCATCTACAGCAGCGACCTCGTCACCGACGAGATGCATCTCGCAACCAGTCCCGAATCAGTGCCGACGCTTGCCGAATTACAAGACCTGTTGCGACCGTTTGGCCTGACCGCAACCTCCGGGCCAGCGGGCAGTTTCCTGGTTGTGGTTGCGGACGAAGAAGGCAGGCGAGAGCAAGGAAACACGCAGACCACGGCTGCCGCAAAAATCGAGCCGATACCGGAAATCGTCGTGACCTCGAGCCTGCATCGTCTGAATTACAGCCGCCCGGAGACACACACCTACCTGGATCGCGAACTGGTTGCACGTATGCCGACGACGGCCGACGAAGCGGTTCGGGTAACCCAGCGGCTGCCAGGTACGGCCAGTGGCGGTGTATCGGCACAAAATCATGTCAGGGGCGGCGACGCCAACGAGGTGCTGTTCCTGTTTGATGGCCTCAGGCTTTACGAGCCGTATCACCTGAAGGACTTCCAGGCGATTGCGACAATCGTAAATGCCAACGCAATCGGTGGAATGGACTTTTACACGGGCGCTTTTCCGGCCCATTTCGGCGATCGCATGAGTGGCGTGCTGAGCGTCGAGCTACGCGAGCCGCAGGAACCGACCGAGACGGAGCTGGCGCTGAGCTTTTTTAATGCTTCAATCCTGTCCGCCGGAACATTCGGTGAGCATGGCGAAGGTGACTGGCTGCTGACGGCCCGGCGCGGCAACCTGGACCTGATCGTCGACGTTATCGAGCCGGAATTCGGTAGCCCGGACTACCAGGACTACCTGGCGCATGTCGGCTGGGAGTTCGGTCCGCGTGCACGCCTGAGCGCAAACTTCCTCGCATCAGATGACAAGTTGCGGCTGGCGGACGCGGACCGCGGTGAGACAGCGGATGCGGCTTATACGAACAAGGTCGGCTGGTTCAAATGGCAGGCACAATGGTCGGCGTCACTGTCGAGCGATTCGATCCTGGCGATCAGTGACATCGGCAATCGACGCTCCGGCGATCTAGCTCTAGCCGGAATCGTTGCCGGGAGTCTCCATGAGGTTCGTGACTTCAGTGCGCTGGAGTTTCGCCAGGACTGGCGGTGGCTGGCAACCGACAGCTGGATGCTGAACTTTGGATTCGATATCAAGGACCTCGATGCGAGATACCGATTTCAGTCCGTGCAGGCGATCGAATCGCCATTTGACTCGATTCTCGAGAACCAGCCATCGACGCTACGCGACTTCGACCTTGCACCGTCTGGCGTCCAGTATGCTGCGTATGCCGAGGTCCGCGCTCGATTGCTGGACAAGTGGACGATCGATGCCGGCCTGCGCTGGGACCAGCAAAACTACACCACTGCCCGCAACGATAAGCAATACAGCCCACGCCTCAGTGTTCTCTACGCGCCGTCCGACGCGACCGAGGTGCGTATTGGCTGGGGGCAGTACTACCAGGCGCAGGAGATCAACGAATTGCAGGTAGCCGACGGCATCACGGAATTCTCGCCTGCGCAACAAGCAGAACATGTCGTACTGAATGTGCAGCACCGATTTGCAAACGATATTGACATGAATCTGTCTGTCTACCGGAAGACATTTCGTCGCCTGCAGCAGCGGTTTGAGAACAGTTTCAATACGCTGACGCTGCTGCCGGAAATCCAGTTCGACCGGGTCATGGTCGATGCGCCAGCTGCAGAAGCTCTCGGCGCTGACCTGTTGTTGAGCCACGGTTCCGCCGACGAAAATCTGCTGTGGTGGTTGGGTTACTCTTGGTCGGAGATCGAGGACGAACTGGCATCGGGTGACGTTGTTCGAAGTTGGGACCAGACACATACGTTCAAGGGCGGGCTCACATGGCGGTGGGGGAAATGGGATTTCAGTGCGGCCGCCGAGATTCACACCGGCTGGCCGCGTACCTTGTTGAACGGTGAACTGGTTGGGCAGCCGAATGGTGGTGAGGACCTGGTCCTGTCAGTCTCGGAGCGTAACGCATCGCGGTATTCCACGTATCAAACCCTGGATATCCGCTTGAGACGCGAATTCGAATTGTCGCGCGGTGACCTGACGGTTTTTCTCGATGTCACCAATCTTCTCGATCGACAGAACCTTTGCTGTATCGAATACTCACTCGCGACAGACGGATCGCTGGCCAGCCGGGACAAGCACTGGTTGCCGTTGTTGCCGTCGCTCGGTGTTACCTGGCGGTTCTGACAAAGGGGACTGCGAACAAAAAAGGGGTCAGAGCCGGCGGCTCTGACCCCGGTTGGCAAGTCAGGTCAGTGATATTCAGTCCAGGTCAAATCGATCCAGTGTCATCACCTTGGTCCATGCACCAACAAAGTCGTTGACGAACTGTGCTTCGCCGTCGCTGGCAGCATAGGCCTCGGCTACGGCACGCAGCTCCGAGTTGGAGCCGAACACCAGGTCTACCGGAGTGGCTGTCCACCGGAGTGAATCATCCGCACGGCTGTGACCTTCGTAGATACCGTCGCTCTGTTCGGATTTCGTCCACTTCGTTGACATGTCGAGCAGGTTGACGAAGAAGTCGTTGCTCAGCGTGCCGGGATTGTCGGTGAAGACCCCGTGTTCGGCATTGTCCGAGTTGGCACCCAGGACGCGCATGCCGCCGATGAGCGCCGTCATTTCCGGTACGGTCAGTGTCAGCAAGTCGGCTTTCTCCACCATCATTTCCGCGGGCGACGCATAGCTGGCATCGCTGTAGTAGTTGCGAAATGCGTCCGCTGTCGGTTCCAGGTAGGCAAAAGACTCGACGTCCGTGTTGTCCTGCGATGCGTCAGTTCTACCGGGTGTAAACGGCACATCGATTTTTTGGCCTGCATCCGCAGCCGCTTTCTCGATTGCGGCAGCACCACCGAGGACGATGACGTCGGCAAGCGAAACCTGCTTGCCACCTTTCAGCGACTTGTTGAAGTCCTGTTGGATATCGGTGAGGACTTCCAGCGTCCTGGACAATGCATCGGGATCATTTACCGCCCAGCCGTTTTGCGGGGCGAGGCGAATGCGCGCTCCATTGGCGCCGCCACGCAT
>JAUIDP010000048.1 GCA_030429005.1 Gammaproteobacteria bacterium | reverse complement strand
TGGCCGCCTGCAGGTCGGCGAGCGCGCCGGCAACATCCTGCCCCGGCAAGCCGTACATGATATCGACGTTGATGCTGTCGAAGCCTGCATCCCGCGCCGCGGTCACTGCCCGCGTTATGTCATCGACCGAGTGGATGCGGCCGAGCGTGCGCAGCGCGTCTGCATTGAAACTTTGCGCGCCGATAGACAGGCGATTGATGCCCGCCTGGCGATATCCTGCCGGGTCGTCACTTTCGACCGTACCCGGGTTGGCTTCCATCGTAATCTCGGCGTCCGCCGCCAGCTCGAACCGTTGCCGTATGCCGTCGATGATCGCCGCAATCTCGTCTGCCGCGAACAGGCTTGGCGTGCCGCCGCCCAGGAACACGCTGAGAAGTGGCCGTCCGGTCGCGCGCTCGGCCTCCTGGTCGAGATCCGCCAGCAACGCCGCGATGTAGCGACCGCGTGGCGCCGCATCGCCGGCGCTGTGCGAATTGAAATCGCAGTACGGGCACTTTTTCACACACCAGGGCAGGTGCACATACAGCGACAGTGGCGGCGCGGACATCACGGCCGCTGCCGCAGCAGCCGGCTGAGTTCCTGCAGGGCTTTGCCACGATGGCTGCGCCGGTTCTTTTGTTCGGCTGTCAGTTCGGCCGCGCTGACACCGAGCTCGGTGTCGATAAAAACCGGGTCATAGCCGAAACCTCCGTCACCCTGGCGCTGGCGGGCAATGCGGCCCCGCCATTCGCCGGTTGCAACGAGCGGCTCGGTCGCATCGGGCGTGACAAAACAGGCGACGCAGTGAAACGTCGCACCACGTGCCGCATCGTCAACGTTCTGCAGTTCCCGCAACAACTTGTCGATGTTGGCGTCGTCGCCGGCAGACTCACCGGCGTAACGCGCGGAGTAGACGCCCGGCCGGCCCTGCAGTGCGTCGACCGCGAGACCGGAATCGTCAGCAATGGCCGGCAGGCCCGTGGCAGCGACCGCATGCCGTGCCTTGATCAACGCGTTTTCCACGAACGTGGTGCCGGTTTCCTCGGCCTCGGTGACGGCAAATTCCGACTGTGGCACGACGGTGAGACCGAACTCCGCCAGTATGCGCGCCATTTCACGCAACTTGCCGGGGTTACCGCTTGCCATGACAACCTTGTTCAGCGTGCCAGTACCTCGTTTTGCGCCGCGACGATCTCGGTCACGCCCTTGCGGGCCAGCGCCAGCATCGCCGTGAACTCATCATCGGTGAACGCATGGCCTTCGGCCGTACCCTGGACCTCGATGAATCGACCCGCATCGTTCATGACAATATTCATGTCGGTTTCCGCTTCGGAGTCTTCCGGGTAGTCGAGGTCCAGCACCGGTACACCGCGATAGATGCCGACGGATACTGCGGCCACCTGGCCGTGCAGCGGGTTTTTCTTCAGCGTCCTGTTCGAAAGCAGTTTTTCCATGGCGAGCGACAGTGCGACGAATGCACCGCTGATTGACGCAGTACGGGTGCCCCCGTCGGCCTGCAGGACATCGCAGTCCAGCGTGATCGTGCGTTCGCCGAGGCACTGCAGGTCGATGACCGCGCGCAGCGAGCGGCCGATCAACCGCTGGATCTCGAGAGTGCGGCCGCTCTGTTTGCCGCGCGCCGCCTCGCGCCCGGTGCGCGTGTTGGTCGCGCGCGGCAACATGCCGTATTCGCCGGTAACCCAGCCGCCGCCCTTTCCGCGCAGCCACGGTGGCACCCGGTTCTCGACGCTCGCGGTGCACAGCACCCGCGTATCGCCAAACTCCGCGAGCACGCTGCCCTCGGCATGACGGGTAAAGTCCGGCGTGAATCGCACGTCACGCATCTGGTCCGTATCGCGGCCACTCGGTCGCATCATCGCTCTCCAAACAAAAAGGGGTCAGAGCCCATTCCGAACGGGGTCAGAGCGGGCTCTGACCCCTGTCGGGCTTTGAGTTGTTCAGTCTCCGCTCCACTTTAGCGCGGTACCGGTTGTATTGTCGCTGTAAGGTGAGTTGGCGCTCAATGCCTGCATGCTCAGCGTCTTCAGTTTCTCGGTCAGCGGCTGGTTCTCATCATTGGCGATCTGGGCGACGTCGCTGTCGGCGAGGCCGGACCAGAGTCCGTCCGAACAGGCCAGCAGAACGTCGCCCGGCCGCAGGTGTTTCTTGCCGGTTATGCTCATATCCGGCACCGGCGCATCGCCGCCGATACAACACTCGACGAAATTGCGCATCGGGTGGTCCAGCGCCTCTTCCTCGGTGATGGCGCCTTCCTGGATCAACACCTCGACATGGCTGTGGTCGCGCGAGCGCGACAGCACCCTGCCATCACGCAGCTGGTAGATGCGGCTGTCACCGATGTGTGCCCAGTACGCGCCGCTTTCCTGCACGAGGCAGACGGCACAGGTTGCACGCGGGCGAAAATCGACGGCGAGATCCTGGCCAAGTTTGACGACCTCGTCATGGGCACGGGACAGCGCCAGGTAGAGAAATCCCTGCGGATCGAATACCGGCAGCTTCGAACTCGTGAAAGTGTCCTGTACTACCTTGAGACCGGTTTCCGCGGCAGCCGCGCCGTCGGAATGTCCGCCCATGCCGTCAAACACCATCATCAACGCGGCGTCATTGGCAACGACAACAGCAGCCCGGTCCTGATTATCCGTGCGGTCCCCCAGTGCGGAAACCTTGGCGTATTCAATTTGCATATGTTCTTCTGAGTTTACTGACGGCGGCTATGCTGCCATGAAATAATCGCGGCAAACGTGACCGGCACAACACAATGGGGAGTTGGCGAACGATGTTACACAGTATGACAGGCTTTGCGCGACAGTCCGCCGAGTCGGACCTCGGCACGCTGAGCTGGGAACTGCGTGCAGTGAACCATCGTTATCTCGATGTGCAGTTTCGGCTGCCCGAGGAATTGCGGCCGAAAGAACACCTGTTCAAACAGATGATTGCCGCCGGACTGAAGCGCGGCAAGGTCGACTGTGCATTGCATTTTCAGCGGCCGGGTGGCCGCCAGGGCGATTTGCAGCTGGACTCGGCGCTGGTTGCACAGATCGGTGCGCGTGCTGCGGAAGTCGGCGAGCAACTCGGCAACGCGGCGCCGGTCAACCCGCTGGACGTATTGCGCTGGCCGGGTGTCATCGTCGAATCCGAAGTCGACACAGAGCCGCTGTTCGCGGCCGCCGGCGCACTGCTCGAGCAGACCCTGCAGGCAATGTCGGAAATGCGTGCCAGCGAGGGTGAGCGCATCGCCGCAATGATCGAGTCGCGCTGCGCCGAAGTCGCCGCGATTGCCGCCGGCGTACGCCAGCGCATGCCCGAAGTACTCGCCGCCGCGCGGGCGCGCCAGGCCGAGCGTATCGAGAAACTCGACGTTGCAGCCGACCCGGCACGGCTGGAGGTCGAACTGGCATTGATTGCGCAAAAGCTGGACGTGGACGAGGAGGTCGACCGACTCGACAGCCACCTGCAGGAAATTCGCCAGGCCATGCAAAGCGACGAGGCCGTCGGCCGTCGCCTCGACTTCCTGATGCAGGAACTGAACCGTGAAGCCAATACGCTCGGTTCGAAATCAGGCGATGCGCAGACGACAAAAGCCGCGGTCGACCTGAAAGTGCTGATCGAGCAAATGCGCGAGCAGATACAGAACATCGAATGAGCGCACCAGCAATGCCGAAAGATGAGACTCGCCTGTTCGTGATCGCAGCGCCGTCGGGCGCCGGCAAGACGACACTCGTGCATGCCACGGTTCTGAATAGCCCGCATCTGCGGTTCTCGATTTCCTACACAACGCGGCCGCAACGCGTCAACGAAGTCGACGGCAAGGACTACTTCTTTGTCAGCAAGGCCGAGTTCGAGGCGATGCGGGCGAACAACGAATTGCTGGAGTCGGCCACGGTCTTCGACAACTTCTACGGCACCAGCCGGGAACAGGTGGAAAAGATCCTCGCCGGGGGCCAGAGCGTCGTACTCGAGATCGACTGGCAGGGCGCCCGGCAGGTACGCGCCAGCATGCCGGACTGTGTTTCGATATTCATCCTGCCGCCATCGCTGACCGAACTCGAGCGGCGGCTGCGTGATCGGCGCACCGACACCGATGCCGTCATCGAAAGACGTCTCCGGGATGCCGTCAGCGACATGGGCCACTGGCCGGAGTTTGACTACATCATTATCAATGACGACCTGAACCAGGCCGTGTCCGAGCTCGAGGCCGTGTTTGCCGGCGACGGCGCCGACTACTCGGCCGACAACCCGGCTATGCGGGCCAGGATCGGCGAGATACTCGAGCCGTAGCCGGGTGCCAACCGCCCGGCATTCGCCTGATATAACTTTGGGTTATATGCTATGGGAGGCCGGCCACCATTGCGCTATCGTAGCCCGACCTTTCACCTGGGAGCCCGATCTTGGCCCGAATTACTGTCGAAGACTGTCTCGATAACGTCGAGAATATTTTTGAAATGGTGCTGGTTGCCGCAAAGCGCGCTCGGCGCATCGCACACGGCGCCGACCCGATGGTCGAACTCGAGAACGACAAGCCGACGGTTATCGCGCTGCGCGAGATTGCGGACGGACACGTTTCGTCAGCCATCCTCGAAGAAGTCGAACTGCCGCCCGAGGTCGAATTCATGCCGCCGGAAGTCAGCGACGACGCTTTGCCGGTCCGCGGCATCTCGATAGGCGACTGAAGCCACCAAAAGGCACCCTGCCGACCGCGACAGCTTCCGCCTGACGCGGGTATGATCGAGGCATGGATTATGCCGCCGCATTACTTGCAAAATTGCCGGGCGCGTCGAGACGCGACTACGGTTTGCGGCGCCTGACCGATACGCTCGAAAGTTACCTGCCCGGCGAGCAGATCGAGTCAATCATGCGGGCCTACGAGTTCGGCGCCGAGGCGCACGAGGGCCAGAAGCGCAAGTCCGGCGAGCCGTACATATCGCATCCCGTTGCCGTCGCGCAGGAACTCGCCGACATGCGCCTGGATGCGCAGGCGATCGAGGCAGCGATCCTGCACGACGTCGTCGAAGACACACCGGTTTCCGTCACTGACATCGAGGAACAGTTTGGCGCCGACGTGGCCCTGCTTGTCGACGGTGTCAGCAAGCTGGACCAGATCGAGTTCCATAGCCGCGCGGAGGCGCAGGCTGAGAGTTTTCGCAAGATGATGCTGGCGATGATCGAGGACATCCGTGTCATCCTCGTCAAGCTCGCCGATCGCCTGCACAACATGCAGACCCTGGGAGCGATGCCCGCCGAAAAAAAACGTCGCATCGCCAAGGAAACCCTCGACATCTATGCACCGATCGCCAATCGACTCGGCATCAACCGTTTCAAAGTCGAACTCGAAGACCTCGGCTTTCAGCACCTGTACCCGTATCGCTACCGCGTACTCGACAGCGCACTGAAAAAAGCCAAGGGCAGCCAGCGCCAGATCGTCAAGCGCATATCCGACGAGATGCAGTCGACGCTGGCTGCCGAGGATATCGAGGCCGAAGTCATCGGCCGCGAAAAGCACCTGTACAGCATTTACAAGAAAATGGCGGAGAAGAAGCGGTCGCTGTCGGAAGTGGTGGACGTGTATGGCTTTCGCATCATCGTCGACAACGTCAATGCCTGCTACCAGGTACTCGGCCTCGTGCACAGCCTGTACAAGCCGATGCCGGGGCGCTTCAAGGATTACATCGCCATTCCGCGCATCAACGGCTACCAGTCATTGCACACGACGTTGTTCGGCCCGAAGGGCCTGCCGCTCGAAGTCCAGATCCGGACGCGCGATATGGACCGCGTGGCCGAGTCCGGCGTCGCCTCGCACTGGCAGTACAAGGCTGATGAGAAATCCGATGCGACACCGCAACGCCGTGCGCGCGACTGGCTTTCCAAGCTGGCCGAACTGCAGAGTTCGGGCACGTCGGAAGAGTTCCTCGAAAGCGTCAAGGTCGACCTGTTTCCGGACAAGATCTACGTCTTCACACCAACCGGCGACATCATGCCGCTGCCGAAAGGTGCAACCACGGTGGACTTTGCCTACGCTGTGCATACCGATATCGGCAACCGCTGTGTTGCGGCCAAGGTCGATCGCAAGCTGGTACCGCTTCGTACGCCGCTGGCCAACAGCCAGACCGTAGAAATCGTTACGGCGAAGGGCGCCAAGCCGAACCCGAACTGGCTGACGTTTGTGCGCACCGCCAAGGCGCGCACGGCCATCCGCCACTACATGAAGTCTATGCTGACCAGCGAATCGGTTGACCTCGGCAAACGGCTGCTGGACCAGTCACTGAAAGACCTCGGCTCGTCCGTACGCAAGATCGGCAAGGTGCGCATGAAGGCAGCGCTCGAGGAGCTGGGCATCGCCAGCAACATCGAGTTGTTCCAGCAGATCGGGCTGGGCGAACGCCTTGCGCCGCTCACGGCACGCTTTCTTGTCGGCGTCACGGACGATGGCGAAACCAGGCCCGACACGGCCAACCTGGTCATCGCCGGCACCGAGGGCGTCGTCGTCAGTTATGCCCGCTGCTGCCTGCCGATCCCCGGCGACCACGTTATGGGCTATCTGAGCACCGGCCGCGGCGTCGTGATTCACCGCAACTCCTGCGGCAACCTGACGACGTTTCGCAAACAACCGGAGAAGTGGATCACGGTCAGCTGGGAAGACAAGGTTGACCGGGAGTTCACCAGCCAGATCAATGTCGAGACCCTGAACAAACCCGGCGCACTGGCGGAGGTTGCGACGACGATCGCGGACGCCGGCTCGAACATCGAGGAAGTGTCCGTGCTGGGCCGACACGAAGACTGCTCCGTGATGTCCTTCCTGCTGCAGGTGCGCGACCGCCAGCACCTCGCACAAATCATGCGCATGGTCCGCAACATGCCGAACGTGCTGCGGGTTTCGCGCGAGTGCGCATAAGAATTCAACCATTCGGAGTGATCACGATCCCATGAGCAAGAAAGCAATCCACAGCGACGCCGCGCCGTCCGCAATCGGCACCTATTCACAAGCCGTCGAGGCCGGCGGGCTCGTCTTCCTGTCCGGGCAGATTCCGCTCGACCCGGCGACCATGGAAGTCGTGGACGGCGATTTCGAGGCCCGCGCGCGCCAGGTCTTCGAAAACCTGCAGGCCGTCGCGGTTGCCGCTGGCGGTTCGCTGGACCAGGTCGTCAAGCTGACCATTTTCCTGACCGACCTTGGTAATTTCGCCACCGTCAACCGTGTGATGGAAGACTACTTCCGGCAGCCGTACCCTGCGCGCGCCGCGGTTGGCGTCGCTTCGCTGCCGAAGGGTGTGGATGTCGAGGCCGACGCGATTCTCGCACTGTAGGAAAGCATGGGCGCGACCCTGGCGTCACCGCTGACCGAGCTTGCCGGCGTTGGCCCGGCGCTCGCGACCAAGCTCGAGCGGCTCGGCCTGTTTCGGGTCGAGGACCTGTTATTCCTGCTGCCAATGCGTTACGAGGACCGTACGCAACTGGTCAGGCTGGGCGCGATGCAGCTCGGTCAGCGCTGCCTGGTTACCGGTGAAGTGCAACTGGCCGAAACCGTCTACCGCGGCCGGCGCAACCTGCTGGTTCGTATCAGCGACGGCACCGGCCAGGCGACACTGCGCTTCTTTCACTTCTCAAAACAACAGCAGGCGCAATTCCGGCCCGGCGTCCACGTCACCTGTTTCGGCGAAGTGCGCAAGGGGCCGGTCGGGCTGGAAATGGTGCATCCCGAGTACCGTATCCTGCGCGACAACCAGGACCCGGCTGTCAACGACTCGCTGACGGCGATCTACCCGGCGACCGAAGGCGTGCAGCAGGGCCGCTTGCGCAGGCTGACCGACCAGGCACTGCAGTGCATGCGCCGGTCACCACCCACGGAGTTGCTGCCCGCCGTGATCCGGCAGGAACTGGACCTGCCGGAACTGGCCGAGGCAATTGAATACCTGCACCGGCCGCCGGCCGATGCCGACACGGCAGCCATCGTCGCCGGCCGGCATCCCTGCCAGGTCCGGCTGGCGTTTGAAGAGCTGCTGGCGCATTACCTGAGTTTGCGCAACCTGCGCGCGCTGGCGCAGAACCAGCGGGCCGCCGCGCTGACGGGTGGCGACGACGAGGTCCGGGCGTTCGTCTCGAGCCTGCCGTTCACATTGACCGGAGCGCAGCAACGCGTTGTCGGGGAGTTGCTCGCAGACATGGGCGAACCGCACCCGATGATGCGGCTGGTGCAGGGTGACGTCGGTTCGGGCAAGACCGTGGTCGCGGCAATCGCCTGCCTGAAAGCCATCGGCTCGGGACAGCAGGCGGCCGTGATGGCGCCGACCGAGTTACTGGCCGAACAGCACTGGCGCAACTTTTGCGACTGGCTGCAGCCACTCGGTATCCAGCCTGCCTGGCTGAGCGGCAGCCAGAAGGCGGCTGAACGGCGTGCATCGCTCGCGGCAATCGCTGACGGCAGTGCAGGACTGGCCGTCGGTACGCATGCACTGTTCCAGGAGGGCGTCCAGTTTCGGAACCTCGCGCTGGTCGTCATCGATGAGCAGCACCGGTTTGGTGTTCAGCAACGACTCGCGCTGCGCGAAAAAGGCATTGCCGGAAGCGATTACCCGCACCAGCTGGTGATGACGGCAACACCGATCCCGCGCACGCTGGCAATGGCCGCTTACGCCGACCTGGACACGTCCATCATCGACGAGCTGCCGCCTGGCCGCCAGCCGGTACAGACCGTTGCGTTGCCCGAGACTCGCCGCGACGAAGTCATCGACCGGGTTCGTTCGGCCTGCGAATCCGGGCAGCAGGCATACTGGGTGTGCCCGTTGATCGAAGAGTCGGACGTACTCGACTTCGAAGCCGCAGAGGTCAGCTACGAGATGCTGAGCCGGGCATTGCCCGACATCCGGGTCGGGCTGGTACACGGGCGCATGCGGCCTGCCGAGAAGGAGCTCGGTATGCGCGCATTCAAGGACGGCACGATCCAGCTACTGGTTGCAACGACCGTCATCGAGGTCGGTGTCGACGTGCCGAACGCCAGCCTGATGATCATTGAAAACGCCGAACGCATGGGACTGTCGCAATTGCACCAGCTGCGCGGCCGGGTAGGCCGCGGTGCGGCCCAGAGCCATTGCGTGTTGCTGTACAAACCGCCGCTGGGACAGCGTTCGCGCAGCCGCCTGGCGGTGTTGCGGGATACCAACGACGGTTTCGTCGTGGCGCAACGTGACCTCGAATTGCGCGGACCGGGGGAACTGCTTGGTACGCGCCAGACCGGGTTGCCGGACTACCGCATTGCAGACCTCGGCCGCGATGCACACCTGATGCCGCAGGTCCAGAAAGCTGCCGAAACGATTCGCCGCGACGCACCCGACATCGGCCCGGCAATTGTGCGCCGCTGGCTCGGTGACGCTGGCCGCTACGGCAAGGTCTGAGCCGTAGTAGACTGTCGCCTGATGAACGACTCCGCATGAACGCACAGCGCTTCGCATGAAAAAACAACTCCGCGACCTCGTACCGGACAGCGTGATCAAGCAGATTCGCAACTACGCGAAGCTGATGCGCATCAACAAACCGATCGGCATCTGGCTGCTGATGTGGCCCGTGCTCTGGGCGCTGTGGCTGGCAGGCGCCGGTCACCCGGACCAGGGGCTGTTCGTCGTGTTCCTGCTCGGCGTGTTCGTCATGCGTTCCGCAGGGTGCGTGCTGAACGACTATGCCGATCGCAAGATCGACCCTTACGTCGAGCGCACGCGCGACCGGCCGATTGCTTCCGGTGCCGTGGCGCCGGCAGAAGCGCTGATCCTGTTTGTTGCACTCAGCCTGATCGCAATCGGGCTCGCATCCATGTTGAATCGACCGGCGCAATTGCTGGCGATCGTTGCCGGTGGCCTGACTGTCATTTACCCGTTTATCAAACGCATTGTCTCTATCCCGCAGTTTGTGCTCGGCGCGGCATTCGGCTGGGCGGTACCGATGGTCTTCGCGGCACATACAGGCGGCACGCCGCAGCTGGCGTGGCTGATATTCGGTGTGGCCGTGGTCTGGGCGGTGATCTACGACACGTTCTACGCAATGGTCGATCGCGAGGACGATATCAAGGTGGGCATCAAGTCCACCGCTATCCTGTTCGGCGACGTCGACCTGTTCGTCATCGCCGGACTGCAGTTCATCATGCTGGTGGGCCTCGTGCTGATGGGGCTGCTCGCCGGGCTGGGTTTCTGGTTCTACGCCTCGGTCGCGGTTGCCGCGGGACTGATGGCCTATCACCTGTGGCTGGCGCGCGACCGGCAGCCGGCAGGTTGCTTCGCCGCGTTCCTGCACAACCATGTTATCGGCCTGGTGATCTTTATCGGCATCGTGCTGCATTATTCGTTCAACCCGGTTTAGTCGCGCGGCATCGCGGGTACTGGCAGCGTCGAAAGGAAAGGATTTGATCCGACTGGTCTTCTTTGTCGTTTGCCTCGGCATCGCCGCAACATCCGGCGCCGGCGAGAGCGAACTGCCTGCCGAAGCACGTGCGGTAACGTCAGAGTCACTCGCCAGCGAATATGTGGAGCATTTGAGCGTCGAAGATCGAATCGCCGGCTTGTCGCTGCTCTGGTCCGAAGCCAGGTACAACTTTGCCAACTTCGACCTGGTGCCGGACCTCGACTGGGATGCGCTTTACCATGCCACGATCCCGCGCGTCATCGCGGCAGAATCTACTGCAGAGTATTACCAGGAACTGCGCAGGTTCTACGCGGCGCTCAAGGACGGGCACACGGGCGTCTACATGCCGATGGAACTGCGCAGCCGTTTCTATACCAGGCCGCCGTTGCGCACGCGCCTTATCGAGGGTCGGGTCATCATCTACGAGGTCAACAGCAAGCAGTTGTCCGGTAAGGGCCTGCGTGTCGGCCAGGAGGTCCTGAATGTCGATGGTATCGCGGTGCGCGACTACGCTGCCAGCCGCGTCGAACCGTTCCAGAGCGCTTCCACGCCACAGGACCTGGATGTCCGCGTTTTCGAGTTCGGTCTTCTGCAGGGCGACGCCGGGGAAGCGGTTGAGTTGACTGTCAGCGATGCGGCAGGCGATCAACAAACGGTCCTGGTGCCCCGCGCCGGTTACGGTGATGACGACGCGACGAACAAGCCGGCAGAGCTGTTTTCGATCCACGACGTTGGCGACGGCATCCTGTTGCTGGACATTCGCAGCTTTGGCGAGGCGTCGGTGCTCGATGCGTTCACAGAAAAGTTTGACGATATCCGGAAAGCCAGGGGGCTGATCATCGACCTGCGCTTGAACGGCGGCGGCAACAGCGACATCGGCTGGGGGATACTGGCCCAGTTGGTTGACCAACCGTTCGCAACCAGCCAGTGGAAGACCCGGCTTTACCGGCCCACGTTCCGCGCATGGGGCCGTCCCGAAGCCTGGTCCTGGCACGAAGGACACGAAAACGACGTCGACCCCCACGGTACGAATTTCTATTCCAGGCCGGTTGCAGTTTTGAGTGGCCCGCGAACTTACTCCGCGGCCGAGGACTTCCTGGCAGCCTTCCGGCAGGCTGAGCGCGGCCCGGTCATTGGTCAGCCGAGCGGTGGCGCAACCGGCCAGCCACTGCAACTGCGGCTGCCGGGTGGCGGCGGGGCCAGGGTCTGTACCAAGCGCGACCTGTTCGCCGACGGCACCGAATTTGTCGGCGTTGGCGTGATCCCGGATATCGTCGTGGCGAGTACTGTTGCAGACCTTCGCGCAGGCCATGATGCGGTCGTTGCTCGCGCCAGACTTTACCTGCTTGCGGCGGAAGGTGACTGAGCAGGGACGCGATGCCTGTCACGTTCTAGCGCACAACGTTCGACGCATTGCCGGCATGTAGCCACTCACCATCGACCTTGCGAACTGTCATAAGCCAGGCCCATTGTGTATCGAACGACTCGCCGGTCGCAATCTCCGCACCGACAGCCCGGACGTTGACTGCTATCCAGCCGATGTCCGACGAATCGGCAACCTCGATTACCGGCGCTGCAATATCGTGATACTCGGTATAGTTCACGCGCTCGAACAGCCCGGTGAAACGTTCCCGCATGGATTCCCTGGATGCCTGTGTCAGCTTGCCGTTGTTTGCGGACACTACCGACTCCGCCGAAAGCTGTGTCATCAACCCTGCGTCGCCGAGACAGTGTGCGGCGAGCAGGCGGCGATGCAGCCGGTACACCTCCAGCTCGTCAAGCGCCGGGGTCCCGGTCGCTTTGTGAAACCACAGTGGTGAGTCGGCCGCGATTTCTATGTTCGTGTAGTGGTAGTTGAAAACGCGCTCACCGTCGTCGATTGTCGCAAGATACGGCAGCTCGGTGTCTCCATGTTGTTGCCAATCGGAAAACGTCACCTCAATAGGCGGTATATCGGGGAATTCGAATTTCAGTCCTGCGGGGCGGCCGGGCGCAGCGGATTCAACGAGGTGCACGATGCCGCCGTAAGGATAGTCGCCGCTTCTTGCGCGCTGCTCTTCACCACCCAGGCTGACTCTTTCAGTGTCACGCGGCTCGCCGGCGACCTGGTCGAAATGCAGCAGCAGGGCGTGGTACTGGTGACCCAGGGCAAACAGTTTGTGAAATTCCGAGCCAGCCTCTGCTTCCTCGCCCACGCGTACCCAGCTCAGCGGTCCTTCGACAACGATAATCTGGTCAGTCTCGCCGATGTGGCGAATCGCCGCCTGGTCAGCGGAATGAAAATACGACTCTGTCCTGAAGCTTGAACCGTCGCTGACAGAAACGTCGGCAGCGGCCTTGACGGCAGTCGTAGAGCAGGCATCCGTTGCCGAGGCATCGCCAATGTAACCCGCAACGATCAGAACAGAGCAAAGTCTCGTGCATAGTCGCATAGTGGTCTCACAGAATCCGGTAAGTCCGGTTGTGCCAGTATATGACCGGCGCAGCCTGCTCAGGTTCGCGCCACCGCCAGCGCACTGACCTTGCCGGCACCGGCATTCAGGGCAACTCGTGCCAGCCTCCGGCACGACTCACCGGTCGTAATGACGTCGTCGATGATCAGCACATGCCCTGATTCGATGGCCGCCGACGCCTTGAACGCGTTGCGCAGATTTTGCCGCCGCGCCGCCGCATCCAGTCCGGACTGATACGGCGTTGCGCGAACCCGCCCGACCGACGCCAACACCGGTAAGTCACTTTGCTTGTGCAATACGCGCACGAGTTCGTGTGCCTGGTTGTATCCGCGCATTGCCTGGCGCCGCCAGTGCAGCGGCATCGGCAGCAGGCTATCGATATCGCCAGGCAGTTCCTGAATTACCCGGCACAGCAACTCCGCGAACGCCGGTCCGTATTCGAGCCGGCGGTGAAACTTGAACGCCTTCAGTGCCGCGTCCACGGGAAACGCATATTCGAGCGGCGCTGCAATGACGGCCAGCGGAGCCGGCCCAGGTTCCGTCAGTCGCTCGTGCCATGGCAAGTCGACGAGACAGCCGTTGCAGATGCGGCCTTCGTCGGCGAAACAGCGCGTGCCGCAAAACACACACTGTACCGGCAGCAGCATCCGTCGAACTTGCGATATGACCATGCATCGATCATTCGCTGCGCGAGTTGCGGCAACAATACCTGAATGAGTGGAAGTTGCAGATTAATCCGCCTGCGTTTCGCGGGTATTCCCGGAACGGGTCCTGGCGACCATTACTCGATCGATTTGTTTATCCGGGCCAACCATGAACACATGACTACCCGTGTCAACGAAACCTGCCTTCGTGTAGAAAGCAATTGCGCGCGGGTTGTTTTCCCACACGCCCAGCCAAATATGGCCGCCCGCGAACCCGCGAGCGGCCCGGTGCACTTCGTCCATCAGCAACGACGCGAGCCCGGTGCCATGCGCCTTACGTGCAACATAGAAACGGTGTAGCTCAACAGACGACGAAGCGTCTACGCAAGCAGGTGGTGTGCTTTTTCGAACCTGGGCATATGCAACGAGTTCACCGTCTGACCGAACCAGGATTGTGGCGATATCCGGGTTCTCCAGCTCCGCCCGTTGTTGCACAGGACCATAGTTTTTCTCGAGATGCGCCTGCAGGTCTTGCGGATTATTGTCTGCAGAAAACGTGTCCCTGAATGTCTGCGCAGCGAAAACTGAAAGCTCAGCGGCATCGCCAATGTTGCCGCGAGTTATGGCCAAACCACCTGAATTCTCAGGTTTCGTTGTCAATTCGCTCCTCCCTTGGGGTTAATCTGCGGATTGCGGAACTCATACGCCTTGCTTGTACCAGCAGAAGCTACGAGCGCTTGCGATCGAGCCAGAAAGCTACTGCGGCGAACAGGAAATAGGAACTCAATGCGGCAATCGCGAGTGCAGGCTTCGAGTCGCCCATGGGCGCACCGAACAGGTTGGAGATGTTGACCAACAACAGGACCGCGACAAACACGCTCATGCCGTACTTGCCGGCGGCCGTAGCAGCCTTCGTCGAACGCAAATACATCCATAGAGCCAGCAACAGCAGGCCTGCTTCCAGGATGTACGTGGCAACTGCATTGTTCCACAGGCCAAACCCGAGCTTCGGTGATGCATCGCTCCAGAGTGGCAGGTCCGGCGTATGCACAGGCAGATCAAACAACCAGTGTGAAAAAACCGCCAGTGCAATCACAATGGCAACGGACCCGTTCTTGACGAAAACCCACCTGAACAGGGTGTATGCAAGGGCGGCCCACAGCACGCCAGCCAGCAAACTGTGGGTATACGGCATGTACTCAAGTTCGAAGTGCGTCGATTGCGTAAAATTTTCCACAACGTTCATGCGCTCAATCCCGAGAAGCACAAACGGAAAAAACAGGATATCGACGAACTGTACAGCCAGGAACAGGATTCCCAGCGAGGCCCTCTTCTCAAAACTCTTCAGCGCGAGACTCGCGGCGTAGTGTCCGACGAACATAGTACCGTCCTGATCGCGGTTTCAGTCGCGAAAACAATCGATAACCTCAGTTTAGCTCACACCCTGAAAGATGCTGCCAAATCTGCCCGGCAGTCGCACAAAGCTGGTAACGTGGCGCGATGAATTTGCGCGCACCAGATGTTATCCGCCGGTTCGATCGCGCCGCTGCAACTTTCGACGAGTTCGACTTCGTACATTCGGCCACCCGTGACGGCCTATTCGAACGGCTGCAGCCGATGCTGGTGGACGCGAAAACGGTGGTTGACCTCGGTTGTGCCACCGGCACTGCCAGCCAGGCCCTGGCCAAACGTTTTCGCAAGGCAGAAATTGTCGGCATCGATCATTCATCCGAAATGTTGCGCATAGCCAACAGCAAGAAGTCGTGGCGCTCCAGATGCAAATTTATTAACGCCGACGCCGCAGCACTGCCGCTACCGGATCACAGCGTCGATATCGTCTTCAGTAACCAGTTGCTGCCATGGATCACCGATGTGCCTGCCGTCTTTGACGAGGTCAACCGGATCCTGCGCGAGAATGGGTTGTTCCTGTTTGCCAGCCTGGGGCCGGACAGCTTCGCCGAATTACGCCGCGCCTGGGCCGCCGTCGATGAATCTGAGCACGTGCTGCATTTTGCCGACATGCACAATATTGGCGATGCGGCAGTTCGCGCCGGCCTCAGTGACCCGGTGCTCGATGTCGACAGGCTCAAGGTGACCTACGCGGATGCGAACGCCCTGTTTCGCGACCTGACAGCCAGCGGCGCTCGTAACAGCCTTGCCGAACGCCGTCGTTCGCTGACCGGCAAGACCCGTTTTGCCGGCATGGCAAAGGCGCTGCAGGACGACGCAGGCAGAGATCGCATCGAGCTCGATCTGGAGCTGGTATACGGGCACTGCTGGGGTTCCGGGCCGCGCATGAGCGCCGGGGAATTTCGGATTGACCCGCGGCGAATTAGCCGGCGCCGATAAGCTTCTGTAAAATAACAGTTTATTGTCCGGGGTCGCTGACCCCGTGCATTGCATGGCCCGCGTTGTTTGAGTAAACTTCGCAGGCTTTTTTTGCCAGCGCTCAGCCTGACCGCCGGCGACAGAAAAAGGCAGTCAAAAAAGTGCGGCCGCTAGTGGCCCGCAGGATGAAAAATCAAATGATGCGAAAACTATTATGCAGCGTACCAGGCCTGGTCTGGGCAGGTGCGGCAAGTGCTGACTACGCCGTGAATATGCCGAAAGGCGTTACGGAACTGAGTGCCGAGACCTACGAAATTCACATGCTGGCCTTCTGGTGGTGTGTCGCAATCGGCGTGGTCGTGTTCGGCGCGATGCTCTATTCGCTGGTCAAGCACCGCAAGTCGAAAGGCGTGCAACCGGCTGACTTTTCACACAGCACGATGGCCGAGGTGGTCTGGACGGCATTGCCGTGCTTCATCCTGCTGTTCATGGCCGTACCGGCTGCAGAAACGATGATCAAGCTGGAAGACTCCCGTGATCCCGACATGTCCGTCGTCGTCACCGGATACCAGTGGCGCTGGCACTATGACTACCAGGACAGCGACATTGCGTTTTACTCCAGCCTGGCCGAGTCCAGCCTCAAGGCACGCCGGCTCGAGTCCGGCATCGACCCGTACAGTGTCGAGAACTACCTGCTCGAGGTGGACAACCCGCTGGTCGTACCGGTTGGCGCCAAGGTACGCGTACTGCTGACCTCCAATGACGTCCTGCATGCCTGGTGGGTCCCGGACCTCGCCATCAAGAAGGATGCTATTCCGGGCATCATCAACGAAACCTGGTTCAAGGCCGACGTTGCCGGAACCTATCGCGGTCAATGTGCCGAACTTTGCGGCAAGGATCACGGCTACATGCCGGTGGTCGTTGAAGTGCTCGAGGCGGACGCCTATGCAGAATGGATCGCCGGGCAAACTGCCGATACCACAGGGAGTAACGAATAATGGCTGACCACGGCCCGGACAAGGGCATCAAACGCTGGCTGTATACGACCAACCACAAGGACATCGGCACGATGTACCTTATTTTCAGCCTCGTCATGTTTTTCATCGGCGGCTCGATGGCGCTGGTGATTCGTACCGAGCTGATGCAGCCCGGCCTGCAGTTCGTACATCCCGAATTCTTCAACCAGATGACCACGATGCATGCGCTGATCATGGTCTTTGGTGCCGTCATGCCGGCCTTCGTCGGCCTGGCCAACTGGATGATCCCGATGATGATCGGTGCGCCGGACATGGCCCTGCCGCGCATGAACAACTGGTCGTTCTGGATCCTGCCGGTTGCCTTCGGCATTCTGCTGTCCACACTGTTCATGCCGGGCGGCGCACCGGCCAGCGGCTGGACAATGTACCCGCCGCTGGTTCTGCAAACCGGTGACGCCTTCCCGTTCCTGATCTTCTCGGTGCACCTGATGGGCATCAGCTCGATCATGGGCGCGATCAACATCATCGTCACTATCCTGAATATGCGCGCGCCGGACATGTGGCTGCTGAAAATGCCGATGTTCGTCTGGACCTGGCTGATCACGGCATACCTGCTGATCGCGGTCATGCCGGTACTTGCCGGGGCGGTCACAATGCTGCTGACCGACCAGTTCTTCGGCACCAGCTTCTTCCTCGCAGCGGGCGGCGGTGACCCGGTCATGTTCCAGCACATCTTCTGGTTCTTCGGTCACCCCGAGGTCTACATCATGATCCTGCCGGCGTTCGGCGTCGTCTCGGAGATCATCCCGACGTTCTCCAGGAAGCCGCTGTTTGGCCACGACTCGATGGTCTACGCCGCGTCCTGTATCGCCTTCCTGTCGTTCATCGTCTGGGCGCACCACATGTTCACCGTCGGCATGCCGTTGTCCGGCCAGCTATTCTTCATGTTTGCGACGATGCTGATTGCTGTGCCGACAGGCGTGAAGATCTTCAACTGGATCGGCACGATGTGGCGTGGCTCGCTGACTTTCGAGACGCCGATGCTGTTTGCACTGGCCTTCGTATTCCTGTTCACGATCGGCGGCTTCTCCGGCGTCATGCTCGCGATGGTGCCGGCGGACATCCAGTACCACGACAGCTACTTCGTCGTCGCGCACTTCCACTACGTGCTGGTACCGGGGTCGATCTTCTCGCTGTTCGCTGCGGCCTACTACTGGTTGCCGAAGTGGACCGGCCACATGTACAACGAAACCGCCGGCAAGTTGCACTTCTGGTTGTCAACTTTCTTCGTCAACCTGACCTTCTTCCCGATGCACTTCCTCGGTCTTGCCGGCATGCCGCGCCGTATTCCCGACTACTCGACGCAGTTTGCCGACTTCAACTGGATGGCCAGTGTCGGCGCCATCGGCTTCGGGCTGTCGCAGCTGATCTTTGTCTACGTTCTGCTGACCTGCAAGAAGGGTGCGAAAGCAACCGACCGGGTCTGGGAAGCGCCGAAAGGCCTCGAGTGGACCGTGCCGTCGCCGGCGCCGTATCACACCTTTGATACACCGCCCGTGAAACGCGTCGCCCAGGAGGCGTTCGAGTAATGACGCAAAACCAGCGTACAGCGCTGTATCTTGCCGCCATCGCGGCAATGTTCTACTTCGGGTTTATCCTGATGGGAGTGCTGCGCGCGTGAACAACGCGAATTCATCGCTGGTTGTCCGCTTGCTGGCGTTTGCTGTCGGCATGTTTGCGTTCGGGTTCTTTGTCCTGCCACCGATGTACGAAGTGTTCTGCGAGATAACCGGCTTCGGTGGCCGTACCAATTCGTCGGGACAGCAGGTTGCGGAGACACCGGACCTGTCGCGTGAGATTCGCATCGAATTCGTCGCGACGGTCAACAACTATGCCCCGTGGAAATTCGAGCCGACGGTCGACAGCATGACGGTCAATCCCGGCAAGATGTACTACGCGACCTTCGACGCCACCAACCTGAGCGGAGAAGGGCGCGTCGGCCAGGCAGTACCCAGTGTCGCACCGGTTTCGGCAAGCGAACACTTCCAGAAGATCGAATGTTTTTGTTTTGATGCGCAGGAATTCGCTGCGAACGAGGAGCGGTCGTTGCCGCTGCAGTTCATCGTAGATCCGAACCTGCCCGAGTATGTCGACACCATCACATTGTCGTACACCTATTTTGAGAGTAACTATGTCACACGCAGATGAGCGCTATTACGTTCCCCACGACAGCCACTGGCCGATAGTCGGTTCCATCGGGCTGCTGTTCCTGATGGTCGGCGTTTCGACCTGGCTGAACGGCGCCGATCTCGGCTTCTGGGTGATGATGGGCGGCGTGGCCGTCATCGTCACGATGATGATTGGCTGGTTTGGTGCCGTCATCGGTGAAAGCCAGGGTGGCCTCTACAACGCGCAGGTCGACAAGTCGTTCCGCATGGGCATGTTCTGGTTCATCTTTTCCGAAGTCATGTTCTTCTGTGCGTTTTTCGGCGCGCTGTTTTATGCGCGTAACATGTCGATTCCGTGGCTCGGCGGCGAGAGCAATAACTTCTTTACCAACCTGCTGCTCTGGAACGGCTATGAAAGCGCCTGGCCGACGAACGGTCCGGGAGAAGTCGGCGGCGACTTCGAAACGATGGGGCCGTTTGGGCTGCCGCTGATCAACACGGCCATCCTGCTGACCAGTAGTGTCACGGTAACGATCGCACACCACGCATTGATCGCCGGCCAGCGCAAGATCCTGTCGACGTTCCTCGCGCTGACCTTCCTGCTGGGTTTCATCTTCGTCTACCTGCAGGCGGTGGAATACATCCACGCCTACCAGGACCTGAACCTGAAACTGACCTCGGGCATCTATGGTTCCACGTTCTTCATGCTGACGGGTTTCCACGGTATGCACGTGACGATCGGCGCCATCATGCTGTTCATCATCTGGCTGCGCGTGGTCAAGGGACACTTTACGCCGCAGAGCCACTTCGGCTTCGAGGCCGTTGCCTGGTACTGGCACTTTGTCGATGTTGTCTGGGTGGGCCTGTACGTCTTCGTCTACTGGATGTGATCAGCCACCGATCCAGCCCATCAGGTAGGACGCCACCAGGAACAGGACCAGCACCGCGGATAACGCAACGCGCACCTTGAGGGCGTTGAGCAGCCGCGGTGAATTCTGGCCGTCCTTTGCAAGGTAGTAGAGGCCGGAGCCGAGGCTTGCGATGATGGCAAGCAGCAGGACGATTACAACGAGTTTCACATCAGGTCCCTGGGTGTGGGCGGGAAGTATAACGTGAATGACACCAGCAAGAAGCCTGTCCCCGAGTGGCTGCCGTTCGTCATCGGCTTCGCCCTCGTGCTGCAATTTGCCGGGCTCGGCGGCTGGCAAATCAACCGCGGCCTGGAAAAACGGGCGCAACAGGAAATGTTTGCCGATGCCGACAGTTTCACTAACTGGTCGCCCGGGGACGAAGTACGGCCATACCAGCGCCTGCAGGTCCGCGGCACATTCGATACCGAGCACCAGTTCCTGCTCGACAACATCATATTGAACGGCCGTTACGGCTATTACGTCCTGACCCCGCTCGTCACCGGCGATGATTCGCCCGTGTTGCTGGTCAATCGCGGCTGGAAGGAAAAATCTGTTGACGCGGTGACGACAGAGGACCTTGGCATGGCGACGACCGAACTGACCGTCCGCGGGCGGGCCGGCTCGTTGCCGAAGGCAGGCTACAAGATGGGAGACGCCATCACGCTCGGATCGCCCTGGCCGAAGCTTGCGGTCTACCCGAACGCCGCCGAAATCGTCGCCGCACTCGGTCGTGACGTGCAGCCGTTTGTCCTGCTGATGGAGCCGGGCGACGAACTCGGTTTCGTACGCCACTGGGCACCCGAAGAGATGGGGCCTGGCCGGCACTTTGCCTACGCCCTGCAGTGGTTTGCGATGGGTGCGGTACTGGCCGTTCTGCTGATCTGGCATTACCGCAGGCAGAGGGCGCGACGTGGCTGAGCCTTCCGCAAAGGGCGGGCAGAAGTCGGCTCGTCCGCAGCTGTTCCTGATCGCGCTGGTGTTTTTCGGCCCGTTGCTCGTGGCCGCCTGGATGTACTACGGCGGTCATTTCAGTGCCACAGGCGGCAGCAACAACGGCGCATTGCTGGAGCCGATTACCAACCTGCCGGAGGCGCTGCCGGAATCCGAGGTGCTGCAGCGTAGCCACGGTTCCTGGCTGCTGGTCTATGTCAATGCCGCTGGCTGCGCCGATTCCTGCCGTGATGCCCTGTATACCATGCGCCAGGGCCGGCAAATGCTCGGCAAGGAGCAAAACCGGCTGCTCAGGGTGTTCTTGCACGGCGATTCGCCGCCCGATACAGTGTTCATCGCCAATGAGCATCAGGGCCTGATTACAACGCAGGAAGCAAGTCTTGGCAGTTTGCTGAAGAACAAGAAGCCCGCGGAGCTCCCGGACGGCGGCTACTACCTGGTCGACCCGCTCGGAAACCTCGTGATGTATTTTCGGCCGGATATGAATCCTGCCGATATGGTGGACGACATCAAGCGGCTACTCCGGTTGTCGCGCATCGGCTGACGCGGGTCGGGACGGGAAAGAACAGATATGAGTGCGAATGTAGAAACCATCACCGACTGGCGTGACTACTACGAGCTGACCAAGCCTCGTGTCGTCATGCTGATTGTCTTCACGGCGATCGTCGGCATGTTTCTCGCTGTGCCGGGCTGGCCCG
>JAUIDP010000118.1 GCA_030429005.1 Gammaproteobacteria bacterium | reverse complement strand
GTCGCTCTGGGACAAGAAAGACGAGAAAATCATGATGTTGTCCGGTGGCATGAAGCGCCGTGTGCTGATCTCGAAGGCGCTGGCCCACGAGCCGGAGGTGCTGTTCCTGGACGAGCCCACCGCCGGGGTCGATGTCGAATTGCGCCAGGACATGTGGAACGTCGTGCAGACCTTGCGCGAGGCCGGAGTCACGGTAATCCTGACCACTCATTACATCGAAGAGGCCGAGCAGCTGGCAGACCGGATCGGCGTGATCAACAACGGCGAGCTGATACTTGTCGAGGAGAAAAACAAGTTGATGCAGGATCTCGGCCGGAAGGAATTGCTGTTGACGCTGTCGGAACCGGTTGCAGCACTGCCCGCGGAACTTGCCGGCTTCCAGCTCGAACTCAGCGAGGACGGTATGGAAGTGCTGTACATCTACGATACACAGGGAGAACGCACCGGGATAACCGCCTTGCTGGCCGCGCTGAATGCCGCCGGTATCCATTTCAATGATCTCAAGACGTCGCAGAGCTCTCTTGAGGAAATATTCGTCGGGCTGGTGAACAAGAAAGCATGAACTTCCACGCAGTGAAAGCAATCTATCGCACGGAAATGGCGCGCATGATGCGGACAGTCGTGCAAAGCATCGTGGCACCGGTGCTGTCGACGTCGTTGTATTTCGTCATCTTTGGTGCGGCAATCGGTTCCCGCATTACCGAGATCGACGGGGTCAGCTATGGCGCCTTTATCGTGCCCGGCCTGATCATGCTGTCGATCATGACCGAATGCATTTCGAATTCATCCTTCGCAATCTATTTTCCGAAATTTACCGGCACAATCTTCGAAATACTGTCTGCGCCGATCTCGTTCGTCGAGGTCGTGCTTGGTTACGTCGGTGCGGCGGCCACGAAGTCCGTCATCATCGGCCTGATTATCCTCGGTACGGCGAGCTTTTTCGTCGACCTGCACATTGCACACCCGTTCATCATGCTGCTTTTCCTGGTCCTGATTTCCGTGTCTTTCAGCCTGTTCGGCTTCATTCTCGGTGTCTGGGCGGATGGCTGGGAGAAGCTGTCAATCGTGCCGATTCTCGTCATTATGCCGCTGACGTTTCTCGGCGGAACGTTCTATTCCATCAGCATGCTGCCGCCAGCGTGGCAAACGATCAGCATGTTTAACCCGGTTGTCTACCTGATCTCGGGTTTCCGCTGGGCGTTCTATGAGAATTCAGATGTCGCCATTGAAGTCAGCCTGGCAATGGTCTGCGGCTTCCTGCTGATTTGCCTGTACATCGTGCACTGGATCTTCAAGTCGGGCTACAAGCTGCGCGCCTAGGGGCCGGCTGCCTGTCGCTCAGGGCCGGCTGTACTCGTCAATGACTTTCTCGATGGCTGCGGCGCAGACGGAACAGAACTGTTCGCTGCGTGTAAACATCAGGCAGTTCTGCGCAGACCGGTAATAGCCCCTCGCCTGGTAATTGGCGCCCTCGAATGCACCGACGGCGTCCCTGTACGGACCGTCTGCAAACAGGTCTTCTACAAACGCCTGGTTTTCACGAAATAACTGGTTCATCTCGGCTTCGGGAACATTCTCGGCGCGCATCCTGGCGCGCTTCGCCTGCAGGGCGATGGAATGTTCTTCGTAGGCCTCCTTTGCCCACGGCGTCGGCAGCGGTGTGCCGGGCGCGACGAGGTGCTTCCACTTGAGATTGTCCGGGTCGAGCAGGGCGGTAACGTTCGGTTCGTAAGGCTCGGTGATGGTTTCGGGCGCTTCATAGGCGACCGAACTGGTGTAGTACTCATCGGCCAGCCCGGCGAAATGGTGGCCGAACTCGTGCACGAACAGGTACGGGGCCCACTCGCTGTTGGCCGCGGCCGTACTGTACAGCCCGTAGATGCCGCCGCCACCGTAGGTTTCGGTGTTGGTGAGAATTTCGACGAAGTCATATGGCGTGGACGAGGCAATCCTGCGCCACTTCTTGTTGTCCAGTGTCAGGACATAGCGTTCGGAGCGGAACGCGTCGTAGGTCGCGCCGACAGGCGAGTCGCGGTAGATGCCGGTAGACGGCCGCGAGACCCCGGACTGTGCTGCCGCCGGTGCCAGCGCCCAGACGTTGAAGTCGGCCTTGCGCTCCCTGAATGGTGAAGTTGCAAACAGGATGTCGGTGAGTTCTTTTGCCCTGGCGATGAACTCGTCGCGTTCGCCGGCGGTGTAACCATCACCGAGCAACAGCAAATCCACTTTCATCGCCGGGTCGCCGTTGTTAACGATAGCGACGACGTCATCGGCGTAGGCGGCGCTTTCCCGGTGGTGCATGTAGTCAGCCGGGTCGATGTCGATCTGCCAGATACTCTCAAAGCGGTTGCCGGCGCCGCGCTTTTTCAGCGTGACGGTGAACTGCGACGTCGGTGCCGGGAAGCGCAATGACTCGTGAAACGTGCGGTTCATTTCCCGCGCTTCGCCGGTGGTTTCCCATTCACCGTATATGCTGCTGAAGCTGCGTGACCACGTCACTTTTCCCGACGGGTCCGAAATTTCAAACAGGTACTTGCCGCGCAGCGTCCGGTCAACAGGCTGGTGCATGTTGCCGGTCCACGGCAGCGCTTCGAAGACCACCTGGTCGAGGCTGAACATCTCGGTGTCGCGATTGCCGCTGTGGAAGAAATCCAGGCGCATTGTACGGGGCGTATCGGCCATTGCGCCGGCATCGACGAGCAACAGTGCAACGAGCAAAAGTGTCGTTCGAATCGTCATCAGCCGTACTCACGTATACTCCGGAGGCGGCCAATTCTGCACCAAGGGAAGGAGAAATCCCATGCGCCTGCTTGTGGGCCTCGTAATCATTGCTGTTACCGCTGCCTGTTCGGAGCCGGAGACCGAAGCGCCGGCTGCGTCCCTGGACCCGCTTGCCGAGCGCTACGTCAGGCTGGTCCTGGCCCTCGGTGTCCACGACGAATACTACGTGGATGCCTATTTTGGCCCGCCGCAGTGGCGTGACCAGGCCGGGGCGGAGGCAAAGTCACTGCAGGACATCATCGCTGCTGCGGCCTCGCTTGCAGAGGAGTTGCGCGCGTTCGATGTGGCGGGGGATGAACGCTTGCGCCTGCGGCAGGACTTGCTGGCCTCGAACACGGAGTCACTCGGTACGGTCGCCCGTATGCGTGCCGGTGAGCGACTCAGCTTCGACGAGGAATCAAGACTTGTCTATGGATTCGTTGCGCCGTCGTTCCCGGTCGAACACTATGACGAAGTATTGCAGGAACTCGAGGCGCTGCTGCCCGGCGATAGTGCATTGCATGAACGCATTCACGAGTTCGAGCAGCAGTTCAGGGTTCCGCCGGAAACAGCGGAAGCCGTGGTGGCGGCGGGTATCGAAGAGTGCCGCGAACGTACGTTGCAGCACCTGGCACTGCCCGCCGGAGAAGCGTTCGACCTGGAGATGGTCAGCGGCAATCCGTGGGGCGCCTACAACTGGTACAAGGGCGATTTCAAGAGCCTGATCCAGGTTGAGACGAGCCGGCCGATTTCGGTTTTTCATGCAACCATCCTCGGTTGCCACGAGGGGTATCCGGGGCATCATGCGTTCAGCAGCCTGCTGGAGCAGCACTACCTCAGGGAACGCGGCTGGGTCGAGTTCTCGGTGATTCCGCTGCATTCGCCGCAAGGCGTTATCTTCGAGGGCAGCGGCAACC
>JAUIDP010000047.1 GCA_030429005.1 Gammaproteobacteria bacterium | reverse complement strand
AGGCAACGATCTTTTCCATTTCGATGATCTCGACCCGGAGGTTCTCGGCTGCCTCCTCATCATCCAGGAACTCGAGCGACAGCCGCATGCGCGACAGCGGCGTACGCAGCTCGTGGCTGATTCCGAGTAACAGCGCGCGTTTGGCATCGAGCATGTTTTCGACGTCGCCAGCGAGCTGGTTGATGTCGTTGGCCATCTCGCCGAGCTGGTCACTGCGCACCTTCTCGATCCGGAAGTCGAAATTGCCGCGGCCGATATGAGCAGTACCTTCGCGTATCGAGCGAATCGGGCGGAACAGCCACTGGACGGCAAAGTAGGCAATCAGCAGGAAGCTAAGGCCCATTACCAGGATCTGCAGCACCAGGTTCGGACCGCCGTCCGTATCGGCGATGCGCGGCGTCGAGACGACTATCTGGTAGCCCTGCTGCTGCATTTTCAGGAATCGGTGATTTCCCAGCGCGGCAAACTCGACACCTTGCAGTTCGTCCACCCAGGCATCCGGCTCATCGCTGAATTTCGGGCTGGGTGCAAACGCCAGCTGGTCCAGCCGCGGAAAAGCCGGGTCCGACGCCCAGTCGATGTCGGGACCAAGAATGCGAATATCGACCGGTACGCTTTCAGTGATTGCGATTGCCCGACCGATGTCGGGCGGGACGCCGATGTCTTCACGCACATAGTGCACATGCAGCGACAGGTGTCCGCTGATCAGGCCGCGGATATCGTCGCTGTTATAGAAGCGCTGGATTGCCTTCATCGTGCCAAAGACGAACAGGCCGCCGAGCACGAGGAAGATTGCGAACAGCCGAACGGACAGCGAGCGGCGGAAATACCTAAGCATCGACCGGCTGGCCGATAAACGAATAGCCGCGACCCCAGATCGTCTGGATAAAGCGAGCCGGCTTGGCCGAATCACCAATCTTCTGGCGCAACCGACTGACCATGATGTCGACGGATCGCGTGAGTATGGCAGCGTCGATGCCGCGCAATTCGCTGAGAATGTCGTCACGCGACAGCTTCTTGCCCGGCCGGCGGGCGAGAATAAGCAACAGCTCGTACTCCATCGACGTCAGGTCGACCGGCTCTCCGTCAACCCGGACTGCACGGGCATCGGTATCGATCTGCAGGCCCCTGAAGTTCAACAGGCCAACTTCGGACCCCGACTGTTCGACCCGCCGCAAGGTTGCCTGCACCCGGGCAACCAGTTCCCGTGGCTCGAACGGCTTGCCGACATAGTCATCGGCGCCGAGTTCCAGGCCGGAGACCCGGTCGATGACGTCACCGCGTGCCGTCAGCATGATGATGGGAATGTTGCTCGTCTTGCGCACTTCGCGGCAGATCTCGAAACCGTCCCTGCCCGGCAACATGACGTCGAGCAACAACAGGTCCGGGTCTTCGCGCCGCAGCTTCCTGAAGCCCTCGTTCGCATCACCGGCACAGGACAAATTGATCCCGTGGCGCTTGAAAAACGCCTGCAGAAGCTCGGAGTGCTTCTTGTCATCATCAATCAGGAGGACCTTGGTCACGTGTCAATAATAGCGCTACAGCGTAGCGGCAGCACCTGCCGAGCCGGCATCGAAACAAATGGAAACAATCTGAAACGGCTTCGAGACCCTTCCCACCGGGCCCTTTGCAAAACTCTGGCTTCGATTTTTTGCAACTCCAGACAGGGGAAAATCTCGTGAAGACACTGAAAAGTATTGCACTCGTTTGTGGCCTGTTCGCTCTCGCCGCTTGCGATTCTTCGAACAACAACCGCGACCGGTCATTCAACCTGCAGGTTCTGCATGGATCACCGGACGCGCCTGCCGTCAACGTCCTCGTGGACGGCGATGCGGTTCTCACCGACTTCGACTACAAGGATGGCTCCGGGTGGGTGGTTCTGGACGAAGGCACCTACGAAATCCGGGTTGACGGCATCCTGCCCGGCGGCAACGCCACGGTCATCGGTCCGGTCGACCTGGCCTTTGACCGCGACATGACCTACACGATCGCCGCCGTCAATGATGTCGCAAACATCGAGCCCGTTGTCATCGCACAGCCGGACGAAGATGTATCCGCCGGCGCGGCCCGCCTGTTCGTATTGCACGCTGCCGCTGCTGCGCCCACGGTGGACGTTTTCGTCACGGCACCGGGTGCTGACCTGGCTGCATCCGCGCCGGTCGGCACATTCGCCTTCAAGGAAACCATTGGACCGGCTGAAGTGCCCGCCGGCGACTACCAGATCCGCGTGACTGCGGCCGGCAATCCCGCAGCCGTTGTATTTGATTCGGGGACCGTGCCATTGAGTGACGGCGACGACCTGGTGGTTGCTGCGGTACCAAACACCAGCGGCGGTGCGGCACCGATCAGCCTGGTCGGCCTGGCTGAAGCCGGCTCCGTGGAGCTCCTCGACGTGGACACGCCAACGGCCCTGCGCGTCGGGCACCTGTCGGCGGACACGGGCCTGGTTGACGTACTGGTCAACGGCGCCGAGTACCTCGCCGACGTACCATTCACAGCGGTCACCGGTTTTGATGCCCTGCCCGCGGACACCTATAACGTGCAGGTTACGGCCGCCAACAACCCCGGGGTTGTCGCGATCGGTCCGGTCGACCTGGAACTGGCAGCAGGCACCTGGTATTCGGTCCTTGCCGTCGGTAATTTTGCAACCATCGAGGCCCTGATCGCGACGGACGATGCTCGTCCGGTGGCGACCAACGCGAAAGTCCGGATCATTCATGCCGCTGCCAACCCGGCCGCCGCCAGCGTCGATATCTACGTCACGGCTGTGGGCGCCGACATCAACAATGAGGAGCCTGCGCTCTCCGGGGTTGCGTTCAAGGACAACACCGGCTACCTCGATCTGCCTGCCGGTGATTACGACGTCACCGTTACGATAGCCGGCACCAAGACCGCGGCGATCGGCCCGGCGACCATCTCCATTGCCGACGGTGATGTGTTCAGTGCCATTGCACGTGACCCGGTCCCCGGCGAAACAGAATTCGGCCTTATCCTGCTGGCTGACGAACTCCCCTGACAGTCATGCAAGCCCCGGTGACGTTCGGCCCCACGCGCGTCACTGCTCCTGATCCCCGCTTCGGCGGGGATTTTTTTATCCGCGTTGCGCGTTCGCGTAGTGTTCAGCAACGAAACTGGGGGCGTCACTTGCCGGCAGCATACTGCCACCCCTGATGATATCGGCCGCTTTTTCAGCCAGCATGATGGTCGGCGCATTCAGGTTGCCGCTGACGATCGACGGCATGATTGAAGCGTCCACGATACGCAGCCCTTTCAGTCCGTGCACGCGGCAGCGAGCATCGACCACCGACATCGTGTCGCTGCCCATCTTGCAGGTGCCGCTGGGGTGATAGGCCGACTCGACGGTTTCGCGAATCCACTGATCGATAGCCGCATCGCTCTGCACGGCGGCACCGGGAGAAATTTCGTCACCTCGGAACGGGGCAAACGCGTCCTGCGCGATGACCTCACGAGTCAGGCGGATGGCGCTCCTGAACTCCTCCCAGTCCGCCGGCTCGCTCATGTAGTTGAACAGTATCCGCGGTGGCTCCGCAGGATCAGCAGAACGCAAACGAACCCAGCCTTTGCTTTGTGAGCGCATCGGGCCAACGTGCAACTGAAAACCGTGTGCGTCGTTCGGGCTCTTGCCGTCGTAGCGAACGGCCATCGGGAAAAAGTGGTATTGCAGGTCCGGGTGGCGTATGCCGGCGCGGCTGCGAATGAAACCACCAGCCTCGAACTGGTTGCTGGCGCCGATACCGCTGCGCGTCAACAACCAGCGCGCACCCACCCAGGCTTTGCCGAACAGGTTGTAGTAGCGGTATAGCGAAACCGGTTGCGTGCAGGCGACCTGCACGGTGACCTCCAGGTGATCCTGCAGGTTTTCCCCGACACCGGGCAGTTCGTGGCGCAATTCGATACCGTGCTTTTGCAGTTGCTCCGCAGGCCCGATACCGGACAACAGGAGCAGCTGCGGCGAGTTGATCGCCCCGCCGGCAAGCAACGTCTCGCGATACGCGTAGGCCTTCTGGCGGTTGCCTTTGTGCATGAATTCGACGCCGTCGACAGCGGTGCCCGTCATCAACAGCCGCTCGACGCAGGCTTTCGTCAGCACCGTCAGGTTGCGACGGTGCATCGCCGGCCGCAGGTAGCCAATCGACGTGGAATGCCGGATACCCCTGCCGGTGGTTCGGTCCATCGGACCGAAGCCTTCCTGCTGGTAACCGTTCAGGTCCGGCGTGTACGGATAGCCTGCCTGTTGGCCTGCTGTAACGAATGCCTCGAACAACGGACCGTCGGTCCGCCCGCGGGTAACATGCAGCGGCCCGTCGTCGCCATGGTAGGCGTCGCCGCCGCCTTCGTAAGTCTCTGCCTTGATGAAGTATGGCAGGCAGTGCGCATAGTCCCAGTCCGCGAGTGACGTATCTTCTTCCGCCCAGCGATCGTAGTCGAGCGCATGGCCGCGGATATACACCATGCCGTTGATCGAAGACGACCCGCCCAGCACCCGGCCGCGCGGGCAATGCAGCGAGCGGTTGTCGAGATTCGGCTCCGGTTCGGTGTGGTAGTCCCAACTGTACCTGGTGCCGTTCATCGGGTAGGCCAGCGCCGCCGGCATGCGGATACGCCAGTCCCAGGACGGGTCATTGCCGCCAGCTTCCAGCAACAGCACGGACACGTCGGGGTCTTCGCTGAGCCGACTGGCGAGCACGCAACCGGCCGAGCCGGCACCGACAACGATGTAGTCGAACGTTCGCGTTTTCAGTTCCGTGGTCATTCTGTCTCAAAGTGTCCTGACACGAAAAAAGATCGCGTACAGCACAGGCACGACCAACAGCGTCAATGCCGTGGCAAACGCGAGGCCAAAGATGATGGTAATTGCCATGGGCTTGAACATGGCCGTCCCACCCCACAACAGCGGCGTCATGCCAAGGACCGTCGTCGCCGTGGTCAGCAATATCGGCCGAAAACGCTGCTGGCAAGCCGCCAGGATTGCGTCTGCCTCGGAGCGCCCGAACTCGTTGATCTCGATGGCTATGCGATCCAGCAGCACGATGGCATTGTTGATGATGATACCGGAGAGGGAAATCAGGCCAAGCAACGTGAAAAAGCCGAATGTCGAATTCGCCACCAGCAGGCCGAAGGTCACGCCGATCAGACCCAGCGGGATCGTCGACAGGATAATCGCCGGTCGCCTGATGGAATTGAACTGCCCGACCAGCAGCAACAGGATCAGCATGCCTGCAATCGGCAGTTCCGCTGCGATCGAGGCATTCGCGTCACCGGACTCTTCGGTTTCGCCGCCAATTTCGAAGCTGTGTCCGGACGGCCACTGCGGAGCAACGCTTTCCAGCCATGGCACCAGGGTCCTGACGACTTCCGCGGCCGTCGCGCCGGTTCCAAGCTGCACGTTGACGGACATGGTCCGATCGCGGTCGCGGCGTTCGATGATGCCCGGCTCGAAGGTCAGCTCGACGTCAGCCACCTGCTTCAGCGGCACACTCGCGCCCGTGCTTTGCGAGTAAACCGTCAGGCCGTCGATCTTGCTGAAGTCCTGGCGGTCTGCCTCGACCGTCCGCATCGTCACCGGAATCAGCTCATCGTATTCGCGATACTGCGTCAGGTCGATGCCCGTCAGGCCGGCCTGCAATGAGTAGGCGACATCCTCGCTCGTCACCCCGGCGCGGCGCGCGAGTTCCTGGTCGACATCCACCAGCAGTTTCTTGGTCTGCAGGCCCCAGCTGTTCTTGATGTCGGATACTTCCGGCAGCTCGTACAGGTATGCCGTGACCTGGTCGGCGATGTCGTACAGTGAATCGAAATCGTCGCCGGATATACGCACGATAATCGGGTAGTCGACTGGCGGTCCGTTCTCCAGGCGCTTGATCTGTGCCGCCATGTCAGGGTGATTGTCGTGCACATACTTTTCGATCCCGGCCATGACTTCCTCGACGTCCTCGCCGCGGTAGGTGTTGGCGATGACAAAGGTGTTGGCCGGGTTAGGATTCGGCGGGTTCAGGCTCAACTGCATTCGCGGACCGCCTTCGCCAATGAAGGTCAGCCAGTTCGACACCAGCGGCTCGCCATCGGCCGGCGCAAAGTAGGTATCGCGAATAAACGCATCGACGCCCGCGATTGCTGCCTGGCTCGTTTCTATGGACGTACCCAGCGGCAGTTCCAGCTTGCCGGAAAACACCGGGTCCTCGGAAGGCGCAATGAATTCCTGGCGCACAAAACCCATGCCGACGATGGCGAACGCAAACAGCCCCAGGATAATGGCCAGGAAGCGAACCCGGCAACGCAACGAAGCCCGGAGCAGGCGGCGATACAAGTGGTACCAGCGGCTGTCAAACTGCTCCTCTGCCTGCCGCCCGGACGGTTTCACCTTCAGGGCTATCGTCGTCACCATCGGCACCAGTGTCATCGCCAGCACCCAGCTCGACAACAGCGCAATGCTGACGACGTAGAAAATGTCGGACGTGTACTCACCCACGGCCGACTTCGCCATCGCGATCGGCATGAAAGCTGCCGCCGTCGTCAGCGAAGAAATCAGCAGCGGCATTTTCAGCTCCTTGCCGGCATCGATCGCCGCAGCCACCGCATCCTGGCCCTGTTCACGTTTGACGATGATCGACTCGACGATCACGATCGCGTTGTCGACCAGCAGCCCCAGCGCAATGATCAACGCCGTCAGCGAGATCTGGTTAATCGTGATGTCAAACAACTGCATCGCGAACAGCGAGGTGATCACCGTGGCCGGAATCAGCGAGCCAACCACCAGTCCCGTACGCAGGCCGAGGAACGCGATCATGACCAGGATAACGATGATGATGGCCTGGCCGAGGCTCGACGTGAACGCCGAAACAACCTCTTCGACCAGGTCCGCCTGGAACCAGACCTTCTCGTAGGCGATTCCCCAGGGGTACTTCTCGATCAACTCCGGCATCAGCACTTCGAGCCGCTCACCCAGCTTCAGGATATCGCCCCCTTCGCGCATCGAGATGGCGATGGCCAGCGTCGGTTCACCGTTCACACGGCTGACGCTTTGCGGCGGATCCTTGTAGCCACGGTAGATATCGACAAAATCCTCCAGGTAGGCCAGCGTACCCCCGGGTAACTCGACCACGGTACGGCGCAGGTCTTCGATGGACTCGAAGTTTCCGGTCGGCTCGAGCGTGATGCGCTCGCGGCCGCTCACGATATCGCCGCCGGACGACACGATATTGACGCTGGTCAGCGCCGCCGAGAGACGCTGCGGCGACATCCCGAGTTCCGCCAGCCTTGAATTGCTGTACTCGACGAAAATAACTTCCTGCTGCGCTCCGTGAATCGTCACTTTTGCGATGTCGGGCTCCTTGAGCAACTCGTCGCGCAGTTCGTCGGCAATCGTCTTCAGCTCGGCATAGGAGAATCCCTCGCCCTGCAACGTGTAGACGCTGCCGAACACATCGCCGAACTCATCATTGACCTCCGGCACCTGGGCACCCTGGGGCAGGTCCGGCGTGACGGCATCGACCTTGCGCCGCAAGTCATCGAAGATCGGGCGCATCACCTTGTAGCTTTCCTTGAAATTCGCGTAGATGACCGAGATGCCGGTGCGTGACTCGCTGGTTATCGAGTCGATCTCCGGCATTTCCTGGATCTTCTTTTCGATCTTGTCGGTCACGAGCAACTCGACCCGCTCGGGGCTGGCGCCCGGAAACCGCGTCGTGATGACGACGGTGCGGATGATGAAGCCGGGGTCCTGCGCTTTCGGCAATTGCTGGTAGGCGGCGATTCCGGCCAGCAACACCAGCACCACGACGGTTAGCGTGATGCGATTCTTGGCGATCGCTGTTGCAGTCAGGTCCACTCGCGCGGCTCTTACTCGTCCGCCTCGAGCAGCACGCGCTGCCCGTCCCTGATCACCGAGATGCCTGCTGTAATGACCCGATCGCCGATCGACACCCCGTCAACGATCTCGATTCCCAGCTGCGTCAGCTCGCCCAGTTGCACCGGCCGTCGCCGTACGATTGCCTCCCCGTTGCCACCGGGTTCGGCAATGAACACATAGGTGCCCTCGGAGTTGTTGACGACTGCAGTAACCGGCAGGACATAAGTCCCGTCCGCCTCGTCGGCACTGAACAGGAAGCTGACATCCGCGGCCAATCCTGAGCGCAGCGCGGCACTTTTTTCGAGTATACGAATCACGACCGGAAACCCTGCCGTACCGGCTGCGGACGCAACGGCCACCTCGGAGACCTTGCCAAAGAAGGTCCGGTCCGGGATCGCGCCGAACTGGATCGTGGCGTCCGTTCCGACGTTGACACTGCCGATCAGGCTTTCCGGCAGGTCAACGGTCACTTCGAACTGGTCGCCGCAGCTGACAACGGCAATCTGCTGCCCGGCCGCGACGTTCTCGTTGACCTCGACATCCAGCGACGCGATCGAACAATCGGTATCCGCGACGAGACGCGTGTACGACTCGTTCAGCCTGGCGATCTCCAGGGCTTTACTGGCGGACTCAACCATAGCCTCGGCCGATTCGGCACTCGCGCGCGCCGACTCCAGGTCGTTCAGCGAAGCATTGTCGTTTGCGTACAGGCCCTTGGTGCGCTCGTAGTTTGCCTCGGCACGACGGAAATTCGCCCGGGCTTCGACGAGCGCTGCCTCCGCCTGTTGGGTTTGCAGCGCAAAGGTTGCCCGGTCAAGCTCGGCGATCAGGTCGCCCGCTTGCAACCGCTGGCCGATTTGCACGGCGACGGTGGTCACTGTTCCCGCCACCTTGAAACTGATACGCGATTCGGTGCTGGACTTTGACAGGCCGGAAAAGCTGCGAACTCGCATGCCACTGTCGGCATCCACCATGAAATAGCGCACCGGCCGGAGCGTCTCCCCGGGCGCAGTTGCGTCGCCACCGCAGGCGGCCAGTGCGAGCAACAGCAGGGACAAAGATGCCCTGCCAAGCATTTTCATTTGTTCATTCATTATCAGGACCCGGCGAGTACGGCGCGAAACTGCGCTGCCAGGGCGTCGCGTTCCTCTGCCGTCAACAAGTAATCGTAACCGCCGACAGCACGCTGTAGCGCCATCACGGTGATCAGGAAATTATAGAGAGATGCTTCGGCGGCGGCCGCGGCTTCGATGCTGGTGTCCTGCGCGTCCAGCAGCTCGATCACGGTCACGGTACCGCGCGCGTAAGCGTCGCTGACCATCTCGAAGTTCTTGCGCGACGACTCGGCGGCCTTCGCCGTCAGGTCAATCTGCGAATACGCCGCCTGGGCGGCATGCAGTTGCACGCGGACCTCTTCTTCAACGCGTTCCTGCGTTGCGATCCGGGTGGACTGCAGCTGGCGCAACTCGTATTCCGCGCGCGACAGGTTCGACTTCTTCAGGCCACCCGAGAAAAGCGGCAGGGTGGCCTGTACCCCAATGCTCCAGTCCGCGAGGCCCTCGCCCGCCGTCGGGCCGGCACCGAGGCCCGATTGCTGCAGGTTGTCGGTGTATTGCCCGCCAATTGCAAAGTCCGGCAGCCAGTAGGCGCGTTTCTTACTGGTGACGTCGCGTTTCTTGGCTGTGATCTGTGCATCGATCTGCTCGAGTTCCGGGGCCTGGCTCAATGCACGGGCGATGTAAAAATCCGAGAATCGCGCATAGTCGGCGGGACTGCGGATCAGGTCGTCGAATTCCGCCCGCGACATGATAAATGGCTCATCGAAACTGGCTTCTTTCAGGCCGATCCGCGTTCCCTGCGGTCTGTGCAGGATCCGGTTGAGCGACTCCCACGACTGCCGCACCTCGGCCCGGGCACTGACAACGAGGACCTGCGCCCGTGCAACTTCGGCTTCCCAGCGATACACGTCGGCCATCGTCGACGTTCCCAGGGTTACACGATTCTGCGCAAGCTCCAGGTTCGTGCGCGTGATCTCCAGGTTGTTTTCCTGGACTCGCAATTGCGACTGCGCGTTGAGGACGATGTAGTACGCCGTGGTCGCCGCCTGCACGACATCGAGCCTGAATTCGTGCAGTTCGAATTCCCGGCTGCGTTGCAACTCTCTCTGAATCGTGACACCGGCTGCCACCGAGTCGGAATAGATCAGCTGGTCCAGCCGAACCGCGGTATCGGTGGACTTTTCGGGGAACAGGCCAAATGCGACCGTCGGCGAGTCGTTGCGCTCGGTATAGCTGCCGGTCAGCCCGACCTGCGGAAACAGTCCCGAACGCGCTGCGCCGATATTGTTTTCACTGGCCAGGACACCGAATTGCGCAGCCTGCAGGTCCTGGTTTCTGCGCAACGCTTCGCGAGCGATGTTGACCAGGTTGAAGTGCTCCCCGGTGTAAGCGACATCCTGGTTCAGCAATACGGCTTCGTTAAGCACCTGGAAGCTCGGCGACAAGCCGATCGTGCGTGCCGTTGCCATGTTGATCGTCAGCTTTTCCTTGATCGCCGCGGCAATCGGCTGGTCCTCCGGTGCTTCCCCGAGCATGACGGCCTGCATATTCAGCGCGTTCAGTCGCGCCTGCCGGTCGATATCGCGAGGCTCCGTGTTGGTTGCCAGCAGACCGCGCTCGACATCGGCCACTGCGGCAAAGCTGTAGCTGGGCAGGTGCGCTGCATTGATCTTGTCGACCATGCGTTGAAAATCGGCCGCCGGCATGCGCGGCAGGCCGGCGACGAATACCGCGTCGGTATCTTCTGGAATCCGGGCCGCAAGGTCGTGGTCGATGCCGTCGTGTGTAACGAGCTGCAACTCCACGCCGCGCTCCTGGCATTGTTGCAACGCCGCGTCGCGCAGCTCGGGAATGGCTGACGACAGGTTCGCATCGATCAGCAGGACCAGCTTCGAGTACGAAGTAATCCGTGCCAGTGTGTCCAGGTCTTCACCAAAATCGGAATAGGCACCCAGGTAATTCAGGTTTTTTATGCCGGAGCGGCCGTTGACGGCCGGCGCCGGCAACAGGCCCATATCGACGATCGCGGGCAGGAAGGTCGGTTTCGGGAACGACTTTCGCGTTGCTGCCAGCTGGTTGGACACCCAGCCGGTCACCAGCACGTAATCGACCGTCTCATCCGCGTAGGCGGCCTCGATGGCCGCCAGCATGCCCGCGTTGGACCAGTTGCCGGAAAATTCGCGGATCTGCACGTGGAATTCCCGGCCAGTCAGCGCCAGCAGTTCCTCGACGAAGCGGGCTTGCTGCGCATCCAGGCGATCCGCGGGGCCATCGACAACGACGCCAACCACGATCGATTCCTGGGCCAGCAGCGCGCTGTTTGCCAGCAGCAGGGCAATGAGGAAAATGAATTTTTTCAACAGACCAGTACTTTGTCAGGCGGCGGACAGGACACCTCTGCGCCGATCCGCGTAGTCGACCAGCGCTTCGTCAATCGCCGGATCGAGAGCTGGCTGCTCGTATTCCGCGAGCAACTGCTTCCACATTGTATTGGCTCGGCTCGCGATGTCGATACTGCCGTCCTCAACCCACGCCTCGTAATTCTGCCGATTGGACAAAAGCGGCGCATAGAATGCGGTTTCGTAACGGGCCAGCGTATGACTCGTGCCGAAATGGTGCCCGCCCGGCCCAACCTCGGCGATCGCATCGACTGCCAGCTCATCGTCATTGACCTCGATCGGCCGCAGGTACTCGGCCATCATCTGCAGCATCTCGGCGTCGATGACCAGCTTTTCGAAAGACGCGGTCAGCCCACCCTCGAGCCAGCCGGCCGCATGATTGACAAGATTCGCGTGCCCCATCACCGAGCCCCACAGCGACATTTCGCTTTCGATCGTGGCCTGCGCATCGATGCAGTTCGAGACGGTCGTGTTGCTGGAGCGGAACGGAATGCCGAGGCGGCGCGCAATCTGGCCGCTCGCCTGGGCGGCCTTCGTATACTCCGGCGTGCCCAGTGCGGGCGCACCGCTTTGCATATCGACGTTCGATGCAAAACTGCCATAGATGATCGGCGCACCTGGCCGGACGACCTGCGCCAGCGTCGCCACGGCCAGGACTTCGGCGGTTTGCTGCATCAACGTGCCGGCCAGTGTCGCCGGGCTCATCGAACCCGCGAGCGTAAATGGCGTAATGCAACAGGCCTGGTTGGCTGACGCCAGCTCGATAACGGCTTCCGTCATCGGTATGTCGAGCTGCATCGGGGAATTGGTATTGATGATCGCGAGCACGGCCGGGCGACGGGCCAGTTCCTCGCGATCGACGCCGAGGGACAGGCAGGACATTTCGATCGCATCAATCGTGCGCTCCCTGCCGAGCGCATACGCCTGCCAGTTCTTGTCCAGCAAGCGGATCTGCGCGAGGTACAGGTCGAGGTGGCGCGTCTCGCCAGGGAGGTCCATGGCTTCGAAAGGCCCGCCACCTTCCTGCTGGATGATATTCAGGCTCTGGATTACCCGCAGGTAGTCGCACATCTCGGCGTAGTTGCCGGGCCGGCGGCCTTTGTCGAGGTCGCTGCAAAACGCCGGACCACCGACAGAACCGAAAATAATGTGCTGTCCGCCGACGGTCAGGTCACGGGCCGGGTTGCGGGCACGCAGCGTAAACGAAGCCGGCGCGTGCTGCAGGCACTCGCGCACCATGTCAGGGTCAAACCGGACTATCTTCGCAGCCTCATCCACTTCGGCGCCGGCATCCTGCATCAGTTTGCGGCTGCGTGGCTCCAGGAAACGCATGCCCTGCCTGGCCAGCACATCCAGCGCGGTGTCGATGATGGTTTCGACCTGGTCCGCGCTGATGACCTCCACCGGCGCGTAGCCATTGACGACGTCCCGCCACGGCAATTGCCGGATGGCGTTTACGACACGTTTTTGCCGGTGGCGTCTTCGGGTCATACAGTTTCTCCCATTAGCAATCTATATCCAGCGCCTGACCCGTCTGCAGTAGTCCGCATACGGCTCGCCGAAATTCTTCTGCAACGCGGTCTCTTCCGGTTTTATTTGCAGCTCGGTAATCAGCAGCCAGAAAACAACGAGTACGACAGCAGCACCCAGGCTTTGCAACCAGACAGCCCAGCCCGACAGCACCAGCAACAATCCCAGGTACATCGGGTTCCTGCTCCTTAAAAATATGCCGCTGTCGACCAGTGCCGAAGCGGCATCCGGCTGCAGCGGGTTGACCGTGGTCTGTGCACGTCGAAATTCGCGGATCGCCGCTGCGGCCACCACGAGGCCAGCCACCGCCAGCGACAACGCGAAGACCAGCGCGTACGGTACCGTTACGGTGAAGGCGAAAGTGCTGCGCGATATCAACCACATCAGTGCGCCGGACACCAGCAGAATAATCGGCGGCGGGATCTTGTTCTTCATTGACCTGACCTGCCAGGGCGGTTACTGAGTCTACAATTTCACGCCAATTGCCGTCCAATAATCGGCGATTCGACTATCATCACCGCCATGAAGAAAATACTGCTGCTTGCCGCGGTCTTGCTGCTTGTCGGCATCGTCCTGTTCTTTTTGCTGATGCCGACGCGTATCGAGTCATCGCTGAATACCGTGGTGCCGCACTCGCCGTATGCCATCCGGCCGCCCGCGGCGGAATTGCACGACTCGTTGTTCGTTGCCGACCTGCACACGGATTCACTGCTGTGGCGGCGAGACCTGCTGCAACGATCCGCGACAGGTCACGCCGACCTGCCGCGGTTACAGGCCGGCAACGTCGCGCTGCAAGTATTCTCGGCGGTTACGAAGAGCCCACCCGGACTGAACGATGTCGAAAACGCGGCGGACGCCGACGATATAACAGCGTTGGCAATCGTGCAGCGCTGGCCGGTTGCCACCTGGTCCAGCCTGTACGAACGCGCAGCGTATCAACTGGAAAAACTGCAGGACTTCAGTGCCGCAAGTGAGGGCAAACTGCGACTCATCCTGACCCGGGCGGACCTGCAGGACCTGCTTCTGCAGCGCGAAGCCGGCAGCGACGCTGTGGGTGCGATTTACCTGATCGAGGGGGCTCATCCGCTGGAGGGCCAGCTGCAGAACCTGGATCGCCTGTTCGCTGCCGGTTTGCGGATCGTTGCCTTCACCCATTTCTTCGATAATGAGCTTGGCGGCTCGCTGCATGGCACCAGCAAAGCCGGCCTGACCGACTTCGGCCGACAGGTCGTTGATCGCGCCGACGAACTGGGAATAATCATAGACGTTGCGCATGCCTCCCCCCGTTCGGTACGCGATATCCTGGCGCTGACGCAGCGACCGGTCATCCTGTCACACGGCGGACTAAAGGGCGCTTGCGATACGCCGCGTAATCTCGACGACGAACTGATGCGGGAGATTGCGGATGCCGGCGGACTGGTCGGCATCGGCTTCTGGGCGTCGGCTGTCTGCGATGTATCGCCAGCCGGCATCGTGGCCTCGTTGCGCTACGCAGTTGACCTGCTCGGCGTTGACCATGTTGCGCTCGGCTCCGACTTTGACGGCACGGTGGAAGTACCGTTTGACGCGGCCGAACTGGCGATATTGACTCAGACGATGCTTGAGCAGGGTTTCTCGGAGACCGAGATACGCAAGATCATGGGCGGCAACGCGCGCGAGTTCTTCCTGCGCTGGTTGCCCGGACAGAGATAGCGGCGCGATGGTTGCACGCGTGTCCCTGCACTCGCCGGAATCCGGCCCGACTACACGCCGACAATCCTGAACCCGGCATAGCCAAGGTATACAAGCAGGAATCCGACTCCGGCAACCCGGCCAAGGCAGGCGTTGCCGATAAAAAAGATCGGAATCAGCACGGCCGCCAGCAGCCACGACAGAACCAGGTCACCAACGCCACCGTCCGGGATCGGAATGCTGCCCACCAGCCCGCTTGCGGGCAATACCAGCAACGAATTAAACAGGTTGGAGCCGACCACGTTTCCCAGCGCCAGGTCGGATTCGCGACGCATGGCCGCGATGACCGACGTCACCAGCTCCGGCATGCTGGTGCCGACGGCGACGACGAACAGCCCGATGATCGTTGGCGATACGCCAAACTGCGATGCCAGCGCAGATCCATTGCGCACTGTGAATTCGCCGCCGACAAACAGCATGGCAAATCCGGCAATGATGAAGAGCCAGCACAGCTTGCCCCCGGAGGCCTGTTTGAACTTCTCGCTGTGGTCGATATCGATGAACAGCTGGTCGGACTTGCGGTCACGCACATAGTCCATTGCGATAATGTAAATAAAGATGCAGAAGGTCAGCAGCAGCACCAGCGAGTCGCCGCGGCCGATTGCCGCAGCCTGGCCTTCGAGTGGACCGTCCAGCGCCATGACCGTCATCATCGTGGTTCCCAGCAGCAACAGCGGAACTTCGCGGCGCACGACCCCACTCTGCAACTGGATCGGCGCGATGACTGCCGCCAGGCCGAGCACCAGGCCGAGATTGCTGATATTCGAACCGATGACGTTTCCAAACGCGAGCGCTGTCTCTCCTTGCAGTACACCCAGGATGTTGACCACGAGTTCCGGCGCGCTGGTACCGAACCCGACGATTGTCAGGCCGACGACCATCGGTGATATGCCCGACCTTGCGGCGACCTCGGATGCGCCACGCACCAGCAGTGCGCCGCCACCAACCAGCAATAACAGTCCGAGGATAACGCCGGCGAAAGAAATCACGGCGTCAGTTTACTTCGGGTACAACAGGATGAAGTTCAGCCTGAACCCCCAGTCGTCCGCGCCGATCCCGGAGGATTCTGCCCAGTAGCGCACGCCAACGCCGACCTGCACCGGCCGCTTGCCGATCATCAGCATCTGATTGACCATCAGGTTGATCGGAATTGACCATTCCTTGTTCTTCCAGTCGTAGGTTGACTCTGAGTTCAGTGCGATGGTGGTCTTCGACGACGTAATGTAGGTCAGGAATGGCTGCACAAAAGTTGCACTGATGTCGTCGCGGTCCGAGTCACCCGCGAACGATTCAATATGATTGAACAGCCCGCCGTAGGTCCAGGGACCTACCTGTTTCAGTGCGACGGCAGTGGGGCCCACGCCCCATTTTTCCGCACCCAGTTGTTCGTCGGTTGCCGTTGGCAACAGGAATGCCGGTCCGGCACCCCAGATCCAGCCGCTTGATGTCGGCGCCTTGGGCGAGAAAAACAGGCTTTGCACGGTGTCACCGAGGCCGAACTCGCTCTGGCCGGGCGCCGGGAAGTGGCTTTGGTCGATGACCGGCAGGATCGTCCTCGAAATCAGGTTCCAGTCTTCGCTGATCGAAAACGGCGCAACGGGCTGGATATTGAGGCGCCACATGTCGCCACGTCCGTCCGTCCCCATGTTGTCGTCGTAATTCAACTGCAGCGGAACGCTGATCAGTGCCGCCAGCGGGTTCGCAAGTTGCTTGGCGAGATCCGCATGGTCCTGGGCTGCCACCGAACCGCTCGCCAGCACCAATACAACAGCGCCTGCCAGCTTGAATACTCTCATCGGCCATTTACTCGTGTGATTGCATGGACCTCGCATCGTACAAGCTGCTGCAATCCAGTACTACCGCATCCGGCCGGCTGCATTGACAACGTCCATGCCCTCGTCTAGGTTTTGTTTCAGATGGTGCTCTGCTCAGCCAGAGCTAAGAGGGAAGCCGGTGAAACTCCGGCACTGTACCCGCAACTGTAAGCTGGGAGATTTCGGCCAGCTCGCCACTAAGACGAAAACCTTGGGAAGGCGGCCGATTTTCTGCGATCAGCAAGTCAGGAAACCTGCCATCGCGTCGTTCGTCCCAGGGTCGGGTCAACCCAGGGGGCCGGAATCAGATTTCCCGTGAAACGACATGTGGCCGGCGTTTCGGCCTGCATGCACAGGCCGCGCCGAAAATTCGTTTCTAAGGGGACCTCAGATGAAAAGACTGCTCTTTCTGGTCATCGGGCTCGGCAGCGTATTGCCCGTGCTGGCCGATGATGAAATTACTGTTTATGGCGTGCGCCTGGATCAACCGATGACGGAGGTTGGCTCCAGCGTCACCGTTATCACGGCTGACGAGATCCAGGCCCGCGGGCTGGACTTTGTCCTCGACGCGGTCGCGATCGCGCCGGGCGTCACGATCAACCAGAACGGCTCATTCGGCGGCGTTGCCACGGTGCGAATCCGTGGTGCCTCCAGTGAACAAACGCTGGTAGTTATCGACGGCGTCGTGGTGAACGATCCAACTGCCCCGGGCGGCGGCTTCGATTTCGCCCGCCTCGACCCGAACAATATCGAGCGCATCGAGGTCCTGCGCGGACCGCAATCGACACTGTGGGGAACGGACGCGATCGGTGGTGTCATAAACATCATCACGAAACGGCCGCAAGCCGGCAGCACGTCCAACGTATTCGCGCAGGCAGGTTCTTTCGGTTCGTTGCGCGGCGGTGTCGATTTCGCCGGTGCCGGCGAGCGACTGGACTATCGTCTTGCAGTAACGATGAACTCGACCGACGGCATCTCCAAGGCAGACGAAGCCAATGGCAACACCGAAAGCGATGCCTACGACTCGACGACCGTCAGTGCGAGAATCGGTTCGCGTATCGGCGAGAACGGCTCGATCCAGCTGGCTACATTGTGGACGGACGCGGATTCCGAGTACGACAGTTTCGTATTCGGCGCAGAGGGGAACGTCGGCGACGGCGATGAACTCAGCAAGGCGAAGGAGTCCTCGACCAACCTGACGCTGTCGTTGCCGGTGCTCGATGGCAAGCTCGAGAATACCTTCCTTATCGGCTACTCGGACACGGAGCGCCGCAGTTTCACCGACGGCGTTCCCGGCTTTACCAGCAAGGGTGACCGCTGGACTTACCGTTACCAGGGAACGTTACAAATTAACCCGGACAACCGGCTCGCCGTCGGCGTCGAGCGCGAGACAAACGAATCCAATGACGACAGCGCCTCGATCGACGGGGTTTTCGCGCTGTACGAGTTTCACCCGGTCGATACATTGACGCTGAGCGCCGGTCTGCGGCGTGACGACCACTCGGATTTTGGCGGCGAAACGACTGCCCGCTTTGCGGCTGCGTACAACCCGTCCGCACAATGGACGCTGAGCGCCAGCTGGGGCGAAGGCTTCAAGGCACCGACACTGTTCCAGACGACCTTTTTCTGCTGTGGCGCCAGCAACCCCAATCCGGAGCTGCGACCGGAAACTTCCGACGCCTACGACCTGGGCTTCGTCTACCGCACCGTCGATGAGCGCGGAGAGTTCGGGCTGACCTGGTTCGACCAGGATACCGTCGACCTGATTACCTTCGATTTCGGCATCGGCGGCTACGAAAACATCGCCAGGGCAAAATCGACCGGTGTTGAAGTGCACGCCCGCTGGCAATTCGCCGACTGGCTGGATGCCAGCCTGAACTTCTCGAATATCGATGCACGCGATGCTGACGGTGCCAGGCTGATCCGCGTACCAGAGAACTCGGGCGACCTCGCGTTTTCGATCAATCCGGAAGGCCGGCTGTCCGCGGTTCTGTCCGTGCGCTACAACGACGAGGAACAGGACGTCGATGGCACAGTGGATGCGTGGACCCGGGTCGATCTTGCCGGTGAATTCCGGCTGTCGCCCGGCATCGAACTGTACGCTCGCATCGAGAACCTGTTCGACGCACAGTACCAGCAGGTCCTGGGGTATGGCACGCCCGGGCTTTCGGGATACGTCGGCGCTCGCCTGGCGTTCTAGCGAAGTCATGCGGCATAACACCTGCCTGTTGACCGTCGTTGCGCTGCTTGCCGGCGGCGCAGCACTGGCGGATCTGCCGCAGCGGGTGGTCAGTCTCGACTATTGTGCGGACCAGTTCGTACTGGAGCTGCTGCCGCGAGCGAATATCCTGGCGCTCTCGCCCGATGCGGCAAAGGAGTTCTCATACCGGCGTGATGCCGCCAGCGGGCTGCCGACCGTGCGTCCGGTTGCAGAAGATGTACTGGCACTGCAACCGGACCTCGTCATTCGTTCCTATGGTGGCGGTCCGCGAGCAGCGGCCTTTTTCGAACGAGCGGGTGTACCGGTGCTGCAGATGCCGTTTGCCAATTCTATCGATGACATACGGCAGATGGTCGTCACAGTTGCAAACGGCCTGGGTGTGCCGGAGCGTGGCATCGAGGTTCGCAATGCGATGGATAAACGGCTTGCCGCGATACCGTCGGCAGGCACCGCAAAGCAAGCCCTGTACATGACGCCGAACGGCGTCACCAGCGGCACCGGCACGCTGATCGACGACATGCTGCTTGCAGCGGGCCTGGTGAACTTCGAACAGCGGGCCGGCTGGCATGCGCTGCCGCTCGAGGCCCTGGCATACGAACAGCCCGATCTCATCGTCGCCGCATTCTTCGACCAGGAGTCGCGCCACCCGCTGATGTGGAGTGCTGCGCGGCACCCGGTCGCACAACGCCAGTTGCGTGAGCGCGAAACCGTCATGTTGCAGGGCGCGTGGACCTCCTGCGGCGGCTGGTTCCTGCTGGACGCCATCGAAGCCCTGGCCGGATCATGACACCGCGTGTCCTCACCGTCCTGTTACTCACTGCAAGCGCGGGCGCGCTGCTGGCAGCCTGTTTCCTCGGCTCGACGCCGCTGGGCGGTGCGCGGGTCATCGCCGCGTTGCTGGGCCAGGGTACGGCGGGCGATGGCATCGTGCTGTGGGAGATTCGCCTGCCGCGGGCGCTGACAGCGTTTGTTGTTGGTGCGGCACTCGGCACCAGCGGAGCGGCCCTGCAGGGACTGCTGCGTAACCCGCTCGCGGACCCTGGCGTGCTCGGAGTCACGGCAACGTCCTCGTTGACTGCGACGTTCGCGTTGTATTACGGCCTTGCCGCAACCTCCGCTTTCCTGCTGCCGGTTTACGCGATCGCCGGCGCGCTGGCCGCAACCGCGTTGCTTGCTGCGGCCGCTATCCGCATCCGGTCGGTGGTTACGCTGATTCTGCTGGGCGTCGGCTTGTCCAGTTTTTCCGCGGCTGCCATGTCGTTGCTGCTGAACCTTGCGCCGAATCCGTTTACGTTGTCCGACATGATGAACTGGTTGCTCGGCTCCGTCGCGAACCGGAGCCTCGCCGACCTGCAGTTTGCACTGCCATTCATGCTGGTCGGGCTCGCCATATTGTTCGCGAACCGCCGGGGACTGTCGGCACTGACACTTGGCGAAGAGGCCGCCAGCGGAGTGGGTCTGGACCTGCGACGGCAGCGAATCGCCATCGTACTGGGCGCCGGGCTCGCGACCGGCGCATCCGTCGCCCTTGCCGGCGCTATCGGTTTTGTCGGCATTGTCGCGCCGCACATCGTGCGGCCGATCGTCGACCATGATCCTGCGCGCAGCCTGTGGCCGAGCGCATTGCTGGCCGGCCTGATCCTCGTGCTGGCTGATATCGGTGTCCGGCTGATGCCGACAGCAACGGAACTGAAACTGGGTGTGGTCGCCGCGCTGATCGGTGCACCGGCCTTCATCTGGATCGCTGTAATGCGGCGGGTGACCTATGACTGAACTGGTGGCAAAGGACATCACCGTCGATGCCGGTTCCGCGACGCTCGTTCGGGATGCATCGCTGACACTCTCGCCAGGTGAACTCGTTGCCATACTGGGGCCAAACGGCGCCGGCAAGACCTCCTTGCTGCGCGCAGCGCTCGGCTTGCTGGATACGAGCGGCGGCACCGCGACACTCGCTGGCAAGGACGTTGCGACAATGCCGGCCGCCGAGCGTGCGCGCCTGGTCTCCTACCTGCCGCAACGTCGCCCGCTGGCCTGGCCGAACACGGTGCGTGACATCGTCGCACTCGGCCGCTTTGCGCACGGCGCCGCCCTCGGCAAACTCGGTCCGCAGGATGCCGCGGCCGTGGCCAGCGCCATCAGCGCCTGTGATCTCGAGGCGCTTGCCGAACGCAATGCCGACACGCTGTCAGGCGGCGAAATCGCCCGCGTGCATTTTGCCCGGGCACTGGCGGCGAGCGCACCGCTGTTGGTGGCAGACGAGCCGACAGCGGCGCTGGACCCGCTGCACCAGCTGGGCATTGCTGAACTCCTGCGCCGGTTTGTCGATGCCGGCGGTGGTGCGCTGGTCGTCCTGCACGATATCGCCCTGGCCGCCCGTTTTGCGGACCGGTTGCTGTGGATGCGCCACGGTCAGGTTGTCGCTGCCGGGCCACCGGCCGAAACGCTGACCCGTGAACGAATCCGTGACGTCTACGGCGTGCACGCGCACGTCGCGACCGATGCACACGGTTTCGACGTACGTATCGAAGCAGCGCAATGACAGCCAGGTCACTGATGATCCAGGGCACCGGCTCCGATGTCGGAAAATCGCTGCTTGTTGCCGGGCTTTGTCGAATCGCTCGGCAACGTGGCATCGACGTGGCGCCATTCAAGCCGCAGAACATGTCGAATAACGCCGCCGCCTGCGACAACGGTGGCGAAATCGGTCGAGCACAGGCGCTGCAGGCACTGGCCTGCGGCATTGCACCACACACAGACCTGAACCCGGTCCTGCTGAAACCCGAGACCGACAAGGTTGCGCAGGTCGTCGTGCGCGGCCGGGTCATGTCATCGATGCAGGCAACCGAGTTCATCGACTCGCGGGATACTCTGCTGCCGGCCGTTCTCGACAGTTTCACTCGCCTGCAGTCACACCACGAGCTGGTCATCGTCGAAGGGGCCGGCAGCCCGGCCGAAATCAACCTGCGTCAGCGCGACATTGCCAACATGGGTTTCGCACGGGCGGCCAACGTGCCGGTCTGCCTGCTCGGCGACATCGAAAGAGGCGGCGTGATCGCCAGCATCGTCGGTACGCATGCCGTCATCGATCCGGAAGACGCGAAGCTGATCCGGGGTTTCGCGGTCAACAAGTTTCGCGGTGATCCGCGGCTTTTCGACGACGGTGTGGTCGCGATCGAAGCACTGACGGGCTGGCCCTGCTTCGGCGTCATACCGTGGCTGGATGCCTGCGCAAAGCTGCCGGCGGAGGATGCCGTCAGCCAGCGTCACTCGGCAGCGACTGGCGACCGACCCGTGCGCATCGTTGCACCGATGTTGTCACGCATGGCCAATTTCGACGACGCGGACCCGTTACGGCTTGAACCAGGCGTCGAGTTCGAGTTCGTGCCGCCCGGCAGCCCGGTTCCGCAGGGCCGCGACCTCGTCATCCTGTTCGGCAGCAAGTCGACACTGGGCGATCTCGAGTTCCTGCGCGCACAAGGCTGGGACCATGACATCCTTGCACATGCGCGCAATGGCGGCCGGGTACTCGGCATTTGCGGCGGTTACCAGATGCTTGGCAGGACGATCAGTGATGCGTCCGGCAGCGACGGCCGCGCCGGCACCGTTGCAGGTCTCGGCCTGCTCGAGGTTGAAACGCGGATGCACAGCGACAAGGTCGTGCGCCCGGTCAACGCAACCTGTGCCGCAACCGGGCAAACCGTATCCGGCTACGAGATCCATGTCGGCAACACCACGGGGCCCGATTGCGCGCGGCCGATGTTTCGGATCGGCGAGGATGCTGACGGCGCGCAAAGCCGGAACGGCCGCATCGCCGGCACCTACCTGCATGGCCTGATGCAGGACGACAGGTACCGGCAGGCCTTCCTGGAGCAGCTCGGAATGACGCAATGCGGCTTCGCCTATGCCGCTGATGTCGAAGCGGCGCTGGACGAACTGGCCGCGGGTATCGATGCCGCGCTGGACATCGAGCGGCTGTTTGCCGTGGCGAATCAGTAGCCGCAGGTTACCAGCGTAACCGGGGTGTTCTCGTCGAGCTGCCCGCGCGCCACGGCCATCTCGATCTGGCTGGCCAGTTTCGACTTTGATACGGGACCGACCATATAGCGGTCCGCGCCGCACATGTCGACGAGGCCCGGCCACAGGTCTCGGTCGCCGCCACGGGTGGCGGCAATGATGAATACGTTGGCAAAACGCCGGCGTGCTTTCAGGATCAGGTCGAAGCCGATGCCGCCGTGCATCTCGATATCCACCAGCACGAGCTGGGGCTCCTGTACGCTCAGGCTGGTATCGAGCAGTTCTTCGGCGCTGATGACATAGACGTCCCAGCCCAGTTCAGCCAGCATGGTTGCGGTACGGTCGCAGACGGTGGCGTCGTCGCTCGCCAGCATTGCTTTGTTCACAATCAGGTCTCCGGCAGGTCCATTTTCGCGGCCCGCTATGAGACTCGATCCGGGCGCCGCGAAC